>JAWVEV010000130.1:0-6324 GCA_033856535.1 Miltoncostaeaceae bacterium | reverse complement strand
CGAGCGCCACCCGCTCGACGTTGGTCGAGAACGGGGCCCGGTACAGGCGCAGCGTCACGCGAGGCAAGATCGCAGGTGCAGGGCTTTTGCGACGGGCCGCGTGTCGGCCGCGACCTCCCGGATGCGGCCGCGGGCGCGCGCGAGCTCCACGTCGTCGCCCGCCCTCAGCGCCCGCTCCGCGCGGCGCAGCAGCGCGACGGAGTCGTCGGCGCGCGCCCAGAAGAGCGCGAGCCTGCGCGCCTGGGAGGGCGGCCGCGGGAGCGCCCGCGCCTCCGCGAAGCTGCGGCGCAGGACCGGCAGCGTCAGCGCGATGGCCTCGGCCGTCGCGTCCCGGCGGCTGAGGTCGAGCAGCTCCGCGCGGTCCACCGCCTCAGAGGTCAGGCGGCCGACCTCCGCGAGATGGCGCTCGCAGAGACGGTTGATCGCGGCGGCGTAGCCGGCCGGCGTCGGCGCGACGGGGGTGGGTGCCGGCGCGGCAGGCTCCCCGCCGCCGTGCCCGCCACAGCCCGCGAGAACCCCCGCCAGCCCGAGCACCAGGCAGAGCAAGCGCATCGGCGCCCGAACCTACCGGGGGCGGTCGACGGCGGCCCGCCCCCGGTCAGCGCTGGAACGTCTGGATAAGCGAGCTATGCGCGCGTCCGCGGCTTGCCCGCGAGGAGCCTCTCGGCCTCGGTCACGGACATGGCCTCCGGCAGCATCTCGGCCAGTGCCCGGCCCTCGAGCTGCTCGTCGGCGAGCAGGCGCTCGGTCAGGTCGTGCAGGTGCGGGGACGCCTTGGCGATCAGGTGGCGCGCCGCGGCGTGGCCCTCGTCGAGCAGGCGCGAGACCGCCTGGTCGAAGGCAGCGTGCGTCTCGTCGGAGAGCGCGTCGAGCTCGGGCGGGTTGCCGAGCGCGCCCTTGTCGCGAGCGAGGACGGCGGTGAGCCCCACCTCCGGCGTGAGGCCGTGCACGCCGGCCATCTCGCGGGCGATGCGGGTGGCGAGCTCGAGGTCGTCGGCGGAGCCCGTGGAGGCATTGCCGAGGACGTGCTCCTCGGCCGCGCGGCCCGCCATGGCCACCGCCAGGCGCGTGCGCAGCTGGGCCTCGGTCGAGATCGCGTCCGCGTCCGCGCGCTCCAGCGAGGTCGTCCCGACGCCGCGCCCGCGAGCCACGATGGAGACGCGGTGCACGTGGTCGCGGTCGCCGAGCAGCGCCGCGGCGATCGCGTGACCTGCCTCGTGCGTGGCCACGCGCCGGCGCTCCTCGTCCGTGAACAGGTGACCGCGCCGCTGCGGGCCCGACAGCACGCGCTGCACCGCCTCGGAGAGCAGCCGGCGGTCGACCAGGTCCTTGCCGCCGCGGATCGCGAGCAGCGCCCCCTCGTTGAGCACGTTGGCGAGGTCGGCGCCGGTGAAGCCGGGAGTCGCGCGGGCGAGCTCGGCGAAGTCGACGTCCTCGGCCAGCGGGCGCCTGGCGGCGTGCAGCCGCAGGATCGCCTGGCGCCGCTCCACGTCGGGGCGCTCGATGGTGATGTGCCGGTCGAAGCGGCCCGGGCGCAGCAGGGCCGGGTCGAGGATGTCCGGCCGGTTGGTCGCGGCCATCACGACGAGGCCCTCGGCGATCTGGAAGCCGTCCATCTCCACGAGCAGCTGGTTGAGCGTCTGGTCGCGCTCCTCGCTGCCGCCGCCGCCACCGGTGCCGCGCCGCCGGCCGGCGGCGTCGAGCTCGTCGATGAAGACGATGGCCGGGGCGACCGAGCGGACGGTCTTGAACAGGTCGCGCACGCGGGCGGCGCCGACGCCGACCAGCGACTCGACGAACTCCGCGCCCGAGACCGAGAAGAACGGGACCCGGGCCTCGCCGGCCACCGCCCGGGCGAGCAGCGTCTTGCCGCAGCCGGGAGGGCCGAAGAGCAGGACGCCCTTGGGCGGCATGGCTCCGAGCGAGGCGTACTTCGCGGGATCGCGGAGGTAGTCGACCACCTCCATCAGCTCCTCCTGGGCCTCCTCGACGCCCGCCACGTCGGCGAACGTGACCCGGCCGCCGATCTGGCCCTCGCGGTCCATGCGGCCGAACGCCTCGACCTCGCCCAGCCCGCTCTGGCCCCGGCCGGCGAAGAACAGCGCGAACAGGTTCGCCAGCAGGAGGATCGGGAGGATCGCGAGGAGCAGGAAGCGCGTGTTGGCCTTCGCCGTCTGGGCGTCGACGCGCGCCGCGACGCCCGCCTCGTCGAGCGCCGCCAGGATGCGCGCCGTCGTCCCCTCGTTGGAGGGGTAGCTCACGAAGTACGGGCCGCCGGGCGAGGAGGAGCCGCCGGCGGTGAGCCGGCCCTCGACCACGTGGTCCTGGTCGAGCAGCGTGGCCTCGGCCACGCGGCCCTGCCCGGCGAGGGAGGTGAGCTCCGTGAGGGAGATCTCGCGCCCGGCGGGCGAGGGCCGGAGCATCAGCAGGCCGACCGCGAGAGCGGCGACGAGCACGACCAGCAGCCCGAGGAGGATCTTCGTCACCTTGGGCAGCAGGCGCGTCCGCTCCCACCACGCGACGAGGCGCTCGCGGGCCTTGACGGCCGGCGCGCCGAGCCGGCCGTGCGGCCGCGCGTCGTGGAGATGGGCGTGGGCGTCGTTCATCGGTCGTGCACCTTCCTCGTGTCTCTCTGAGTGCGCCTACGGACGAGAGCGGCTCCCGCCGCCCCGACCACTCCCGCCATTCCGAGCGTGCGCACGAGCCACGGCCAGTCGCCCGGGGCCTGTGCGGGAGCGCTCGCGAAGTCCAGCTCCGTGACCGACGGCGCGCCGTCGATCCGGACCGTCTGCAGGGTCCCCTGGACCTGCTTTTCCTGCTGCGCCGCACCGACCTGGCCCTGCGCCAGCTGGGTGGCCGACGCCTGGCCCGTCGCCTGGATCGGCGACGGCGCCTGCACCTGCGCCTGCACGGCCGCCTGGCTCGGGACCTTCGCCGGCGGGGGCGGCTGCTGCGGCAGGGGCGCCGGGGCGTTCGCGGGGGCGGGCGGCACCGCGGCGGCGGCGGCCTTCTGCGGTACCGGCTTGGCGGCGGGCGCGCGCTTCTTCGGCGCGATCGCCGGCACGATCGCGGCCTTCTCGCCACACTCCACCTTCGGCTTGGCCTCGGCGACCGGCAGGTCGTCGACGACGGCCTGCAGCGTGACGTCGTAGCTCTCGCCCGACTGGTCGGCCTTGCAGGTGAAGGTCGCCGTGAAGGCCAGGTCGTTGTCCTGGCGGACGTTGACGGCCGCGAAGTCCCCCGCCGGCTCCACCTCGATCTTCACCGGGGCGCCCTCGGCGGGCACCAGGCGGACCGGCTGCTCCATCCGCACGGCCATCGCGAGCCGTCGCACCGCGTCGGGCAGTCCGTCGACGCGCGCGTTCGGGATCACGCACACGAGCGGCCGGCCCTCGGGGATGTCGACCCCGCCGTCGCCGTCGCAGTCCACCCCGCCGGCCGGCGCGAGCGTCCCCGCCTCGGCGGCGAGGTCGAGCATCTGGCAGAGCAGCGCGTAGCTGTCGGCGCGGCGCTCGGGGCCGTTGACGGGAAGAGTGCCCGGGGGCGGCTCGGCCGGCGACTCGTCCAGGGACTCGCAGAGCTCGCCCGTCTCCTGCGGCAGCGGTCGCTCGGTGACGACCGCTCCCACGTACTGGACTCCGCGGCTGCGGATCGCCTCGACCGCCTGGTCGCGCGTGGCTCCGTGCGGGTCCTCCGAGAACGGCTCGTCCGCGATCTGCAGCACCAGCCGCGCGGTGCCGCGGCGCCAGTGGGCGTTGCGGTCGGGCGCCACCGGGTCGCCGTCGAGGCTGGGCGTCTTGCGGATGCCGGTCCCCGTGATCGCCTGGTGCACGGCCGTGTACCCGGGCTCCCGGCCGCCGTTGGTCCGGATGCTGTCGAGCTGGTAGCGCAGCCACTCGTCCTGCGGCGGACGCAGGTCGGAGCGGCGGCGGTAGCGCAGCGCCAGCCAGTCCTGGTACTCGCCGAGGCCGAACCACGCGTCGATGCTCTGCTCGGAGAGGCTCTCCGCCAGGCGGGTCAGGCCCCGCGAGAGGGCGATGATGTACGGGTCCGTGCTTCCCGAGGTGTCGAGCAGGAAGAACGTGTCCAGCCGGCTCGGGCGGGCGGGCATCTTCAGGCTGTACTCGACCCGCCTGCTGGAGCCCGCCGGGACCTCGATCGTCCCGCCCTCCGGGCTCAGCGTGCCCTGGGGCCCCTTCGGCGTGTCGGGCGGGCGCTCCGGCTCCCCGTCGGGGCCGAGCTTGAACGGCGGCCGCTTGCCCATGAAGTCCGGCTCCCCGCGGACCGGCACGGCCGCCATGCCGCCGGCCGGCAGGTCCCAGGTGACGAGCCGGCGGCCCTGGAAGAAGTGCGCGCGCGGCTGGGCCGACGCGTCGAGCTGGGTCCCGCGCAGCTCGCCTAGGTTGAACTCGTCGACGTCGACCATCCGCCTGGCGCCGGGATGCCAGCGGTACACGCTGGCGATGCCGCGGCCCGGGTGCGGAGCCGTGCTGAGGATCATGTCCTCGCGCGAGCCGGCGCCCGAGACGAGCGCGACCGGCGCCCCGCTGATCCTGCCCATCTGGTCCACGCTGCGCGACCGGTAGCTCTCCCCGCCGTCCTCGGAGACCAGGTAGCCGGAGACGCCCGGCTGCTTGTCGCCGCCGATCGTGAACGTCACCCGGCCGGGCAGCTCTCCGGCGGGCGCGATGGCGGGACCGAAGAGCGTGAAGCCCTCCGGCGCCTCGCTCGAGCCCTCGGGCCGGGACACCACGGGCGCGAAGGTCCGGCCGCCGTCGACCGAGCGCCAGGCGAACTGGTCGCCGCGGACGATCACGACCTCGCCGGCCAGGGGCTCGGGGGCGATCTCGTTGACGCCGCCCGCGACGTTGCCGCCGATCGGGCTGGGGTCGTTCTTCGCCGGGTCCTGCCGCGGCTCCTTGACGGCCGCCAGGCGGGCGACCGTGATGAACGTGCGGCCGCCGTCGTCGCTGCGCCGGATCGACATGCCCGTGGCGAGGAACACGACCTCCGGCCTGCCGCGAACCTGGACGACCGGCCCGGGCGCGCCGCCGTCGGTGGGGAGCGGCGACTCGGAGGCGCGCCACGACGCGCCCGAGTCCTCGGACACCACGACGACCGTCGCGGCGCTGGCCGCGTCCGGCCTGACCCCCGTCTCGGGCACCTCGCGCGGGGGCTGCCCCGCCAGCTCCTCGATGTTCGCGTTGCCGGTGGCCGTGGCGATCACGCGCCCGCCGCCGGCCGACAGGGCGTGGATGCGGCCCGTCGTGACGTCGAACGGCTGGCCGGGCGCGGGGGCCGCGGGCAGCTCGTAGGAGACCTTCCAGGAGCAGCCGCCGTCCTGCGACGCCATGACCGCCAGGCCGTTCGTGATGTACCAGAGGTTCGGGTTGCGGGGATCGACCGCCTGGGCGGTGACCATCGAGTCGCCCTCCGGGAAGATCGGCGCGGCGTAGAGCGTCCAGGTGCCCGTCCTGCCCTTCCGGACCTCCGCCTCACGGCAGCTGGTCGGCGCGGCGGGCGCGCTGGCGAGCCAGAGCACGCCAAAGGCGGCGACCATCCCGGCCACCGCCATCGCACCGAGTCGCCGGCCGGTCCGCATGCTCTGACTTCCAACGAATCGGGCGCATAGAACCTGCGGCTACCGGGAGGCGCAACGGGTGCCCGGGGTCGCGCCCGTTATACGTCTGGTCGTGAGCGAGCGCTACGAGGTGCCACCGGAGCGGCTGGGCCGCTGGCTCGACCGGTGGGCCGAGGCCCACGGCGGCGTCGCCGTGGTGGCCCGCGACGGCGATGGCCTGGTGCTGACGGGCGGCGACGGAGCAGCCTTGGGAGTCGAGCCGCCGTTCGCGCCCGTGGCCGACCCGTCGGTCGCCGGGTTGCTGGCGCACGTCGAGATGGAGCGGCGCGTGGGGGTCCTGCTGGTCCGTCTGGGGGCCCACGCGGCGGGCGTCTTCGAGGGTGCGCGCCTCGTCGCGTCCAAGGTGGATCGGCGGTTGGTGCATGCGCGCCACCGCAAGGGAGGCTCCAGCTCCGGCCGCTTCGCCCGGCGTCGTGAGAACGAGGCGACGGAGTCCCTCCGGGCGGCCGCGGAGGTCGCGGCGCGCGTCCTGGTCGGCGAGGCGGAGGCGGGGCGGCTGGACGCGGTGGTGCTCGGCGGCGACCGGCGGGCGCTGGAGCGGGTGATGGAGGACCGGTGGCTCGAGCCGCTGCGCGGCCTGGTCGTCGACCGCGTGATCGAGGTGCCGGAGCCGCGGCTCGAGGTCCTGCGCGGGACGCCGGAGCTCTTCCTGGCGACGGTGCTGCGGGTGGGCTAGGCGGGCG
>JAWVEV010000129.1:0-6367 GCA_033856535.1 Miltoncostaeaceae bacterium | reverse complement strand
CCGGCTCGCAGCCAGACGCGCCCCGAGCCGTCGCGCAGGCGGTAGGCAGCGCTGCGGCCGGGCGCGGCGACCGTGGCGGCGGCGAGCCTGACCGCGCAGGAGGGCCGCAGGTGCGCGCCGGCCCGGGCGACGTGGATCGCCCGCTGGGCGGCGGGCGACTTCACGGCCGCTCGCAGCGGCGGGAAGGCGTCGATCAGGCGCCTCAGGCCACGACCGAGAGGCCCGAGGCGGGTCGGCGGCGCGCCCGCGTCGAGGGCGCGGTGCGAGCGGATCGCGGCGTGCTGGAGGGCCTCCGGCGACCCGGCCCGGGCCCGCTCGTAGAGACCCTTGGGGTAGCCGATCATCTTCGCCACGTCGCCCATGACGACGATGACCGGGACGAGCAGGTGGGCGCCGAGCCGGCCCAGGGCGCCGTCGATCGGACGCTCGGCCCGGACGCGGCGGAAGAACTTCCGCATGTACGCCGCGACGCCGGCGGCGAGCGCGAGCCGCGGCCACTTGCGAGACCGTCCGGCCGCGGCCAGCCCGGCGCCGGTGACGTATGCGGCGTAGCGGATGGCGTGGCGCCGGGTCCACAGGTGGGCGTGGCCGTCGCCGCGCGCGTAGTGCCTGTACTGGGCGAAGAAGCCGCCGAGCGTCGGGCGGGGGGACCAGTGGACGATCGCGTCCGGGGCGAACACGAAGCGTGCTCCGGCTTCGCGCAGCCGCATCCCGAACACGAGGTCCTCGCCCGCGCGCAGCCAGTCGGGGTAGCCGCCCGCCCTCTCCCACCACTCCTTGCGCACCGCGACGGACCGGCTGGACGGAAGGAAGGTCTCCGGGTCAATCTCGGGCAGCCGGGGGGTGATCACCGCGGCGAGGACGCGTTCGACGGCGCTGGTACCGGCCGGCGCGAAGAAGCCGGCGCTGACGCCCGCCTGCGGGTCCTCGAGGAGGGGCTCGACGAGCCGCTCGAGCCAGTCGGGCTCAGGGTGCGTCCCGGCGTCGGTGATCGCGACGATCGGGCCGGCGGCCGCCTCGATGGCGCGGTTGCGGCCCTCGGGCACGCTGAGGCCCGCGACGACCAGGACCTTGAAGGCCGGGTCGCGCGCCGCGCGGGCCTGGAGAGCCTCGAGGGTGCCGTCCGTCGAGCCGGCGTCGACGATCACGACCTCCTGCGGCCGGACCGTCTGCGCGTCGAGGCCCGCCAGCCAGGCGTCGATCGTCGCGGCCTCGTTGAAGACCGTCGCGATGAGGCTGACCCCCGGGACGGTCCTCTCGGAGGGCATGTCGCCCGGAACGGTCTGGCGCACGGTCAACGGCCGCAAGCGTAGCGGCGGCCCGGCGCGCGAAACGCCTAGGGTCCCGGGACTTGAGCGCTCCCTCAGACGTTCGCCCGGCACCTCGGCGGGCATGGCTCGTCCGCGGCCTGCAGCTGGCCGGCCTGTGGACCTTCGCGGTGGCGCAGCCGATCTTCGACCGGCTGGCCCGGGAGCCCGTGCTCCTGCTGGCCAACGGAGCCACGGGGCCGCAGGTGGCCACGTTCGCGCTGCTGCTGGTGCTCGCGCCGCCCCTCGCCCTCCTGACCCTCGAGGCGATCGCCCACCGCGCCTCGGAGCGCTGGTCGCGCGGCCTGCACCTCGTCCTCGTCGGGCTGCTGGCCGGGGTGCTGGCGTGGCAGGTGGCCTACGGGGCGGGCGCCGCGGTGCGCAGCGCGGCCGTCGTCGCGGGCGCCCTCGCCGCCGGCGCGGCGTTCGCCCGCTGGGCGCCCGTCCGGTCGCTGGCGACGGCCGTGGGGGCGGCCTCCTTCGTCGTGCTCGCGCTCTTCCTGCTGACCGGCCCGGTCTCCCATCTCGTCCTGCGCGGGCCGCCCGAGGCGATCGGGGCGACGGGCGCGCAGAGGACGCCCGTGGTGATGGTGGTCCTCGACGAGCTCCCGCTGGTCTCGCTGCTCGACGCCGACGAACGGATCGACGCGGCGCGCGCCCCGCACCTGGCCCGTCTGGCGCAGGAGGCCGACTGGTACCGCCGCGCGACGACCGTGGCCGACGGGACCTACTACGCCGTGCCCGCCCTGCTGACCGGGAAGCTGCCCGAGCGCGACCGGCTGCCGGCCGCGGCCGACCATCCCGAGAGCCTCTTCACGCTGCTGCGGTCGACGCACCGGCTCAACGTCGCGGAGTCGCTCACGTTCCTGTGCACCATGCCCGAGTGCGCGCGGGCGACCCGCGGGAGCTTCCCGCGGCAGGTGGGTCGTCACGCGGTCGCGGGCCTGGCCGCCTCGCGGCTGCCGCGCGACGCGGGCGTGTCCGTCGGCACCTGGCTCAACGGCCTCAACGATCCGGGCGCCCCCGCGCCGGACCCGCAGGTCGCGGGGGCGCGCGGCGTGGCGCCGGGCCCGGCCGCCGGCCCTCCCGGGCCCGCCGCCGTGGACGCCGGTGGCGAGGCCGGCGCGGAGGTCGCGCGCTTCCGCGAGTTCATCGCCTCCATCCGGAGCGGCCCGCCGGCGCTCGACTACCTCCACGTGCAGCTTCCGCACATCCCGTGGAACCTGCTTCCGTCCGGGCAGCGCTACACCGGATCCAGCCGGCCCGGCGAGCTTCCGGGGCTCGGAGCGGACGACCGCTGGTCGATCGACCCGGGTCTCGCCGCGTACGGGTGGCAGCGCCATCTGCTCCAGGTGGGCTACACGGATCGGCTGATCGGCGACCTGGTCGCGCGCCTGCGGGAGCTGGGCATCTACGACCGCGCGCTGCTCGTCGTGACGGCCGATCACGGGGCGAGCTTCCAGCCCGGAGAGCTGCGGCGGCGGACGACCGCGCGCACGGCCGGCGACATCCTGCGGGTGCCGCTCCTCGTCAAGCGGCCGGGGCAGGACTCCCGCCGCATCCTGGACGGGCCCGCGCGGACGGTGGACGTCCTGCCGACGATCGCGAAGACCCTCGGCGCGCGGATCCCGTGGACGACCGAGGGAGGCCCGCTGCCAGGCGTCACCGGCCCGCCTGCCGGCCCGCTTCCGGTCTTCGTCGGCGACCGGGCGACCGGGTTCGCCCTCGACCTGATCCTGCACGGATCGGCCGAGACGGTCGCGCGGCAGACCGCGATCTTCGGGAAGCGGCGCGGCAGTCCCTACGCGGCGGGTGGCGCGCGCGGCCTGATCGGTCGCCCGGTGGCGTCGCTCCGGCTCCGGGACGTGGATCTCGAGCTTCGGGGACCGCCGCTGCGGGTCGCCGATCCGCGCGGCCCGCTCGTGCCGGCCGCGATCGCCGGCACGGTCGAGGCACCCCAGGGAGCGCGGATCGTGATCGCCGTCAACGGGACGGTCGCCGCGACGGCGACCGCGAGCGGGACCGGAGCCCGTACGGCGATCCACGTCGTGGTCGACCCCGCGACGCTGCGCTCGGGTACGAACGAGGTCGCCGCGTACGTCGCGCGCCGCCCGTGACGCCCGCCCCCTACCGTTCCCGCGGTTGCCCCTGAGCCGCGACACCCGCCAGCGCGTCAAGCGCGCCGCCGAGGCGGCCCGCCTCGACCGGCCCGCCCGCTGGGCGTGGGAAGCGACCCATCCCGGCGTCCGCCGCGATCGCCTGCACATGCGCAACTTCGAGCTGCTGCTCGCGTTCACCGTGCGAGCCGACGGCAACTGCGTCGACGTCGGCGCGCACTCCGGAGAGCTGCTGCGGCACATGGTGCGCCTGGCGCCCGCGGGCCGGCACCTCGCGTTCGAGCCGCTCCCGGCCTTCGCCGACCAGCTGCGCCGTGACCATCCCGGCGTGGAGGTCCACCAGGTGGCGCTGTGGGACGAGCCCGGGACCACGACGTTCCAGCACGTCGCGGAGGAGCCCGCCTACTCGGGCCTGCGCCGCCAGCGCTACCCCGGCCGCTACGAGCCGGAGGAGATGGCCGTCGAGACGGCGCGGCTCGACGACGTGCTGCCCGCCGGGTACGTCCCCGCGCTGCTGAAGATCGACGTGGAGGGGGCGGAGGGGCATGTCCTGACGGGAGCGCTCCAGACGATCGAGCGCCACCGCCCTGCCATCTGGTTCGAGCACATGCCCGAGAGCGCGGCGACCTTCGGCACCACCTCGGCCGGCGTGCACGCCATGCTCACCGGCGCCGGCCTGCGCGTGTTCGACGCGGAGGGCGGCGGGCCGCACTCCCGGGGCGCCTTCGAGGACTCGCTAGCGCGCGGAGTCCACAACTTCCTCGCCCGCCAGTAGGGCCGCCTCCGGGTCCACCGGCCCGGCCGGCGAGTCGTGGAACCAGCGCAGCGAGCCGCGAGCCTCGGCGATCAGCGGCGCGCCGAGCCACGCGCAGGCGGCGAGCACCCCGCCGAGCTGGGCGACGGCGAGCCCCAGTGCGCCCTCGCCGGACAGGCCGGCGCTCACGACGAGGAAGACCGCGAGCTGGACCAGCGCGGCCGTGGAGGCCACCCACGGGCGGCGCACCCGCAGGTACCCGCCGAACGTGACCAGGGCGAAGGCCTCGAGCGCGAACGCCACCAGCAGGACGGCAAGGACCTCCTGCTCGCCCCGCAGCTCCTCGCCGACGACGAGCGACCCGGCAACGGTCAGCGGGAGCGCGGCCACGAGCAGAGCGGCCGACAGGCCGGCGCCGGCGCGAACCAGCCGGCGCATCTCCCGCCACGGGTCGCGGGCGAGCATGATCGACGGCAGCAGGGCCGTCGCGAGCGCGGTGCTCAGAAGCAGGACGCCGGCGGCCACCCGCCACGCCGCCGAGTAGACGGCCACCTCGCGGCTGGTCGAGTAGAGCACCAGCAGGAGCGGGCCCACGTTGAAGAGGACCGCCGAGGCCGTCACGGAGGCCGTCATCGCCCGCCGCAGGGACCGGTCCAGGATCGGCTCCTCCTCCGGCGCCTCGGCGCCCTGAGCCCGCGCGCCCCGCAGCAGCCAGAGGCCGAGCAGCGAGCCGGCGATCGTCGCGGCGACGGCGTAGGCGGCGATGTGCGCCGCCGGGCCGGCTCCGGCGATCGCGAGCCCGCAGGCGAGCAGCAGGCGCAGGACGCCGACGAGACCGAGCACGAAGGCGGCCGCCCGGAAGCGGTGCATCCCCTGCAGCGTCGCGGCGAGGAACGGCGGCAGCGTCCCGAACACCGCGCCGCCAGCCGCGATGACGGCCACGTCCCGGTACGGGGCGAAGCTGCCCGGGATGAACGCGGCGGCCGCGAGGACGGCGGCCACGCCCACCGCGATCAGCAGCCGCCGCCGCAGCAGGATCGCGAGCTTCGCGAAGAACCGCCGGCGCTCCCCGGCGGCCCAGTCCTCCGCCGTCTCTGTGACGGCGACGACCCCCAGGCCCGCGTCGGCGAACTGGACCGCGAGCGAGTGGATCGCCAGGCCGACGCCGAACACGGCGAACTCCGTGGCGTCGAGCGCGCGCACCGCCACGATCGCCGCCAGGAACGCGCCGGCCGCGCCCACGCCCGCCCCGGCGACCGCGACGACGGACGACCGCACCCGGGCCCGCGCCGGCAGCTCGCGGGCTCGCCGCGTGAGCGACATCGCCGGCGACGGCAGCGCGATCTCGACCGCCGGAGCCGCGCGGCGGACGAGCGCCGCGAGCAGCAGGCCCCACCACGTCAGGGCGACGAGCTGGACCTCGAGGGTCGGGAACACGAGCGCGTCGAGGCTCAGGGCGAACCCGGCCGCCGCGACGGTCAGCGCGACGGGATCCTCGCGCGCCCGCAGGCAGGTGCGGGCGAGCCAGGCGGTCGCCCAGAGAAGGAACCCTCCGGCGAGCAGCAGCCCGACCACGCCCACCTCGATCAGGAGCTTGAGGTAGTACGACTCGGTGGCGGTCGGCGTGAGGTCGGCGAGCTTGCGCGCGTTGCCCGTCGCGGCCAGCCCGTCGCCCAGGACCTTCTGCGGCAGCGGCAGGCCGGCGAAGCGGTCGAGCGCCCGGCGCATCTCGCGGATGCGCAGCCGGTTGCCCGGATCGTCGCTCCAGTCCAGGGACGACGCCGCCCGGTCCACCACGTCGGCCGGCCCCCGGCCGCTGATCGCGGCGAACGGCAGCGCGAGGGCGATCCCGGCGAGGCAGGCCGCGAGCAGCCGCCGCCGTGCCCGGCCGGGAGAGGCGACGACGAGGACGGCGAAGCCGACCGCCGCGATGATCAGTCCGGCGCGACCGTAGGTGAGGAACATCGCGGCGACGACGGTCACCAGGGCAGCGGCCCGCAGCACCGCCTGCCCGCGGGCGGTCGCCTGCACGAGCAGGCCGAGCAGGAGCACGCCCACCGTGCCGAGGAAGATCGACGCGTGGATGTAGGACCCGGTCGCCCCGCCGTAGCGCGCGGCCTGGCCGGGCGCCGTCGCCGCGGCCGCCTGGACGAAGTCCGTGATGCCGGCCGCCTGGACGAACACCGACA
>JAWVEV010000128.1:0-3151 GCA_033856535.1 Miltoncostaeaceae bacterium | reverse complement strand
AGAGCGCCGGGACCGGCGCCTGGCACGTGGGCAAGGCGCCCGACGCCCGGGCCACCGAGGCGGCCCGACAGCGCGGCACCACGCTCACCGGCGCCGCCCGCCAGGTGACCGCCGACGACTTCGACCGCTTCGACCTGATCCTGGCCATGGACGGATCGAACCTCCACGAGCTGCTCCAGCGTGCGCCCAACGCAGCGGCGCGCGAGAAGGTGCGCATGCTGCGCGAGCTCGACCCCGCGTCGGCCGGCTCGATCGACCTCGACGTGCCCGATCCCTACTACGGCGGCCCGCGCGGCTTCGACACCGTGCTCGACCAGGTCGAGGCGGCCTGCCGCGGGCTCCTCGACGAGATCGCCGGGTCGCTGCGCGCGGCCGCCGATCGCGGCGGTCGCCCGGCGGCGTAAGCGGGCGGCGGCTCCGGCGCGAGCGCCGAGCCCGCCGCTACGGTTGGTCCGCATGGACCTCGGCCTGCGCGATCGCGTCTGCATCGTCACCGGGGCGAGCAAGGGGATCGGCCTCGCCGTGTCCCGCCTGCTCGTCGAGGAGGGCGCCCGCGTGCTCCTGGTCGCCCGTGGGGAGGATGAGCTGCGCGCCCGGGCCGACGAGCTCGGCTGTCCGTGGCTGGCCGCCGACGTGGCCGAGCCCGACGCCGGCGAGCGGATCGTGGCCACCGCCGTCGAGCGGCTCGGCCGTCTCGACGCGCTGGTCAACAACGCCGGGCTGGCCGAGGTCAAGAACCTCGACGAGCTGACCGACGCCGACTGGCAGCGCGACTGGGACCTCCACGTGATGGCGTCGATGCGGCTCATGCGCGCGGCCTGCCCGCGGATGGCCGAGGCCGGCTGGGGGCGGGTGGTCAACGTCTCCTCGTCGTCGGGCAAGCGCCCGTCGGCCACGCTCGCCATGTCCTACTCGGTGACCAAGGCGGCCCAGCTGGCGCTCTCGCGGGCGTTCGCCGACCGCTACGCGGCCCAGGGGGTGCGCGTCAACGCGATCGCCCCGGGGATGGTGCTCAGCGAGGGGTGGACGGCGCCCGGCGGCCTGGCCGACCAGCTCGCGCAGCGCCGCGGCGTCAGCCGCGACGACGTGCTGCGCGCGCAGGGCGAGCGGATGCCGATCGGGCGGGCGATGGAGGCCGACGAGGTGGCCCGGATCATCGTCGTGCTCTGCTCGGAGGCCGCCTCCGGGGTGGCCGGGGCCGCCTGGTCGGTCGACGGCGGCGTGTGGGCGTCGATCCTCTGAGCGAGACCCGGCGGGCGCGGGTCGGGCGCCATCCGGCCGCCGGCGGGCTCGCGCTCGGGGCGCTCGGCGTGCTCGGCTTCTCGTTCTCGTTTCCGGCCACCAAGCTGGCGGTGGCCGACCTCCATCCGTGGTTCGTCGCCTTCGGCCGCGCCGCGGTGGCCGCCCTGCTGGCGGTCGCCGTGCTCGCCGCCACCCGCGCGCCGTGGCCCACCCGGCAGCAGTGGCGCCGGCTGACCATCGTCGCCGGCGGCGTGATCGTCGGCTTCCCGCTGTTCTCGTCGATCGGCCTGCAGACGGCCGACTCGGCCCACGGCGCCGTGGTCATCGCCGTCCTGCCCGCGGCCACCGCGGTGGCCGCCGTGCTCCGCGCCGGAGAGCGTCCGAGCGTGGGCTTCTGGGCGGCCGCGCTGGCCGGCCTGGCCGTCGTGGTCGCCTTCGCGGCCAGCCAGTCCTCGGGCGGGTTGACCGCGGCCGACGCCTGGTTCCTGGCCGCCGTCGTGGTCTGCGCCTTCGGCTACGCCGAGGGCGGCGCGCTGGCCCGGGAGCTGGGCGGCGCGCGGACGATCTGCTGGGCGCTCGTGCTCGCCGCCCCGCTTTGCCTCCCGGTGGCCGTGCTCAGCGCCTCGGGGGCCGGCTCGGCCGGCCGCGATGCCTGGCTGGGCTTCGCCTACGTCAGCGTCGTCTCCATGTTCCTGGGCTTCTTCGCCTGGTACGCCGGGCTGGCCCGGGGCGGGGTGGCGCACGTCAGCCAGGTCCAGCTCGCCCAGCCGCTGCTCACCCTCGCCTGGTCGGCGCTCGTGCTCGGCGAGCACGTCGGCCCGTGGACGCTGGCCGCCGCCGTCGCCGTGCTCGCCTGCGTCGCCCTGACCCAGCGGGCGCGGGTCGCGCGGGCGTGATGATTGAATCCCCGGCCATGCCCGTCAACACCGAGGCCATCGGCAAGAGCTATCCGCCCACCGTCTACGCGGTGGGCCGCGAGAAGGTCCGCGAGTACGCCCACGCGATCGGCGACACCGACCCGCTCACGCTCGACGTCGAGGCGGCCCGCGCCGCCGGCTACGCCGACGTGGTGGCGCCGCCCATGTTCGCGGTCGTCTACGGGGCCCCGGCGGTGATGGCCGGCCTGTTCGACCCCGAAGTGGGCATCGACTTCTCCCGCATGGTCCATGGCGGCCAGGAGTTCGTCTGGGGCGAGCTCGTGGTGGCCGGCGACGAGATCACCACGACGGCCACGGTCAAGGACGTCTCCGAGCGGGCCGGCAACGGCTTCTTCGTGTTCGAGACGCGGTCGGTCAACCAGCACGGCGCCGAGGTCTGCCTGGGCACGTGGAACAACATCGTGCGGGGTGCCTGATGGAGATCGCCGAGCTCAAGGTCACCCCCGACCGGTACCTCACCGTCCGCTACGCGGGCGCCTCGGGCGACTTCAACCCGATCCACATCGACGAGGACTTCGCCCAGATGGTCGGCCTGCCCGGCCGCATCCTGCACGGGCTCTACACGATGGCCCAGGTCGCCCGGGCGCAGACCGAGGCCGGGGGCGGGCCCGGCTCGCTGCGCCGGCTGGCCGTTCAGTTCCGCGGGATGGGCGTGCCCGAGGCGGAGATCACCATCACCTCGACCGTGCGCGACGAGCGCGACGGGATCGCCTACGTCGACTGCGTGGCCGAGCAGAACGGCCGCGCGATCATCCGCAACGCCGAGGCCGAGGTCGTCGTCGGCGACTAGCGTGCCGTCGGCCGAGCGGCCGACGACACGCCGCCGGCCGGTCAGGCGTCCTCGGCCTGGAGCTCCTTGATGCGCCCCTCGAGCTGGGCCATCACGTCGGGGTCGCGCAGCGTGGTCACGTCGCCGAGCTCGCGGCCCTCGGCGATGTCGCGCAGCAGCCGGCGCATGATCTTGCCCGAGC
>JAWVEV010000127.1:0-3534 GCA_033856535.1 Miltoncostaeaceae bacterium | reverse complement strand
TGCACCCGCACGCGCTCGGCTCCATCCCCGTCAACGGGACCGTCAGCGGCGCCGACCGGGCGGGCGCCGCCGCCACGGCCGCCGGGCTGGTCGAGCGTGGCTTCACCTGCCTGAAGGTGAAGGTCGGGCTGGGCGACGACGCCGGCCGCCTCGCCGCGATCCGCGCCGCCGTCGGGCCCGACGTGCTCCTGCGCGTCGACGCCAACGGCGCCTGGTACTCGCCCGCCGAGGCGCTCGCCAATCTGCGCGCCCTGGTGCCGAGCGACCTCGAGCTCGCCGAGGAGCCCGTCAGCGGCGTGGAGGCGCTGGCCGCGGTCAGCGCCGACTCCCCGGTTCCCATCTCGATGGACGAGACCGCCGACGACGTGGCCGGCTTCGGCTCCGGCGCCACCGACCTCGTCTGCCTGAAGATCTCCCGTTGCGGCGGCATCACCGGCCTGCTGCGCGCGGCCACCGTCGCCCGGGCGGCGGGCAGCGAGGTCTACGTCGCCTCCGCGCTCGACGGCCCCCTGGGCGTCGCCGCCGCCGTGCACGCCGCCGCCGCTCTCGGGGCCGAGGCGCCGCTGCGCCACTGCGGCCTGGCCACGCTGGAGCTCTTCGAGGGCGGCGAGGACGCCGCCCTGCCCGTCACGCGGGGGTCGATCGCGGTCCCGGCCGGACCCGGCCTGCTGTAGGTGACCGCCGCCGTGCAACCGTGCCCGCGGTGCGGCCAGGAGCTGCCGGTCGACGAGCGCCTCTCGACGTGGTGCGACGCGTGCGGGTGGAACCTGGCGCCGCCGGACGACACCATCCGGTCCGGCCGCTTGGAGCGCGCCTACCGGGCGGCCGGCAACCGGCTCGGCCGGGCCCTCGTCCGCGAGCTGCGCGAGACGGAGGCGCTCGAACCGCGGACCACACCGTCGTTGCTGGCCGCGTACGCGATCGCCGTCGCCATCCACCTGCTGGTGCTCTCCATGGCAGTCGGCGCGGTGGTGCTGCTGGTGGTCGGCCTCCCGAACCCGTTCGCGGCGCTCGGAGCGCTGCTCTTCGGCGGCCTCGCGTTCCTGATGCGGCCGCGCTTCGGGGAGATGCCGGAGGGGATCGTGGTCACCGAGCGCGATGCCCCACGCCTGACCGCGCTCGTGCGGGAGGTCGCCGACGCCCTAGGCATGCCGCCGCCCGCCCGGGTGGTGATCGACCACGAGTTCAACGGCGGCTGGGCCCTCGTCGGCCTGCGCCGGGAGCCCGTGATGCTGCTGGGCCTGCCGCTGCTGACGGCGCTCGAGCCGCAGGAGCGAGTCGCGCTGATCGGGCACGAGATCGGCCACGGCCGCAACGGCGACGCCCGGCGCGGCCTGGTCATCGGCACGGCGGTCGACGCCCTGCTCACGCTCCGCTGGATGCTGGAGCCCGATCGCGGCGAATCGGGGTACGGGGCGGCCGGCTCGCTCGCCGACGCCGCGATGTGGGTGCTCTCGCGCCCCGTCGTCGGGTTGCTCTACCTCGAGTACCACCTGCTGATGCGCGAATCGCAGCGCGCGGAGTTCCTCGCCGACGACCTAGGCGCCCGCGTGGCCGGGACGCCGGCGGCGCTCTCGATCGAGGAGAAGCTGCTGCTGACGCCCCTCTGGTCCGCCGTGGTGCGCGGGGCCACGGTGCGGCGGGAGGACGTCGACCTGTTCGCCCGCCTGCGCGAGGCCTTCGAGAACGTGCCGGAGCGCGAGCGCGAGCGCCGCCGCCGGGTCGCCCGGCTGGAGGACACCCGGCTCGACCTCACACACCCACCGTCGGGGGCCCGCATCGAGCTGCTCGAGGCGCGCCCGCCGCGCCCCGAGGTCATCACGCTCAGCGCCTATGACAGCGCGGCGATCGACGAGGAGCTGCGGCCGCTACGCCCGGCCCTCGCCGCCACCGCCCTGGACGAGTCGGCCGGCCTCCTCTACACCGGCTGACTCGCGCGGGCTGAAGCGGCCGTTGGCCTGGCCGTCGCCATCGGCGAACGGCGGGCCGGGCGCGGCGTCCTCGGAGTCGTGCCCGAGCGTCTCGCGGACGCGCTTGAGGCCCCAGAAGAGGAAGCCGAAGAGGACGATCACGATCAGGCCCACGCCGGCGTAGGCGCCCGTGGTCAGGACGCCGGAGACGCCCTGCTTCTGCTCGCGCTGCAGGTTCTTCTTGTCGAGCACGAAGGCGCGGTCGATGGTCGGGGTGGCCGGGACCTCCTTGGCCGGGATCGCCGGGTCCTCGGGGAGGAAGACCGGCAGGCCGAGGACCTCGTCGTCGACGTGCAGGCGCAGGATCGACTTCCAGGTGCCGTCGACCGGGACCGGCTCGACGGTGCGGTACTGGCCCGGGCCGGTGCGCTCGAGGTGCTGGACGATGCTCGCCTGCTTGCCCTGCCAGGAGGTGATGGTCAGCCAGCGCGCGTCGTCGGCGGCGTCCTGCGGCTGCATGCGCACGGTCGCCTCGACGCGCCCCTCGCCCGCCGGGGTCAGCTGCAGCTGAGCACGCAGGCTGCCGTCGCCTTCGGAGATGCGGATGCCGAGCACCGCGATCGCCACCGCGGCCAGGGCGGCGGCGGGCAGCACCCAGCCTGGCGCGGCGGGCAGGCGCGTGCCGCGCAGGCTCAGCGCGCGGCCGACGAAGCCGCCGATCACGCCGGCGGCGAGCGCCATCCCGAGCGCCATCAGCGCTGCCTCGGGGAACATGCTGGCCGTCCACGGGTGCACCATCCAGACGTGCGACCAGGCCCACTCGGCGGCGATGCCGAGCGTGCCGATCAGGCCGCCGGCCACCAGGCCGAAGGTCACGGGGCGGCCGGCGATCGGCTTCCCCGAGCGGGCGAAGGCGACGGCGGCCAGCTCGACCAGGATCGCCTCGGCCAGGTAGAGCGAGAAGCGCGGCTCGGTGCCGCCGAGGATCGGGCCGACGGTGACGAAGAGGAAGCCGCGCAGGCCGATGAAGAAGGCGACCGTGGCCAGCGCGCCGTACGGGCCGATGACCAGCCGGGCGGAGACCAGCGCCACGCCCGCGGCCAGCGCGATCCCGACCGGGTGCATGTCGAGCCGGAACTGCGGCACGGCGAAGTCGAACTCCGCCAGGAAGGTGTTGAGGCCGATCAGCATCGCGCCGGTCAGCGGCGCCAGCAGCCAGCCCGCGCGGGCGGGGACGGCCTGCGTGTCGTCGGACTCCTCCAGCGACTCGCGGTACAGCGCCAGCGCCCCGAAGGTCGACAGCGACGCGCCCGTGATCAGCATCAGGTGGGTCGGCGACCACAGCGTCACGTCCTGACCGAAGATGCGGTGCCAGACGTCGTCGAGCGGGAAGGCGGTCAGCGACAGCGCGCCGCAGGCGGCGATCACGATCGCGCCGGCCGGGGCGTGCGGGCCGATCCCGGGCACGTTCACGCTCGAGCGGATGTCCTTCTGCGGGAGGGCCATGCCGAAGATGCCGGCGGCCATCACGCCCATCAGGCCGAAGAGGATGAAGAAGTGCGCCGGGTTCGCCAGCGGGCCTGGGTCGCGCCCGTCGTCGATGTGGATGGAGATGTCCCAGTAC
>JAWVEV010000126.1:0-7352 GCA_033856535.1 Miltoncostaeaceae bacterium | reverse complement strand
CACAGATCCAGGATGCGCGCGGCAAGCGACCCGGAGGAGCACAGCGGCGCGCGCTGATCGGCCCCCTCCACCATCACGCCCGCGCCGGCGACGCCCACGGCCGCCGCGGCCAGCGCGCAGAGCCCGGTGGTGGACGCCGACGGGCCGGCGGCGACGAGCATCCCCAGGATGCGGCCAAGGCGCGGGTCGCTCACGGCCGGACGCTCGAGCGGGCGTCACGAGGGCCAATCACGTCGGATCACCGCGGCTCTTCGTTCTCCGGACCGGCCGAGTGTAGACCGCCGGGGATGCCGCTCGGGATCGCCCTGGGCGGCGGCGAGCGCCAGGGCCCCGGCGCCGCTCGAGCAGGGCTCGTCACGGCCGGCGATCCGTGAGAGACTCGGCATCGAGTCGACGGCTGGGCGACGAGTGTCCGCCAGGTCGTGAGACGGATGTTGCTGCCCGAGACCCCGGCGGCGCCGGCAGGCGCTTGTTCACAAGGGGTTCTCATGGCACCGATCAACGACGTTGCCCCCCTCCTCGAGGAGCGGCTCACGATGGACGTGCACCACACGCGGGAGGCGGTGGTGCTGACCCTCGAGGGGGAGTTGGACCTGGCCACGACTCCGATGCTCAAGACGGCGCTGGCGCTCCTGCACGCGGGAGGAGCCTGCCCGCTCGTCGTCCTGGACCTGGCGGGCGTCGGCTTCATGGACGGCGCGGGGCTCCGCTGCATCACGCGGGCCGCGCGGCGCCTCAGCGACCGGGGCGTCGCTCTGGCGGTGACCCACCCCTCGCGGCCGGTTCGCCGCCTCCTCGAGCTGTGCGATCCCGGCGGGCTCCTGCGCTGGGACGGCTCGAACCCGGGCCGTCTGCGCGCCGCCCCTCAGGAGACGAGATTGGCGGCGCAAGGCGCCGGATGGGAGCGACAGGGGACCTGGACGCCGGCCGCCTGAGGGCCCGACGAGTCGGGTGCTATCGCGCGTTGTCTGAGGACGATCGGTCCGTGGAGCGCCCACACGCGAGCCCTCCGGGCGCGGGGAGGACACCCGCCCGGCGCCTCGTCGCGGCGGGCCTGCTCGGCGCGCGCCGGGACCCGCCCGTCCCTGCGCTGGCTTTGGCCGGCGCCCCCCTGCAGGGCGCGCCGCCTCGATGCTTTCAAGGCCCCGCGACCCGAGAGGAGCTCGGGTTGACCTGTCGAGGGGCACCCCGGGAGGCGCTGCCCGCCGGACCGGCGACCGATCTCGCCGCCCAGACCCGCCGGCGCCTGCAGCCGCGGTGCGCCTACCCGTCCCACCCGGCCCGGCTGCTCGAGCTCTGCGGGCCCGACGCGCTGCTGTGCTGAGGCGGGCGGCCCGGGAGGGGGCCGCCCGCCCGGCCCATCCCTAGCGGGCGGCCTTCCGGAGCGAGACGCCGACGCCGGCAGCGGTGGCCGCCGCAGCGAGGATGATGAACAGGTCAAGCCCGGTGACGGGGAGCGTGCCCGACTCGCCGGCGGCCGGAGCCGGCCCGGACTCCGAGGCCACCTCGCCGACCGGCGTCGACCCGCCGGGACCCGGCGTGACCCCGTTGCGGACGGCGGTGCCCTCACCCGGAGCCGGAGCGCACTCCTCGGCGCCCGCCGGCGTGCCGACGCCCGAGCCGGTGCCCGTTCCGGGGGCCGCGTCGTCCGTCTCGATGCACGGGAGGGGAATCGGGACCGTCGCGCCGGCGCCCGCGACGAGCGGACCCGGAGCGGTCGGGCCGGGGCCGGAAAGCGCCTGGGGGGTGAACGGCGTGGGCTGCTGCACCTCGCCCGCGGGCGGAACCGGCAGGTTGGGCAGGGGCGACGGCGTCTGGCCCGTCACGGGCGCCTCGTAGACCTGCTGCGCCGAGGTGGCGCCGAGGGCGGGTGCGGCAGCGACGAAAAGCAGGCCGCTGGCGGCGAGCCAGGAGACCCTGGTCGCGAAGCGCTTGGGAACGAAGGTCGAGATCACACGTCACCATCCGGAAGGGGGAGGGGCTGACCGACGGGCGGCGGGTCGCGCGCCTTTCCGGAGATCACTGAACCTGCAAAACCTCTGGGAGAGTATCAGCTTTTGAGAGGTTTACCGTACACGTGTTCGGGGCATAACCCCCCCAACGTGCGTCCGCTCAGCCGGGAGCCCGACCACGTTCGAAGCCTCGCGCTCCACAACGAGGCCTCCATGCTCGGGGGCTCAGTTGGGGCGAGCGCCGGGCGCCGGGTGCCCCCGCCGATTTGTGCCGGGGGCCAAAGCGCCGCCGGGACGGGCCTCCTAGGCTGGCCGAATGAGCACCCGCGCGCCTGGGAGGACCCCGGCCCTCTTCGCCGACTACGCCCTCGACGGCTTCTTCGACGAGATGTTCGAGGGGGACGGCCGGCCGCGCCCGGAGTACGCCGCGCTGTTCGCCGGGCTGCGCCGCCTGCGGCCGGCGGCCTTCGCCGCCAAGAGCGCCCTGGCCGACCGGTGCTACGTGCAGCAGGGGATCACCTTCACGGTCGGCGGCCGCGAGCAGGCGTTCCCGTTCGACCTGCTTCCACGCCTGATCCCGGCCCGCGAGTGGGCGCGCCTCGAGCGCGGGCTCATCCAGCGGGTGCGGGCGCTGGACCGCTTCTGCGCCGACGTCTACGGCCCGCGCCGGGCCGTGCGGGACGGCGTGGTGCCGAACCGGCTGGTCGTCACCTCCGAGGGCTACCGGCGCGAGATGGCGGGGGTGGTCCCGCCGGCCGGGCGCTGGGTCCACCTCGCCGGCGTGGACCTGGTGCGCGACGACCGGGGAGTCTGGCGGGTGCTCGAGGACAACCTGCGCGCGCCCTCGGGCCTGAGCTACGTCATCCAGAACCGGGCGTTCATGCGGCGCGTCTTCCCCGAGGCGTTCGGGGCGCACCGGGTGGAGCCGGTCAGCCACGCCCCGTTCCTGCTCCTGCAGGCGCTGCGGGCGAGCGCGCCGGAGGGCGTCGACGATCCGCGGGTCGTGCTGCTGACACCGGGGCCGGCCAACCCGGCCTACTACGAGCACGCGTTTCTGGCCCAGCAGATGGGGATCCCGCTGGTCGAGGGCTCGGACCTGGTGGTCCGCGACCGGCGCGTCTGGCTGAAGACGACCGCCGGTCGTGAGCCGGTGCACGTCGTCTACCGGCGCATCGACGAGACCTTCCTCGACCCGGCGTGCTTCCGCGGCGACACCCTGATCGGGGTGGCCGGGATCATGCAGGCCCACCGCGAGGGTCGCGTGACGATCGCCAACGGGATCGGCGCCGGGGTGGCCGACGACAAGGCGGTCTACGCCTACGTCCCGGACCTGATCCGCTACTTCCTGGGCGAGGAGCCGCTGCTCGAGCAGGTGCCGACCTACCTCCTGGAGCGCGAGGAGGACCTCGAGCACGTGTTGGATCGGCTCGATCGCCTCGTGGTCAAGGCGGTGGACGGCGCCGGCGGCTACGGGATGCTGATCGGCCCGCACGCGAGCCGCGCCGAGCGCGAGGCGTTCGCGGAGCGCGTCCGCCGGAACCCGCGCGGCTACATCGCCCAGGAGACGGTGGCGCTCTCGCGGGCGCCGGTGTTCCTGGACGGCCGCTTCCAGGCGCGGCACGTCGACCTGCGCCCGTTCGTGATCTTCGGCGACGAGCCGCGGGCGGTGCCCGGCGGGCTGACCCGGGTGGCCCTGCGCGAGGGGTCCCTGGTCGTGAACTCGTCCCAGGGCGGGGGCAGCAAGGACACCTGGGTGCTCCGCGCGCCGGAGGGCGCGCGGCCGGCACCGGCCGGTCGACGCCGGGGCGGCCGCTTCGCGGCCCCGGTCGACGCCGGCCTCCTGGTGGGCTAGCCGTGCTTGCTCGGGTCGCCGAGGCCCTCTACTGGACGGCCCGGAGCGTCGAGCGGGCGGAGACCTTCTCCCGCCTTCTCGAGGTGAGCCACGCGCTGGCCCTGGAGGGGGACCTCGGCAACGGCCGCGGCGCCCGCGGGGTCTGGGAGCCGCTGGTGGACATCACCGGCGACCGGGAGCGCTTCCTGGCCGGCCACCTGCGCGCCGACGAGCGCAGCGTCGCCTGGTTCCTGACCTTCAGCGAGAGCAACCCGAACAGCATCCTGGCGTGCATCGCGCGCGCCCGGCTCAACGCCACCATGGTGCGCGACCTGCTGCCCCCCGACGTCTGGGAATCGCTGAACAGCGCCGCCCTCGAGCTGCGCGACTGGCCGCCCGAGGCGCTCGCCCGGAACGGCGTCTACGAGTTCTGCCAGACCGTGCGGCGGGCCTCGCACCTGATCCAGGGCGTGATGGACCAGGGGATGCGCCACGACGACGCCTGGCAGTTCCTGCGGCTCGGCCGCCACCTGGAGCGGGCCGAGAAGACCGCCCGCCTGCTCGAGGTGAAGTTCCACTTCCTGGTCCCGGCCGACCCGGCGCTCGACGCGCCCGCCGACCTGCACCAGTGGCGGGCGCTGCTCTCGGCCGCCTCCGCCGAGGAGGCCTACGCCCACCTGGGCGCGGCGTGGTCGTCCCCCGAGACCGTCGCCCGCTTCCTGCTCCTCGACGAGCGCTTCCCGCGCTCGGTCGCCCACTGCCTGCGGGAGGTCGAGACCGCCCTCGGGGAGCTCGCCGCGCTGGGGGCGATCCCGGCCGATGCCGACGCCGTCGCGCTGGCCGGCGCGGCGCGCGCCGCGCTGGTGGAGGCCCGCATCGGCGAGCCGGCGCTGCCCCGACGGCTGGACGGCATCCAGGCCCGCTGCAACGAGATCGACGACGCCCTCTCCCGGGCCTGCTTCGCCTACCCCGCCCACCGCGCCGGAGGAGCACAGCATTCGCAGGCTGTTCGCCAGGCACAGAACTGAGCTGCGCTACGCCGGCACGGCGCGCGAGAGCGTCAACGAGGCGCGCCTGGTGCCCCGGTCGACGGACCGCCAGCGCGTCGAGCGCGCGACCGTCCGCGTCTCCCCGTCCGCGGACCTCCGCGAGCACCGCGACGTCCACGGCAACGAGGTGCGGTGGTTCCAGGTGGTCGAGCCGCACGAGCGCCTGGTGGTCGAGGCGGAGGCCGTCGTGGTCGTGGGCGCCGGCGAGCCGCCGCGCCCGGCCGCCGATCCCTCGGCGCAGTGGGCCGCTCTGGCCGATCCGACCTACGCGGACGCCCTTGCCGAGCATCTGGCGCCGTCCCCGCTCGTCCGCTGGCCGGAGGAGCTGGCCGAGCTGGCCGAGTCGCTCGAGCTGCCCCGAGCCGGCGGCGTCGGGGGCTGGCTGTTCGCCCTCGAGTGGGCGGTCAACGACGCCCTGGTCTACGAGCAGGGCGCCACCGGCGTCGACACGCCGGTCGCCGAGGTCGCCCGCGCCCGGCGCGGCGTCTGCCAGGACTTCGCCCACCTGGCGATCGCGATCTGCCGCCACGAGGGCGTCGCCGCGCGCTACGTCAGCGGCTGGCTCTTCCAGCCCGACCGGCGCGAGCCCGGCGAGAGCCACGCGTGGATGGAGGCGCGCGTGCCCGGTGAGGGCTGGGTGGAGCTCGACGCCACCCACCCCGGGGCGGCGCGCGACCACTACATCCGGATCGCGACCGGCCGCGACTACGCCGACGTCGCCCCGCTGCGCGGCAGCTACGTGGGCGGGGCGACCGAGCTGATGACGGTCTCGGTCGAGGTGGAGGAGCTCGGCGCGTCCGACTGACGCCGGAGAGTCACCGCGCCCGCGGCCGACGCGCGCGCTCGGCGTGCTGAGCGCCACCCGGAAACGTGAACGTCGTGTGACCGGAGGGCGCGCGGCGCGCGGGCGCGGGCCTACGATCCTGCGGTCTCGCGCCCTGGCCCGTCATCCGAGGAGGATCCGTGACCCCGTCCGCTCCCGAGCCGCCGCCCCACGCGCCGATCCTCGACCTCACCCTCGGGATGGTCCTCTCCCGCGCGCTGTACGCGGTGACCGAGAGGGGGATCCCCGACCTGCTGGCCGCCGGGCCCCGCACCCCGGACGACCTGGCCGCCGAGGTCGGGGTCCAGCCGGTCGCCCTCCTCCAGCTCCTGCGGGCGCTGGCCCCCGCCGGGATCTTCACCCACGGCGCCGACGGGCGCTTCGGGCTGACCCCCGCCGGCGAGACGCTCGTGGCCGGCCATCCCACGGCGGCGCGCGACATGGTGCTGTCGCTCGGCGGCTCGGCCTTCTCGGCGGCGCTGGGCGTGATGCCGGAGGTCCTCCGGACCGGCCGGCCCGGCCCCGAGATCACGCTCGGAATGTCGTTCTTCGACCACCTCCGCCAGCACCCCGACGAGGAGGCGGTCTTCAACCGGACGATGATCGCCGTGCACGGCGGCGAGCCGCCGGCCGTCGCCGAGGCCTACGACTTCGCGGGCGTCGACAGGTTGGTCGACGTCGGTGGCGGCCTCGGCACCCTGCTCGTCACGATCCTGCAGCGCCACCCGCACCTCACCGGGCTCCTCTTCGACGCCCCGTCCGTCGCCGAGGCGGCGAAGGGCACCATCGCCGCCGCCGGGCTCGAGGGCCGAGCCGAGACGGCCGGCGGCGACTTCTTCGCCACCGTCCCGGCCGGTGGCGACGCCTACGTCCTGTCCCACATCCTCCACGACTGGGACGTCGACTCCTGTCACACGATCCTGCGCAACATCCGGGAGGCGATGGACCCAGCCGGCCGGCTCCTCGTCGTCGAGATGGTGTTGCCGCCCGGCGCCGAGCCGCACCCCGGCAAGGTCTTCGACGTCATCATGCTGGCGGTCCCCGGCGGCCGCGAGCGCACCGCCGACGAGTACGGCGAGCTCCTGGCGCCCGCCGGCTTCCGGGTCGAGCGGGTCGTGCCGACCGCCTCGGCCGTGAGCGTCGTGGAGGCGCTGCCCGTCTGAGCCTCGGGCGCGTTGCGGGACCGTGAGACCGGCCGAGGCGCCGCCTTCGAGTCCCTAGTGTGCGGCCATGGCCCTCGACACGCCGTCCGGGGCCGGCCGCGATCAGCCCGAGGGAAAGCGGACGGCCGTCGGACAGGACGCACCCGCCGGCGGGGCGCGGCCCTCGCGGCGCGCACGCGTCGCCCACGCCAGCCTGGCCACGCTCACGATCGGCGCGCTGGGCGTTGTCTTCGGCGACATCGGGACGAGCCCGCTGTATGCCCTGCACACGGTCCTCGCGGCGGGCGACGGCGCGATCCCGCTGACCAACGCGGCCGTATACGGCGTCATCTCGATGGTCTTCTGGTCCATCACGCTGGTGGTGTCGGTCAAGTACGTGATCCTCGTGATGCGCGCCGACAACGATGGCGAGGGCGGCATCCTCGCCCTCATCGCGCTCATCCAGCGGCTCGGTGGCCCGCGCGGGCTCGCGCCCCGGGCAGGGCTGGTGGGGCTGGGCATCTTCGGCGCCTCGCTCTTCTTCGGCGACGCCAT
>JAWVEV010000125.1:0-3012 GCA_033856535.1 Miltoncostaeaceae bacterium | reverse complement strand
AGCGCGAAGTCGCGCCCGTTGACCCCCGGCGCCACGGCGAAGGCCGCGGCGCGCTCGCTGTCGTAGCCCAGCGGCTGCCCGTTCGCGCGCAGCTCGGGATAGGTGCCGGCGGGCACGCCCGCGATCGAGTAGCCGCCGGACGCCGACGTGGTCGCCGTCAGGGCCGGCCCCACGCCGGTGTCGTGGCCGCTGAAGGCGACCTTGACGCCGGCCAGCGGCGCGCCCGTGTTGGCGTCCGTGACCGTCCCGCTCACCGTGCCCGTCGGGGAGCCCGCGGCGGGCACGTCGCTGAAGTCCTCCACCGGGTGGATGTCGTTCTCCTCGGTCGAGGCGAAGTAGCCCATGCCGCGCGCGGCGAACGCGTCCCAGATCTCGGCCGCGTCACCGAGCCCGGCGGCGGTGTCGGCCTGGAGGATCGCGTTGCGCAGGTCGAGGAACGAGGGGTGCGGCGGGGTGAGCCGCAGGCCCTGCGCGACCATCCGCCGCACGTGGTTCTCCCCCGTGACCGCGCCATGCTTGGCGATCAGCGCCTGCCGCAGCTGCCACAGCGCCTGGGTGAGGATCTCCCCGTCGGCGTGCACCTCGGGCGTCGTGTTGACCCTGCCGAAGTCGCCGTAGGTGTAGCCGCCCGTGCCCGCCGTGCCGGCGCCGTCACAGGCCGGTGCCGCCGAGCCCACGGCGCAGTCGGTCGGCTCGGAGCGGATGCCGCCGAACGTGTAGGCGCCCATCAGCACGTCGCCGTCGCCGGCGGCATCGGTCTCGAGGCCCCCGCTCGTGGCGCTGTTGAGGTAGTCGAGCGCGAACCAGTCCGCGGTGGCCTCGTTGAGCGCGCCGCCCTGGAAGCCGTCGGCGGCCGCGACCCCGCTGCCGTCCACGATCGAGCGGCCGATGAGGCCGTGCGTGTACTCGTGGTAGACGACCGACGCGTCGAGCCCGGTGCTCTGCCCGCCCAGGGCGTTGGTCAGGTACATCTGCATGAAGGCGTGGGTGCCGTCGGGATACGTCGCCATGTTGGCGTTGTTGACGTGCCCGGAGTCCGGGAGCCCGCCGCCTGCGGTCGTCGAGCCGTCCATCGACTGCGCGATCACGTTGTCGGCGCCCTCGAGGTTGCCGTTGGCGGCGGTGAAGCTGATCGGTGCCGCGGCCAGGTAGTCGTGGTAGTTCGAGACGAACCAGTGCAGCTGCGCCGCGTCGCGCGGCCGGTTGGTGAGCCACGAGCTCGCGGTGCCCGGCCGCCAGACGCAGGGGCTCAGCGAGCAGGCGGGGAAGGACAGCGGCGTCAGCGCGAAGTTGAAGTTCCCGCCCGAGGCGTTGATCTCGGTCCCCAGGTTCTCGTCGCCGGGGCCGAGGATGGCGTCGCCGGGGTCGGCGACCGTGTGCGCGTAGGGGCCGTTGAGCGTCGTCGCGCCGCCGTTCAGGTAGGCGTCGACGTTGACCACCTCGTCGGCCCCGCCGGTCGCGGCGCCGGGGTAGTTGCGGTCGATCGTGGCGGTGGCGTTGCGGACGTAGTTGCTGGCGCGCTGGACGTCGCCCGACTGCGCGTCGGAGACGACGTCGAACACGTGCTCGGCGTCGGCGCGGACGAGCATCCGCCAGCCCAGCCGCGGGCCGGTGGCGGCGTTGTAGATGACGAGCTGCGCGCGGCCGTGACCCGGCCCCGCCCGCCCGCCGAGGCTGCGTGCCGCTCGCGCGTAGGCCGCGCGCGCGGAGATGCCCGGCTCGACCGACGGCAGCTCGAGGTCGTGCCACAGCGTCGACTGGACGTTGACGATGCGCCCGGCCGCGGTGAGGTTGACCCGCAGGGAGGAGTCGATGTCCGAGAGGCCCTTGTAGGTCTGGAGCCAGTCGACCTGCTCGAGCCCGCCGCCGGCGGCGCGCCGCGACGGCCGCAGCGCCGCGATGTCGTCGCGGTCGAGGCCGAGGACGTCGCGGTGGTCGCGCACGTAGTCGAGGGCGACGGCGCGGCCGGAGCGGTCGTCCTCGGGCGTGAGCAGCGCGCCGAGGCGGCCCATCACCCGCACGCCGCCGGTCCGCTCGTCGACGTCGAGGAGCGTCTGCCGCCCCTGGTCGCGGAAGTCGGTCCGCGCCGCGCGGGTCGCGCGCGGGACACGGACGGCCCCGCCGCCGGGCTGCACCTCGTTGTGTGTCAGCGAAGCGGCGGTGGCGGGGGCGGGGACGGCGACCGCGACGAGGGCGGCCAGCAGCGGGAGCGGGGGGATCCGCATCAACCCATCTATCGGCGCGGCGGCGTCACACCGCGACCGCTTCGAGCGCGTCCGCGGGTGGCGTGTACTCCAGGCCCTGGTCGGCGGCCACGGGCTCGTACGTGACGCGGCCGGCGGCGACGTTGAGGCCGGCCATGAAGCCCGGGTCGGAGGCCAGCGCGTCGCGCGGGCCCTTGTCGGCGAGCTTGACCACGAAGGGCATCGTCGCGTTGGTGAGCGCCCACGTGCTGGTGATCGGGACGGCCCCGGGCATGTTGGCGACGCAGTAGTGCGTGATGCCGTCGACCTCGTAGGTCGGGTCTGAGTGCGTCGTCGCGCGCGAGGTCTCGAAGCAGCCCCCCTGGTCGATCGAGACGTCGACGAGCACGGCGTTCTGCTTCATCAGGGCGAGCTGCGCGCGCGTGATGACGTGCGGGGCCTTGGCGCCGTGGACGAGGACCGCGCCGATGACGAGGTCCATCTCGGGCAGGCGGGCCTCGACCTCGAGCGTCGAGGCGAAGCAGGTCGAGCAGCGCCCGTTGAGGATGAACTCGAGGTCGCGCAGGCGGTCGATGTTGCGGTCGTAGACGTAGGTCTCGGCGCCCATGCCGATCGCCACCTCGGCGGCGTTCTGGCCCACGACGCCGCCGCCGATCACCATGACCTTGCCGGCCGCGACGCCGGGGACGCCGCCGAGCAGGAGCCCGCGGCCGCCGAGCGGCTTCTCGAGCATGAAGGCGCCGGCCTGCGTCGCGATCTTGCCGGCGATCTCGCTCATCGGCGCGAGCAGCGGCAGGCGGCCGTTGCG
>JAWVEV010000124.1:0-14625 GCA_033856535.1 Miltoncostaeaceae bacterium | reverse complement strand
TGAAGGGGGTTCTGAGTGGAGCCGGTGGTCTGGATCGGCGTGGCGCTGGCCCTGGTGGCCGCCGTCCGCGCCAGCTGGTCCCCCTGAGGGGAGTCGGTGCTCGGGAGCATCACCCCGCTCGGCGAGCGGGGCCGTCAGGCCCGGTGGGCCATCACGGTGGGCGCGTACCTCCTCGGCTCGACGGCGGCGGGGACGGCGCTCGGGGCCCTGGCGGGCCTGCTGGGGTCGGTGGCGATCGACGGCCTCGGGACCACGCCGCGGCTGGGGATCCTCGCGGCGGCGGCGCTCGTGGGGGCGCTGCTCGACAGCGGCCGCACGCCGCTGCGCCTGCCCACCGTGCGCCGGCAGGTCGACGACGCCTGGATGCGCGCGTACCGCGGCTGGGTCTACGGCCTGGGCTTCGGCCTCCAGCTCGGGCTCGGGGTGGTCACGATCGTGACCTCGGCCACGGTCTACCTGACCTTCCTCGCCGCGTTCCTGGCCGGCGGACCGGGGGCGGGGGCGCTGGTCGGGCTGGTCTTCGGCGCGGCGCGGGGCCTCCCGCTGCTCGCGGTGAAGGGCGTGCGCACGCCGCGCCAGCTCGGCGCGGTGGAGGCCCGCCTGCGCCGGCTCGAGCCGCACGCGCGGCGGCTCGCCCTGGGCGCGCAGCTCGCGCTGGTCGCGGCGCTCCCGATCGGGCTGGCCGCAGCGTGAGGCCGGCGGGGTGAGGGTGAGCGGCCAGGGGATCGCCCTGGACGCCCCGCCCGGCTGGGACGTCCGCATCGCCCGTGACCCGGACGACGGGCTGGCCGTCGTGCACGCGGCCAGCTTCCCGCTGCCGCCGGCGGTCGGCGGCTTCGGCGGGGAGGCGATCGACGCCATGCCGCCCGAGAGCGTCGTCCTGAGCCTGCTCGAGTACGAGCCGGCCGCGGCCGGCCGCGGGCTCTTCGCCGGCCGCGCCGCCTTCGCGGCGCTGCGCGTCCGCGACCTCGACCCGTCGGCGATCACCCGCGCGCTGCCCGGACGCGCCGGGGTGCAGCGCTTCGCCGTGCTCGCCGGGCGGCCGTTCTGCGCCTACGTGGTGGTCAGCCGGTCGGCGCGCCCGCGCCGGCTGCTCGAGACGGCCAACCGGCTGCTCGCCTCGCTCGAGATCGCCCCGCGCGGTGCGTAGCCGCCGCGCCACCGCGACCCTCGCCGCGCTCGCCCTGCTCGCGGCGGTGGGGTGCGCCGAGAGCGGCGCGCCGAGCATGACCACGGACCGCGCCGGCGGCGACGCGACGGCGCCGGCGCCGCCGCGCCCGCTGGCCGGCCGGGGCATCCGCGCCGCGCTCCCGGCGAGCTGGGACGGGGCGATCCGCGGCGCCGGCGGCCGAGCGATCCTCCACGCGGCCAGCTTCCCGCTGGGGTCCACCGCCGGAGACGACCTGGCCGGCGCGGCGGTCGCCCGCATCCCGGCCGACGGGGTGCTGATCGCGCTCGTGGAGATGGGGAAGGACGCGCTCGGCTCGGTGCTCTACTCGTCCGAGGGCGTGCCGGAGATCGCGCCCGTCCAGATCGCGCCGCGCGTGGCCAGCGGGCCGATCCCGGACCGGGCCGGCGGGGTGCAGCGCTTCTTCACCGCCGCCGGCCGGCCCTTCATGCTCTACGTCGCCGTCGGCTCGCTGGCCGACGCCGAGCCCCTGGTCGCCGAGGCGAACCGGGTGCTCGCGACGCTGGAGATCTCCGCCCGCTAAGGGGCCGTCGAGACGTCCTCAGGGGAGCGGGCAGCCGAGGCCGTCCACGTAGGCGTTCTCGAGCGAGATCGGCCTGCCGCCCGGGACCGTCCCGTTGTTCGGCATCGCCGACGCCAGCTCCCAGAGCACCTCGGGGTAGTCGCCCTCCGCGTTCATCTCCCGCAGCACCGGCCACCCGCGCGCGGTCGCCATCGCCTCGGTCGCCGCCGCGGCCGCGGCGGTGTCGCCCGCCTTGCGGGCGGCGACCCAACCGTCGATCCAGGCGCACGCCACCGCTCCGGCCACGCGGGCGCCCAGCTGGTAGCGGTCGCGCACCAGGCCGTCGCCGGCGCGCAGGGCCGCGAGGTCGAAGCCCGGCGGGATCGGGATCCCGGTCAGCATCTCGTCGACCACGGCCGCGTACGCATCCGGGCGGACCACGCTCTCGGGCATGGCCCCGAGCCACTCGTCGACGCTCGCGCCGCGCAGCGACCCGAGCAGCGCCGTGAAGGCCTCGAGGGTCGTGTCGTCGTCGCGGAACTCGAGCGAGGAGCCATCCTGGCGCCACATCGCGACGTACGCGTTCGAGTCCGTGTAGCGGATCACCACCGCGGTCCGGCCGAGGACCGCGGTGGTCGTCTCGAAGTCGGCGCTGGCGCGCCGGTCGCGGACCAGCTCGCGGAAGCCGCGCTCCGGGGTCCAGCGCAGGTCGACGCGGTCCTCGCCGCGGCCGAAGCTGGTCTCGCCCTCGCCCACGCGGAACTCGTCGGCCCGCGTCAGGGTCCAGCCGTCGGCGTCGAGCAGGACGCGCGGCGACGCCTCGGCCACGCGGACCAGCTCCGCGCCCCACGCCGGCGGGGCGCCGTCGCCGAGGCGGCCGATCCCGACCCCGACCCCGACGGCGATCGCCGCGGCGCCGAGGACGGCCACCGCGGCGGTGCGGAACGTCGGGCGCGGGCCGGCCCAGCGGGGGCGCCGGGGCGCCGGGGCGGCGAGCTCGGGGGGCGTGCTCGCGATCGCCTCGCGCAGCTCCGCGGCGGCCGACGCGAACGCGGGGGCGTCGAGCCGGCCGGCGCGGATCGGGTCCGACGCGCTCAGCAGCGCGTCGATGCGGGGGTCGGTCATGAGCCCTCCTCGAGGGGCAGGACGGACGCGGAATGGGCGGCGGACCAGCTCCAGCCGAGCGCGGCGAGCTCCTTGCGCATGCGGGCTCTCGCCCGGTGCAGCCGGGTGCGCGCGGTGGCCGCGGGGATGCCGAGCGCCGCGGCGGCCTGGGCCGGGTCGAGCCCCTCCCAGCACACCAGGGCGAGCACCTCGCGGTCCCGGGGACGCAGGCGGTCCATGGCCTCCCGGACCAGCTCGGCGTCCCCGGCGGGCGGGGCCTCGACCGGCATCGCGGTCACGGCCTCGCGCAGGCGGTCCGCCAGCGCGTCGCGCCGGCGCTCGCCGCGGTGCTGGTTGGCCAGGACGCGGCGCGCCACGCCGAACAGCCATGGCCGCGCCTCGTCGCCGGTGGGCACCTGCTCCAGCCGCCGCCAGGCGACCAGCAGGGTCTCGGCGGCGACGTCGGCCGCGTCGGCCGGCTCCTCCACCCGGCGCAGCGCGTAGCCCAGCAGCGCCCGGAAGTGCTCGTCGAACAGGCGGTCGAACCGCTCGCGTCGCTCGGTGCCGGTCATGGTCTCCGGATCATCCGTCGGGGATGGGACGCCTTCACCCCCCACATGTCCGGGTCGACCCCGCGCGTTTCACCCCCGCGCCCCAGCGGCGCGGGTCCTCGGCTAGTCCCGCCGGCGGCGGTTGCCCCGGATCGTCAGGGCCCGATCAGCAGCACGATCAGGGCGATCATCACGATCGGGACGATCGTGACCGCCCCGATGGCGAGCGGCGCCGCCGGGCTCAACGCTCGCCCTCGGCCGTCGGGCCCTCGGCGAGGAACTCCAGCAGGTCGCGCACGGTGAAGCGCCCGGACTGCATGGAGGCGACCAGGCCGTAGACCGTGGCGGTGTGGGGCCGCTCGAGCACGTAGGCGCGCATCGCCTCGTTGGCCTCGTGCTCCAGCCGCTCGGCCGTCGCGCGGCCCTCGTCGGTGGCCTCGACGCCGGCGGCCCGCGGCGCCGCCAGGCCGGCCTGCTTCAGCCGTCCGCAGAGCTCCGCGATCTCGTCGGGGCCGGCCTTCAGCCGCTCGGCGACCTCGGTCACCGGCACCGCGCCGGGGGCGTCGATCAGCTCGCGCAGCACCAGGTAGGTGCCGGAGGAGAGGCCGGCGGCCGTCACGGTCTGGTCGAGGACCCCGGCCAGCTCGGCGAGCAGCTGGAGGTCGTCCTCGTCGCGGTACATGGCCACGGCTGAGCGCTTAGGGGCCGTAGCGGTGCGCGGGCGCCGGGCGGAGCGTGGTGGTGGTCTCGCCGGCCCAGGTGCGGCCGGCGATGCCGAGGTCGTCCAGGATCCGCAGCGCCGAGCGGACGACGCCGGCGGCCGCCCCGCGCCCGTGCGTGTTGCAGACCGTGATCTCGAAGTCCGCGTCGCCCGCGCCGCGCACCGGCCGGGCGTTGGCCCGGGCGAGGGCGACGCGCGCCTCGTTCAGCCGGCGGGCGTCGGCGACGGTGACGTAGGTCTCGAAGGAGGTCCAGTCGCCCGGCTGCTCGGCCATCAGCTGGTCGAAGGCCTCGGTGTGGTTCGGCGCGCTCATCGGCCGCCCACGCGCGCGCCGACCAGGCGTTCGACCGCCCGCCCGGCGCCCAGGTCCTCGCGCACGATCTCCTCCGCGTCCTCGGGGCGCACGGTCACGTACCAGGCGCCGGTGGGGTAGCAGCACACGACGGGCCCCTGCCCGCAGACCGGGCCGACGCAGCCGCTCTGGCCCTGGGTGACGTCCTCGCCGAGTCCCTGGCGCTCGGCCTCGGCGGCGACGGCGGTGTAGACGTCCTGGGCGCCCCGCGACGCGCAGTCGGGGCCCCGGCAGATCAGGACGTGCCCGCGCACCCTCACCCGGCGCGGATCCCGGCGAGCGCGGCCTCGACGGCCTCGGCGGCGCGCGCGAACGCGTCGTCGTCGAGCGCCGGCCGCATGCGCTCCCAGGGAGGGGCGACGGCCTCGGGCAGGTCGACCCAGCTCACGCAGCCGCCGTGCTCGGGGCCCACCTCGAGCACCGGCGGGTCCTCCACGCGCCACACGCGCAGCACCGCCGCCCACAGCGGGTGCTTGCGGCGCCATTTCAGGCGCTCGGCGGCGTAGTCCTGGGACAGGATGTGCAGCGGGTCGATCGCCGCCAGCGCGTCGGGGTCGTGGATCGGGTGCGAGGCGACGAGCTCGGCATAGGCCGGCAGCGGCAGGCGGTCCGGGTCCTCGCGCTGGTCGAGCGCGGTCGCGAAGCGGGCCCGGTCCTCCGCCTTGACCAGCTCCGGGCGCTGGTGCTCGTAGGTGGGGAAGAGGAAGAAGCGCGGGTGCGGCAGATCGAAGCGCTTCTCGCCGATCCCGCCCTTGCGGACGATCAGCACCTGGGCGCCCTCGGCGAGCGCCGCCACCGTGACACCCCACTCCTTGAGCGCGTGCTCGGCCATCGGGGACAGGGTAGCGGCCGGGCATGGGGCCGTTCGTCCCAGGCCCCCGCTCCGCAGGGTTCGTACACCAAGGCCCCTGCTAGGCTGGGGCAGATGGTCGACACGATCCTCGCCCGCGCCGCCGACGGCGAGCGCATCAGCGCCGAGGAGGCCGTGACCCTCTACCGCGAGGCTCCGCTGGCCGACCTCGGGGCGGCGGCCGACGCGGTGGTGCGCCGGCGCGTCGGCGACGAGGTGACGTACAACGTCAACGCGCACCTCAACCCGACCAACATCTGCGTCGTCGGCTGCGGCTTCTGCGCGTTCGCGGTCTGGACCGAGAAGGACCCGCGCGCCTACGCCTACAGCGTCGACCAGCTGGTCGAGCGCGCCGAGCAGCTCGCGGCCCTGGGCATCACCGAGCTCCACATCGTGGGCGGGATGACCAAGGAGTACGACCTCGCGTACTACGAGGAGCTCTTCCGCGAGCTGAAGGCCGCGCTTCCCGAGGTCTCGCTCACCGCCCTCACGGCCGTCGAGATCGACTTCATCGCGCGCATCTCCAGGGTGTCGCACCTCGAGGTGCTGCAGCGGCTGCGCGCGGCCGGGCACGACACGATGCCGGGCGGTGGCGCGGAGGTCTTCAGCCCGCGCGTGCGGAAGATCATCGCCGACCGCAAGGTCCCGGCCGACGTCTGGCTGGCGGTCCACCGCCAAGCCCACGCGCTCGGGATGCGGACCAACGCGACGCTGTTGTTCGGGCACTTCGAGACGCCCGAGGAGCAGGTCGACCACATGCGCCAGCTGCGCGACCTGCAGGACGAGACCGGCGGGTTCCAGGCCTTCATCCCGCTGCCGTTCCTGCCGGGCAACACCGACTTCTCCTACCTGCCGGGCCCGACGCGCGAGGAGAAGCTGCGGACGATCGCCGTGGCGCGGCTCTTCCTCGACGTCTTCCCGCACATCAAGGGCCACTGGGTGATGCTCGGTGAGGAGATCACCAGCGAGGCCCTCTCTTTCGGCCTCGACGACCTCTCGGGCACGCTCACGGAGGAGCGCATCGCCCACGCGACCACCGTGCAGACGCCGCTCGGGCTCTCCCAGGAGCGCATGCGGCAGCTCGTCCGCGCGGGCGGGCGGGTTCCCGTGGAGCGCAACACGCTCTACGGGCGCCACGAGCGCGACGAGGTCGCCGCCTAGTCGGACCTCGGCGTGGCCGTCGAGCGCACCTACACGCTCGTGGAGGCGTCGGCGCTGGTCGGCCCGCTGGCCGAGGTGCTGGGGGCGATGCGGGCCGCGCGCGCGGTGCTGACCGACCGCTCGCTGGTCGAGGTGCTCGCCCGGCGGGCGCCCTCCAACGGCGGCGGTGACGACGGGCGGACCTTCGCCGAGGCGGCGCTCACCTTCAGCCGGGGCCTGGCGCAGATCACCTCCTGGGGGGTCGTGGTGCGCGACCTCGACTCGGGCCTCTGCGACTTCCGGGCGCGGCACGAGGAGCGCGACGTCTACCTCTGCTGGCAGCTCGGCGAGGACCGGATCGGCTACTGGCACGAGATCGGGGCCGGGTTCCAGGGCCGCCGGCCGCTCGACGAGGCCTTCGGCGCCGACTGACGGCTCGCGGGCGCCGAAGCCGGATAGCATCCCGGGTCGATGAGGCCCCCTCGCAGGATGCCCCCCGGCGCCGCGCTGCCCGGTGAGGTCGACCGCCTGCTCGCCGAGCTCTATGCGGGCGCCCGCGCCGCCTCCGGCGCGGACGCCGCCCGCGCCCCGGTCGACGTCTACCTGAGCGACGACCCGCCGGCGCTCACGGTCGAGCTCGACGTGGCCGGGATCGACCCCGAGACCGCCGAGATCGCCCTGCACGGCGACGTGCTGGTGGTGCGCGGGGAGCGCCGGCCGGCCCCCGGCCCGCGGCGGGTCTACCACCACGCCGAGATCGCATGGGGCCCGTTCGAGCGCCGCATGCGCCTGAACGTCCCGGTCGACCCCGACCGCTCGAGCGCCTCCTACGACCGCGGCCTCCTGACCATCACCCTGCCGCTCGCGGCCCGCGCCCCCGCCCACCGGGTGGTCATCGGAGTGCGGCGGGCCGAGTAGGCGTGGCGACCGGCGAACCGCCCGAGGCCCCGGCCCCGCTGAACCCCGACGCGCCGCCGCCGCCGGCGGCCCCCGGGGGCGAGGCGCTGCCCGAGCACCTCCCGGTGATGTCCCTGAAGGGCACGGTCGTCTTCCCGGGGGCGATGGCGCCGCTGGCGGTCGGCGAGCCGCGCTCGGTGATCCTCATCGACGAGGTGATGAACCGGCCCGGGCGGCTGCTGGCCCTGGTGCTGCAGCGGGAGGCCGACCAGGTCGAGCCCGGCCCGGACGCCCTGTACGAGGTCGGCACGGCCGCGGTCGTCCAGCGGATGGTGCGCATCCCCGACGGCACCCTGCGCGTGCTGGTCCAGGGCGTCGAGCGGGTGCGGATCGGCCCCTACGACAGCGAGCGGCCCTTCCTGGAGGCCCGGATCGCGCCGCTGCCGGACCACCTGGGCGACTCGCCCGAGATCGGCGCGCTGGCGCGCAACCTGCAGAACGTGTTCAGCCGCATGGTCGATCTGGTCCCGGGGCTGCCCGACGAGCTGCAGCTGCAGGTCAACAGCGTCGACGATCCGGCCACGCTGTCGCACATCATCGCCGCGACGATGCGGCTGAGCTCCGAGGAGCGCCAGGAGCTGCTCGAGGAGCCCGACGTGGAGGCCCGGCTGCGCCGGCTGACCGTGCTCTGCGCCCGCGAGCTGGAGCTGCTGGAGCTGGGGGCGAAGATCCAGAGCGACGTGCAGGCCGACCTCGAGAAGGGCCAGCGCGAGATGTACCTGCGCCAGCAGCTCAAGGCGATCCAGGACGAGCTGGGCGAGGGCGACGAGATGCAGGCCGAGGTGGCCGACCTCCGCCGCCAGCTCGAGGAGGCCGCGCCCCCCGAGGAGGTCCGGACCGCCGTCGAGCGCGAGCTCTCACGGCTGGAGCGGCTCTCGCCGGCCTCCGCGGAGCACGGCGTGATTCGCTCCTACGTCGACTGGATCCTGTCGATCCCGTGGAACACGGTCACCGAGGACGACCTCGACCTCGCCCGGGCGCGCGAGATCCTCGACGAGGACCACTACGACATCGAGAAGGTCAAGGAGCGCATCCTCGAGCACCTCGCGGTGGCCCGGCTGCGGCACGAGGTGAGCGGGACGATCCTCTGCTTCGTGGGCCCGCCGGGTGTGGGCAAGACCTCGCTCGGCAGGTCGATCGCCCGGGCGCTGGGCCGGAAGTTCGCGCGCATCTCGGTGGGCGGCGTGCGCGACGAGGCGGAGATCCGCGGCCACCGGCGGACCTATGTCGGAGCCATCCCGGGCACCATCGTCCGGGCGCTGCGCGACGCCGGCTCGATGAACCCGGTGATGATGATCGACGAGATCGACAAGATGGGCGCCGACGTCCGCGGCGACCCGTCCTCGGCGATGCTCGAGGTGCTCGACCCGGCCCAGAACACGACCTTCCGGGACCACTACCTGGACCTGCCGGTCGATCTGTCGCGGGTGCTCTTCGTCTGCACGGCGAACGTGCTCGACCGGATCCCGAGCCCGCTGCTCGACCGGATGGAGCTCATCCGGCTCGCCGGCTACACCGACGAGGAGACGCTGCAGATCGCCCGGCGCTACCTGGTGCCGCGCCAGCTCGAGGCGACCGGCCTGCCGGAAGGGATCCTCACGTTCACGGACGAGGGCCTCCAGACCGTGATCTCGGAGTACACGCGCGAGGCCGGGGTGCGCCAGCTCGAGCGGCGCATCGGCGCGATCGGCCGCAAGATCGCGCGCCGGGTGGCCGAGGGCGACGAGCGGCCGGTGGTGGCGACGCCGGAGGTGGTGCGCGAGCTGCTCGGCCCGGAGCGCATCCACAACGAGGTCGCGCGGCGCACCTCGACGCCGGGCGTCACGACCGGCCTCGCGGTGACCGAGGCCGGCGGCGGGATCCTCTTCGTCGAGGCCCAGGTGATGCCGGGCCGGGGGAGCCTGACCGTCACCGGCCAGCTCGGCGACGTCATGCGCGAATCGGCCCAGGCCGCGGTCTCCTACGTGCGCGCCAGCCAGCGCGCCCTCGGCCTCGACCTCGCCGACGACTACTTCGACCGCCACGACATCCACGTGCACGTGCCCGCCGGCGCCGTGCCGAAGGACGGCCCGTCCGCCGGCGTGACGATCGCGACCTCGCTCACCTCGGCGCTCTCGGGCCGTCCGGTGCGCAGCGACGTCGCGATGACCGGCGAGATCACGCTCACCGGCCAGGTGCTGCCGATCGGCGGCGTGAAGGAGAAGGTGCTGGCCGCCGAGCGCGCCGGCATCCGCCAGGTCGTGCTGCCCAAGCTCAACGAGGACCAGCTCGGCGATCTCCCGGAGGGTCTCCAGGAGCGGATCGCGATCACCCTGGCCGAGCGCCTCGAGGACGTGCTCGAGGTCGCCCTCGAGCCGGCGGCGCTGCCGGCGGAGATCTCCGCCTAGAGAGGATCAGGCGAGCGGGCGGCGGCGGAGCCCGTAGGCCGCCAGCAGCCCGATGCCGACGCACCAGGCGAGCGTCCAGACGACGCTCGACCAGGCCGACGCCGGCACGAACACGACCGTCCCGTTGATCTCCATCTGCGGCGCGGCGGGCCCGGCCTCGTCCCGCGCCTGGAGCAGGAAGATCATGGGGGAGACCACGATCCGCGGCAGCACGACGTAGGCCGCCCGGACCCCGGTCTCGGCGGTGCCGATCAGGTTCTGGTCGGCGGCCGCCTCCAGGTTCACGACGGCCTGCGCGAGCACGTAGAGCGTGACGCCGACGATGCCGGAGGCGACCCCGCCGACCACGGAGCTGACGGCCGCGGCGGCCAGCAGGGCGAGCAGGAGGTTCTCGGCCGCCGAGAGCGTGTGGACGGCCAGCGGCCCGTCGAGGCCGCGGCCGATGGCCGCGCTCGCGAGCTGCAGGAGGAGACCCCAGGCCGCGAGCACGGCGATCAGCGCCGCGACCCGCGCGAGGATGGCGGCGCCCGCCAGGCGCGCCCGGCCCGGCCCGGCGGCGGCGAGGATCCCGAGGTGGCCGGACTCGGCGTCCCGGTTCAGGGCCGCCGCCCCCAGCCCGATCGCGACCACCAAGCCGCCCAGCAGCAGCAGCGAGGCGCCGCCGGCGCGGAAGGTGTCGTCGCGCTCGACCCCGGAATCGCCGGCGGCGAGCACCGCGCAGAGGAGGACCACGGCGATCCCGACGGCCGCGGCCACGAGCAGCCAGCGCCGGCGCGTCAGCCCGCGGAGCTCGACGCCGGCGAGCGCGACGATCGCGCTCATCCCGTTGCTCCGTCGACCAGGGTCATCGTCCGCCCGAGCGCCTCGGCCAGGCTGGCCGGCTCGCGCGTCGTCGCGATCACCGCGGCGCCGCGGCCGCGGGCCCTGGCGATCTCGGCGATCGTCTCGGGGAACTCCCAGGGGTCGTCGAGCACGAGCAGATCCGGATCGCCCATCACGGCGGCGGCCAGGCTCAGCCGGCGCGCCCCCTCCGGCCCGAGGGCGGCGCCGCGAAGCCGCCGGCCGTCCGGCAGGCCGGCGCGCGCGAGCGCGTCGGCGACGGCCCCGGGCGGGGCGCCGCGCAGCCGGGCCAGGGCGCCCAGCAGCTCGCCCGCGGTCAGGAGCCCGGGGAAGTCCCGGCCCTGGGGGCCGTAGCCCACCCGCCGCATCGCCGCCGGGTCGCCGGGAACGGCGCCGAGCACGCGGACGTGCCCCCCGATCGGCGTCAGGCCCAGCAGGCCGCGCACCAGGCTGGTCTTGCCCGACGCCTCGACGCCGGCCACCAGCAGGCCCTCACCCGGCCCGAGCGCGAGCGCCACGCCGGTCACCGCCGGCTGCGGCCCGCCCTGATACCGGACCTCGAGGCCCTCGGCCGCGACGAGCTCGCGGCGCTCGGTCGCGGGGGGTGCGCCCACCTCAAAGCTCACCCGGTGCGGATCACCTCGAGCACCTCGTCGCGCCGGCGCTCCATGTCCTCGGCCGAGCGCAGCGACTCCAGGTTCAGGCGCACGAGCGGCTCGGTGTTCGAGGACCGCACGTTGAAGTGCCAGTCCTCGTAGGCGACCGACAGGCCGTCCATCTCGGTCTGGCGGCCGTCGGCGTAGCGCTCGCGCAGCCGCTTCAGGGCCCGCGGGGCGTCCTCGACGGTCGAGTTGATCTCGCCGGAGATGTGGTACCTCGCGCGGAAGTCGGCGACCAGCTCCGACAGCGGCCGGCCGACCTGGGACAGCATCTCCAGCACCAGCAGCGCCGGGATCAGGCCGCTGTCGGCGAACGAGAAGTCCCGGAAGTAGTAGTGGCCGCTCACCTCGCCGCCGAAGAGCGCGTTCACCTCGCGCATGCGCCGCTTGATGAAGGCATGGCCCACCCGGTGCTCGTCGGCGCTGCCGCCGGCGGCCTCGACGGTGTCCCGGACCGCCCACGAGGCGCGCAGGTCGTAGACCACGGTGGACGGGCCGCTGCGCGCCAGCAGGTGGCGCGCCAACAGGGCGGTCAGGAAGTCGCCGGGCACGAACTCGCCGGCGTCGTCGATGAAGAAGCAGCGGTCGGCGTCGCCGTCGAAGGCGATCCCGAGGTCGGCCTTCTCCTCGACGACCTTCGCCTCGATGAACTCGCGGTTCTCGGGGAGCAGCGGGTTCGGCTCGTGGTTCGGGAAGCGACCGTCGAGCTCGAGGAAGCAGGGGACCGCGTCGATCGCCAGCCGGTCGAGGACCGGCGGCAGGTAGAGCCCGGCCATCCCGTTGGCGGCGTCGAGCACCACCCGCAGGCCCGTGATGGCGTCCGGGTCGACGAAGCCGAGGCAGTTCGCCACGAAGCGCTCGAGGAGGTCGGCGTCGCGACTGATGCCGCCGCGCGTCGGGGCGTCCGGGAGGCCGTCGGCGGCCAGGCGGCCGACCTCGCGGATGCCCGTCTCGCCGGAGAGCGGCACCGCCTCGGCCCGGACCAGCTTCATGCCGGTGTACTCGGGCGGGTTGTGGCTCGCGGTGATCGCCGCGCCGGCGTCGAAGCCGCCGTCGGCGACCGCGAAGTAGACCATCTCGGTGGCGGCCAGCCCCAGCTCGACCACCTCGGCGCCGCCGCGCGTCACCCCGGCGGCGAAGCGCTCGGCCATGGAGGGCGAGGAGAGCCGGACGTCGTGGCCGACGGCCACCCGCGAGGCCCCGGTGACCTCGGCGAACGCGCGCCCGATCCGCTCGGCACCCTCCTCGTCGAGCTCGTCCCCGTAGAGCCCGCGGACGTCGTACGCCTTGAAGACGCCGGGGACCATGGTCATTCGCCGAACCCCGGTCGCAGGAGGGCGTAGGTCTCGTCGAGGTGCTGCGGCATCACGCGCGTGTCTCCCAGGGCCGGCATGAAGTTCGTGTCCCCGACCCACCGCGGCACCAGGTGCATGTGGACGTGGTCGGCGATCCCCGCGCCCGCGGCGCGCCCCTCGTTGACCCCCACGTTGAACCCCTGCGGCCTCATCGCCTCCGCGACGACCTCCTGGGCCCGCTGCACCAGCCGGACCATCTCGGTCAGCGTCTCGGCGTCGAGCAGGCGCAGCGAGTCGACGTGCGCGTAGGGGACCGCCATCAGGTGGCCGTTGTTGTAGGGGTAGAGGTTCATGATCAGGAAGGCCAGGCGGCCGCGGTGCAGGATGTAGGTCCGCTCGTCGTCCCGCTCGGCCGGCAGGTCGCAGAAGACGCAGGCCGGCCCCTCGTGGCCTTCGTCCTTCTCGGCGGAGATGTACGCCATCCGCCAGGGGGCCCACATGATGTCAGGCCCTCGCGGGGCCGGGATCCGGAGGCCGCGGTCGTGCGGCGACTCGGGAGCGGGCTCGGGCGGCGGCATCTCCCCTGAGTTTGGCAGACGGGCGGGGGCCGGCGGGCCCCGCCGCTCGCGGTCAATCGACCGCACTCGGCGGAGCACCGGCCCGCCGGCGCGGCTCCGCTTCCGTGGTTCCGGCCAGTGACCGGACCACCCGGCAATTGGCCGGACCACCGGGCAAGTGACCGGACCACTGGGCCTACCCCGTTTTCGCGGACACGGCATTCAGGCCGCGGCATCAGGAGCCGTCCGGTCACGGCGCCACGCCGGCCGGCCAGCGCGCGGCTAGAGCCAGCGCTTGTGCTTGAAGTAGGCGATCATCCCGATGAGCCCGGCCACCATGGCCCCGATGATCACCCAGAAGGCGACCGGCGACCCGCCGCCGGGCTCGCCGCCTCCGGGCAGGCCGACGTTCATGCCGAAGACGCTGGCGATCAGGGTCAGCGGGAGCACGACCACGCTGATCGCGGTGAGCGCGCGCAGGATGTCGTTCACCTTGTGCGAGATGACCGACTCGTTGGTGGCCTCGAGCGCCTCGGCCACCTCCTTGAAGTTCTCCAGCAGGTCCCAGATGCGCTCGGCCTTGTCGACGATGTCGTCGAAGTAGAGCTCGAGGTCCTGGGGCGCGTAGCGCTGGTTGCTGCGCTCCAGCATGCGCAGCGTGGGGCGCTGCGGCTTGATGATCTTGCGGTAGTTGATGATCTCCTGCTTGACGTTCGAGATGTCGCGAACCACCTCGTGGCTCTGCCCCTCGAACACCGCGTCCTCGAGCGCGTCCAGCTTGAAGCCGATCTTGTCGAGGATCGGGAAGCAGTAGTCGAACATCGTGTCGACGATCTCGTAGAGCAGGTAGCCGGAGCCCTTGCTCATGTGGCGCTCGCGCTCGACCTCGCTCCGCTCGCAGCGGGACCAGAGGGAGCCGAGCGCCTTCAGGGGCTCCTTGGGGAGCGTGATGACGAGCCCGTCGGCGACGAAGACGTTGAGCTCGGCGGCCTGCAGGCGTCCCGTCCGCTTGTCGAAGCGCGGGAAGTGCAGAACGATGAAGAGGTAGTCGTCGTACTCGTCGATCTTCGCGCGCTGGCGCCGGCGCGAGAGGACGTCCTCGAGGTCGAGGGCGTGGAAGTCGTGGTGCTCCGCCAGCCAGGCGGTCTCGAGCTCGGTGGGCGCCTCGATGTTCAGCCAGGTGAGGCCGTGGGCCTCCAGGCGCTGGATGTCGGGCGCGGTGCGCTCGCGGGGCGACTGCCCCGTGAGGTCAGCTCGGCGGTCCGTCCCGCGGCGGATCTTCGGGAGGCTCCGCATCGTCCGATCCGGTGGCGGTGGAGAGAGGGGTGCGGAGGTCCATCTCCGCGATTCTCGCACACCGCCCCGGACGAACGCGGTGCTACTCGATCAGGCCGTTGCGGTACGCGTAGCGGGTCGCCTCGGTGCGGTTCCCGACGCCGAGCTTCCGGTAGATGTTCGACAGGTGGAACTTCACCGTCTGCTCGGTGACGTAGAGCTTGCCGGCGATGTCGAGGTTGGACA
>JAWVEV010000123.1:0-53658 GCA_033856535.1 Miltoncostaeaceae bacterium | reverse complement strand
GGCGCCCCGGCCGGGCCCTCGGCCCGTCCGGCGGTCCCGGGGGCGCCCGCGCCGTCCGGCGTGCCCGCACGACTCGTCCCCTCCCTCCCGTCGGGGGAGCCGGGCGTCCGCCAGGGTGGCGGCGCGGCTCCCGGCCCGGCGGCCCCGGGACGGGACGGCCAGGTGCCCCCGTCCGCCCCGGCCGGCCTGAGCGGCGTGGCCGGCGGGCAGGGCACGGCGCTCCTCTTCGGCATCGCGGCCCTCTGCGGCCTCGTGGGCTTGGCGCGCCCGCCCGACGGGCTCCGCCGCCTCCCACCGGCGCCGGCCACCCCCGTGCCGGTCGCCCTCATCCCATCGCTCGAGCGGCCGGGCTAGCCCCGGCGGTCATCCCCCGACCCACTCGACGCACGGAGCCCAACGACGGGCGAAGCGTCGAAACCGCTCGAACGACACAAGGAGAAGCACCCAAAATGAAGCGTCAGACCATGAAGCGTCACATCATCGCCATCGGGACCAGCGCCGCCCTCCTCAGCTTCGGCGGCGCCGCGGCCCTGGCGACCACGTACAACACCTCCACCCAGAACGCGTCCAACATGCAGGTCCTCCCGATCGCCCTCGGGGCGGGCGTGTCGGCGCCGGTCAACGCCAACGTTCCGGTGGGCGCCCTCGACGCCAGCTCCAACGGCGGCAGCGTCACCCAGAACTCCGAGGCCACCTCGAGCGGCACGGCGAAGAACGCCGAGACCGTTCAGTCGGTGCGCCAGCAGGGCGGCGCCGGCGGCGGCACCAACACCGCCACCCAGTCGTCCAGCAACATGCAGGTCATCGGGGTCGCGGGCGGGGCCGGCGTGGCCGCCCCGATCAACGCCAACGTCCCGGTGAGCGCGCTCGGCGCCAGCAACAACAACGGCGCCGTGGACCAGGCGGGCAAGGCGGACGCCAGCGGCCGCGCCGTGAACTCCGGCGTCGCCCAGGACGTGGACCAGTCGGCGAGCAACGGCGCCAAGAACACGGCGACCCAGAAGTCCAGCAGCATGCAGGTGCTCCCGATCGCGCTCGGCGCCGGCGTCGCGGCGCCGGTCAACGCCCACGTCCCGGTGGCCGTCCTCTCGGCCAACTCGAACAACGGCGACACGATGCAGCGCGGCGAGGCGCGGGCCCGGGCCAACGGGGCCAACAACTCCGTGGCGCAGTCCATCCGCCAGGAGGGCACGCACAAGGGCACCGAGAACACCGCCGCCCAGGGCGCCTCGAACCAGCAGGTGCTGGCCGCGGCCCTCGGCGCGGCGCTCGGCATCCCGGTGAGCGCCCACGTCCCGGTCGCCGCGCTGTCGGCCGACGACAACAACAAGGGCGTCAACCAGTCCGGCAAGGCCGACTCGAGCGGCGAGTCCATCAACAACGACGTCAAGCAGTCGGCGCGCCAGTCCGACACGCAGCAGGCCGTCGCCAAGATGGTCTCCAACGTGGCGGACGCCATGTCGGACGCCGGCTCGGCGCAGGACATGCTCGGCGGGCTGTAGCCCGACGCGCAACACCCGGACGCCTCTGAGGAGGTGACCGGGGGCGATGGGATCACGGGGCGTCGTCACCGCAAGGTGGCGGCGCCCCGCGCCATTTCCGGGCTGCCCCGAACCGCCCCGCCCGGCGAGCACCGGACGCGAAAGATGCCGGCGACGGTCGTCGTCTGCGGGATCCTCGGGTGGCCCTACTCGGCCTCGGCGCGGCGGTCCTCGCCGGCGCCCCGGGGCTCAGCGTCGTTCCGGGGGTGCTCGCGGCGCGGGTCTGCGTTCGGCTGGTCTCGCCTTCGGGATCCGCGGCTAGCACGCATCCCGGTGAGCCTCGGCCGCGGCCGATTGACCCGGATGCGGCCAATCGGCCGCGGCGCGGTCAAATCGCCCGAGGATTGAGCCATGAACCCCTGGGCCGAGCACCGGCTCCGCCGCCGATCGAACGGAAACGCCGCGGCCCGGCGAGCTGGGCGCGCCTGTCGGCGGGCGGTCGGCCATGACCTCGTTGGCCAGTCGAACCTGGCGCCGGCGGTTCCCGCGGTTGCCCGGGAGCGCGTCGCCTCCAAGGGGCGGTCGGCCATGACCTCGACGGCCAGTTGGGCTCCCAGCGCGGCCCGGGTCCTGCCGGGTTGGCCGCCGGCCGGGGCCGGCGTCAGGCCGCTACGAGGAGGCGGACCCCGACTTCTGCTCCTGCGCCGCGCGCCGGTCCAGCTCGGTCGGCGGGCGGATCAGCAGGGTGCGGTTGCGGACCTCGATCTCGCCGGCGCTCGCCAGCCGGCCCAGGGCGATCGTGACCGACTCGCGCACCGCGCCGACCATGTTGGCCAGCTCCTGGTGGGTCAGCCGCAGGTCGAGCCGGATCCCGTCGGGGGTCACGCGGCCCCAGCGCTCGGCGAGCTGGCGCAGCTTCAGCAGCAGCCGGCGCTCGACGCGGGGCTCCAGGGCGATCGCCACCGCCAGCTCGCGGTCGGCCACCTGGGCGGCCAGCACCCGGACCACGTTCGCCGCCAGCGCCGGCTCGCCCATCCAGGCGTCCAGCTGCTCTCGGCGGACCAGCCGGGCGGCGGAGGCCTCGATCGCGAAGCAGCGGACCTGGGGGCCGACGGCGGCCCAGCTGTCCATCGGCCGCACGAGGACGTCGCCCTCCTCGAGGATGCCGATCGTCCGCTCGCGGTCCTCGGCGGCGAGGAAGGAGAGGGCGAGCCGGCCCGAGGAGATCACGCAGCAGACCGCCGAGGTCGCGGCGACGTCCAGCTCGCAGCCGGCGTCGACCTCGACCAGCTCGAGATCCGCGACGGCCCGCGCGAAGGCCTGGTCGTCCAGGCCGGCGAAGAGGTCGAGGTGGCGGACGGAGTGCTCCTTCGGAGAAGGGCCGTTCAAAGGATCTACGCGCGACTCGCCCCGGCGGTTCACGTGGTCGCCACCGAGATCGCGGCGATCGCGTTCAGCGTCGCATGCGCCGCCACGGATGCCGGGTACCCGCGCTCGCGGTAGATCCATGCCAACGCCACCCCGCACACCATCAGCGACACGATCCGGGGCCAAAGCAGGTAGCCGTCGGGGTGCGCGAGGGCGAAGAGCACGGCGCTGAGCGGGGCCGCCCTCCAGAACCGCATCCGCCGGACCAGCGCGCGAAGCAGCAGGGCCCGGAAGAGCAGCTCCTCGCCAAAGGGCGCCAGGACGACGAGCGCAAACACCAGGACGGCCGTCTGCCACGGCGCGGGGTTGAACTCGAGCGCGATGTCGTCGAGGCCCTTCTCGAGCCCGGGATCCAGCGCCAGGCCGATCCCGATGATCGCGATCGACAGCGCGACCATGACGAGGCCGACCCCCACGCCGATCCCGACCGCCTCGAGGACGCCGCTCTTCGGCGCCAGCGCCCGACGCCGGTCGCGCGCCGGCAGCCCGCGCAGCAGCAGCAGGCCGAAGATCAGGATCAGCAGGCTGCTCGCGAACTGCACCAGCGTGAGCAGCCCGTCGTCGCCCATTGGCGTGAAGCCGAGCGGGGCGACGACGATCCCGGAGGCCACGAAGGCCAGGAGCAGCGCGCCGACCGGGGAGCCCGCGCGCCACCAGAAGCCCGGCTCCTGCGGGAAAGGACCGGGGGTGCCGACCGTGCTCACGGGGTCGAGTGTAGGGACAGGTCCTCTCCGCCCGACCGGCGGGGCGGCTGCGGTGCGCGGCATAGGGCGGACCGTCTCCCCGGCGACCGGGGCGTTACGCCCGGCGGCCGAGTCCGACGGGGCCGCGCGGTAGCATCGCCCGGTGCACGGAACCCTCGCCCCGTCCCGTCCCCGCGTCTTCTCGGGGATGAGGCCCACCGGGGCGCTGCACATCGGCCACCTCTTCGGGGCCCTCGGCAACTGGGTGACGCTGCAGGACGAGTTCGAGTGCATCTACTGCGTGGTCGACCTGCACGCGCTCACGACCGGCTACGAGAACGTCGGGCAGATCCATCAGCACGGGATCGAGATGGTCGCCGACTGGATCGCGGTGGGCGTCGACCCCGAGCGCAGCATCATCTTCCGCCAGTCCGACGTGGCCGAGCACTCCGAGCTCGCGATCCTGCTCGGGATGATCACGCCGCTGCCGTGGCTCGAGCGCGTGCCCACCTACAAGGGCCAGATCGCCGAGCTGGGGGAGGGGATCGACACCTACGGGTTCCTCGGCTACCCGCTGCTCCAGACGGCCGACATCATCCTCTACAAGGCGACCCAGGTCCCCGTGGGCCAGGACCAGCTCCCGCACCTGGAGCTCGCTCGCGAGGTGGTCCGCCGCTTCAACCACCTCTACGGGAACGTCTTCCCCGAGCCGCAGCCGCGCCTCGCCGAGTCGCCGCTCATCCTGGGCACCGACAACCGCAAGATGAGCAAGAGCTACGGCAACACGATCACCCTCGGCATGCCGGACGAGGAGATCGAAAAGCTGGTGATGAGCATGATCACCGACCCCCAGCGGATCCGGAAGTCGGACCCGGGCCGGCCGGAGATCTGCAACGTCTTCAGCTACCACCGGCTCTTCGGCGCCCCGCCGGACGACCTCGACGCCATCTACGAGGGCTGCACCACCGCCACGCTCGGCTGCGTGCAGGACAAGCGCGATCTCGCCGCCCGCGTGCGCCACACCATCGGGCCGATCCGCGAGCGCCGCGAGGTGCTGATGGGCGACCCGGACCGGATCGAGGCGATCCTCGCCGAGGGCGCCGAGCGCGCCCGGGCCATCGCGCGGCCGGTGCTGGACGAGGCCCGCGCGGCGATGGGGCTCTGACGGCGGCCACGGCCACGGACGCCCTCCGCCAGCAGATGGACCTCGAGCTGTTCGAGGGCCCGCTCGACCTGCTCCTCACCCTCGTGCTGCGCGAGGAGGTGGACCTGGCCGAGCTCGCGCTGGCCGAGGTGGTGCTCGGCGCGCTGGGCGACCCGGCCGACGGGCGCCACGACGCGGAGACCGCCGGCGAGCTCATCGTGCTGCTCTCGGCGCTGGCGGAGCTGAAGGCCCGCCGCCTGCTGGGCGAGCCGGTCGACGAGGAGCCCGACCCCGATGCCGTCGAGGCGCGCGAGCGGCTGGCCGCCCGCCTGCTCGCCTACGCGCCCTTCCGCCGCGCCGCGGACTGGCTGCGCGAGCGGGCCGTCGCCAACGCCGGCCCGCGCTACCGGCGCCTGCCGGTGCCCGGCGCGCCCCCGCCGCCGCCGGCGGCCGAGGAGCCCGCGGCCCTCGCGGCCGCCCTGGCGTCGCTGCTGGTCGCCCCGCCGCGGCCCTCGCTGGGCCACCTCATCTCGCGCCGGGTGGACCTGGGCCAGGTGCTCGCCCGGCTGCGCGGCGCCCTCCGGCGCGGCCGCGCGATCAGCTTCGAGGCCCAGCTCACCGGCGAGGGCCCGCTGGAGGAGGCGATCACGCTGATGGCCGCGCTCGAGCTCACCCGGCGCGGCGACGCCACCCTGGACCAGCCGGAGCCCTTCGGGGACATCGCGATCACCGGCACCGGGGGACGGCGGTGACCGAGCTCGCCCGCCGCCTCGAGGCGCTGCTCTTCCTGAGCCCGGACCCGCTCTCGACGGTCGCGCTCTGCGAGCTGACCGACGAGGCCCCGGGCCCCGTCCAGCGGGCGCTCGCGGAGCTGGCCGAGCGCCACGCCGAGGGCGGCCTCGAGGTCGCCGAGGTGGCCGGCGGCCACGTGCTGCGCACCCGCGCCGACCTCGCGGACACCTGCGACCGCCTCCGCGAGCGCCCGGCCGAGGACCGGCTCTCGCCGGCTGCGCTCGAGACCCTGGCGGTCATCGCCTACCTGGAGCCGGTGAGCCGGCCGCAGATCAGCCGGCTGCGCGGGGTGGCCGTCGACCACGCGGTGGGGACGCTGCTCGAGCGCGGGATGGTGGAGGAGGCCGGCCGCGCGGCCGACGGGGGCGCCATGCGTTACCGCACCACGCGCGCCATGCAGGAGCGGTTCGGGCTCCGCGGGGCCGGCGACCTGCCGCCGCTGGAACGCTTCGAGCTGACCGGACCGGAGGCCGAGGTCGTCCGCCGGCGCCTGACCGAGGCCGGGCACCTCGCCGATGGCTGAGCCCGGGAGGCCCGAGCGGCCGTCCACCCCGCGCCGCTCGCGCCAGCTCGAGGTGGGCGAGCCCATGCGCGTGCACCGCGCCCTGGCCCTCGGCGGCGTGGCCAGCCGGCGCGCCGCCGAGCGCCTGGTGGCCGAGGGGCGCGTGGCCGTGAACGGCACGACCGCCACGGTCGGGCAGCTGGTCGCCCCGGGCGACCGCCTGACCGTCGACGGCCGCCTGGTGCGCACCGAGCATATGCGCGCCTACCTGCTGAACAAGAAGCGCGGCACGGTCTCGACGGCCAGCGACCCCGAGGGCCGGCCGACGGTGCTGGACGGGCTGCCGGACGACGTCCGGCTCTATCCGGTCGGCCGGCTCGACTACGACACGACCGGCGCGCTGCTGATCACCAACGACGGCGAGCTGGCCAACAAGCTGATGCACCCCAGCTCCGGGGTGCCGAAGACCTACGACGCCCTGCTGGAGGGCCGCGTCTCGGCCGAGACCATCCGCGCCCTGCGCCGCGGCGTCGAGCTCGAGGATGGGAGGACCGCGCCGGCGCGGGTCGAGGCGCTGCCTCGCCCGGCCGCCGGTGGCACCTGGCTCCGGATCGAGCTCCACGAGGGCCGGAACCGCCAGGTGCGCCGCATGGCCGAGGCGGTCGGGCACCGGGCGCTGCGCCTGCACCGCTCGCGCTACGCGGGCATCTCCCTGGGCCGGCTGGCGCCGGGGGACTGGCGCCCGCTGACCCGCGAGGAGTGGGCCAGGCTCGCCGCCGCCGTCGGGCTGGAGCGGTGAGCGAGGCCCGGATCATGCGCGCGGTGCGAGGCGCGATCTCGGTGCCCGAGGACACCGCGGACGCGATCCGGGAGCGGACCGCCGAGCTGCTCCAGGCGGTGATGGAGCGCAACGGCCTGGTCGAGGAGGACCTGGTCTCGATCATCCTCACCGCGACCGAGGACCTCTCGGCCGAGTTCCCGGCGGTCGGCGCGCGCGACATCGGGCTGAGCGCCGTGCCGCTGCTCTGCGCGCGCGAGATCCCGGTGCCGGGCTCGATGCCGATGTGCATCCGCGTCCTGGTCCACTGCCACGCCGAGGCGGGCCGCGAGATGCGCCACGCCTACCTCGGCGAGGCGCGCTCGCTTCGCGTGGACCTCTCCGACTGACGGCCTGAGCCGGGACCCCCCGGAGGCGGCGACACGGGACGATTCAAGTCGGCCGGCTCCGCGGCCGATGACGGGAGCACCTCGAAGGAGCGACGGCACGGACGCCGTCGGAGGCAGGAAAGGGCACGGATGCCTTGGACCCAGTGATGCCCACCGGGACCGTTGCCGCGCGCAGGCGCCGGACCTCGGCCGGGATGACCCTCGTGGAGATGCTGGTGGCCCTCGTGGTCGCCGGGCTGATCCTGAGCGCGGGCGCCGTGGGGCTCATGGGCGCCATCGGGGGCCTCGACTACGCGCGTGAGAACCGCGAGGCTGCCGACCTCCTGACCGAGGTCATCGAGGGCGCCCGGGCCGCCGACCACGCCGCGGTCGCCGTGCGCGCGGACGCCGCCGGACAGGCCGAGCTCGCGGCCGACCCCAACCTCACCGGGTCGGGCGGCCTCCGCTGGCTCGACCCGGACGGCACTGGCCCGCTCGGCGCCGAGGAGGTGCTGAGCTCGCCGACCGGCGCGATCACGCTGCGGCGCAAGCTGGTCCGCGACGGCACCCCGTACACGGTGCGCACCTACGTCACCGAGCCGGCGGGGGCGATCGGGAGCATGCGGCGGGTGGTGGCGGTCGTGAGCTGGCAGCGCGCCGCGGCCGTCCACACGCGCCGCGCGGCCACCGTGGTCGCGCTCACCCGCCGGGGCCTGCCCCTTCCGCGCTTCACCGTCGAGGGCGCGAGCGTCCTCACCGTGAACCAGGGGGCCGCGCTGGTGGCCCCGCTCGTCATCGCCAACCGGGGCTACCGCGACCGCTGGACGCTCGTCGCGAGCGCGCCCGGCCGGGCCTGGCACGTCGACTGGTACCGGGACGACGACGCCAACGGCCTCCACGAGGCCGGCGAGACGACGCTGATGGGGGACACCAACGGTGACGGCGCGGTCGACACCGGCCTGCTCGACACCGACGACGTGCTTCGCCTCGTCGCGGTCGCGACGGTCGACGCCTACGACGTCCCGGGCCACACGACGCTGACGCTCACCGCGACGCCGGTCAGCCAGCCGGAGTCCGGGTCGAAGTCGATCGCGCACGACGTGACCGTGGTCTCGCAGGCCTGCTCCGGCTGCACCTACGTGCCGTACTTCCTGGCCAACGACGAGGCCGGCTCGGCGATCAGCAGCCCGATCGTCGCCGAGATGGAGCTGCTCGACGTCGTGGGGCCGGTCGTCGGCCTTCCCAACTACGACACCGACAAGAACCTCGACGCCGGGCGCACGCTCGCCGCCGGCGGCACCCCGACGGGCACGGACATGACCAAGGTCGCCATCTGGGGGCGCCAGATGGCCGAGGCCACGACGCTCGCCGGCACCGCGCTGGTCCGGCTCTACGTCGCGGCGAAGGACCTGAACCCGTCCACCATCGCCCAGCTGCGCGTCGATGTGGGCCACGTGCACCAGAACGGGACCGGCTGGACCGTCCTCGGCGCGGCCACCACCGTGCCCGTCTCGTTCGGGTCCGGCTTCGCGGTCGTCGGCCTGGCCATCCCCGTGAACGCCGTCGTTCCGCGCAACCGCTACCTGCAGCTGCGCCTGACCGCCCCGACCGCCTCGGCGCCGCTGTGGCTCGGGTACGGCACCTCCGGCCACCCCGCCGTCCTCCAGATCCCGGTGGTCACCTGATGCGGGCGCGCCGGAACGGGGGCTTCACGCTCATCGAGCTGATGCTGGTGGTCACGATGATGGTGGCCATCGGCCTGATCGCCTTCGAGGGCTTCACGTCGGGCCTGGGGGCGCTGGCGCGCACCGACGACGACGCCCGCGGCCAGGCGGACATCACGGTCGCCTCGGAGCGGCTCTCGCGCGATCTGCGCCAGGGGCGCGGCATCGCGGCCGGCTCGTCGGCGGGACGGCTGACGATCTGGATCGACGCGGACGCCGACTACGCGGCCTCCCCGGCGGAGCTGGTCACCTGGCGCGCGGTGTCGGCGCCGGCGAGCCCCGGCCACTTCCTGCTCGAGCGCGCCGAGGGGACCGGGCCCGGCATCCCGATCGGGAACACCCTCGTCTCCGACGTGACCTTCGCCTACGACGCCGCGGTCGTCACCCAGACGCGCGTCGTCACCGTCACCCTCGAGTTCGACGCCATCGTCGGGCGCTACCTGGAGCCGAAGCACGTGACCTTCGAGATCCGCCTGAGGAACGTCGAATGAGCCCGCGCGCGCGGCGTCGCCAGCGCGGGACCGGGCTGATCCTGGTGCTCGGCATCGGGCTCCTCGTGATGGGCATGGCCGCGCTGGCCCACTTCATGTTCAAGACCGCCCTCAACACCAGCGGCCGCCACCTGGCCACGGAGCAGTCGCTCCACCTGGCCGAGCAGGGCGTGGACGAGACCATCGCGATCATCGACGGGAACCCCTTCTTCAACACCGACGCGACCCTCGGCGCCATGCCGGGCGGCGACCTGACGCCGGCCCAGGAGGAGACCTGGGTGCGGGCGGTGCTGGCCGCGGCGCCCGCGTCGGCCGTGCAGACGGCTCCGGGCGGCCAGGTGATCACGATCAAGCCCTCGAACCGGTACGTCATCTACTCGGCCGGCTACGTGCCGAGCCGCGCCGCCGCCAGGCGGGTCCGCGTCGTGAAGTCCGAGTACCTGCCGGAGTCGACCTTCAGCCCGGCGCACGCGCTGCTCGCCGGCGGCGACCTGACGGTGAGCGGCAACCCGACCGTGTCCGGCCTGGGGGGCAGCGTCCACACCAACGGCAACCTGATGATCTCGGGCAGCCCCAGCGTCGCCGGCGACGTGACCGCCGCGGGCACGATGAGCCAGTCGGGAAGCCCGATCGTCGGGGGGATCAAGGCCGCCGGCGTGCCGGCCGTGGACATCCCGTCGATCGACCCGCGCACGGTCTGGAACCGGCACGCGCGCTCGCCGCGCTACGCCGGCAACTGGTGGGACCTCTGCCCGGACGGCAGCGTGCGGCTGCCGGACGGGACGGCCCCCTGCGGGGGGAGCGTGGTGGCCGCCAGCGCGACCACGACCGCCTTCCGCGGCTGGCGGCTCTCCGGATCGGCGTGGACCGTCAGCGGCAACGACGGGAGCTTCCACGGCATCTACTACGCCTATCAGCGGGACATCCGGGTGAGCGGCATGCCCGGCTCGAGCGGCACCCCCTGGCGGGCCACGCTGATCGCCGAGGCGCAGGAGACCGGGGCCTCGGGCGGCTGCTCGGTCCTGTCGCGCGGCGACGTCGACATCAGCGGCAACGCCCGCATGACAGGCTTCCTGGAGGGGCTCTCCCTCATGGCCGGCCGGGACCTGAAGATCAGCGGCACGCCGAGCCAGGGCCTCGCCGGGGTGATGGCCGCCCACGAGCAGTTCGCCGTGAGCGGCACCCCGAACCTGATCGGCTCGATCATCGCCGAGGCGGAGTGCGACAGCGCCGGCTCCCTGACCCACGCGAGCTCGGTCAGCGGCAACATGTCGGTCACCTACGACTCGGACCTGGAGATCCCGGCCGGCGACGAGGTCCGCACGACGCTGTGGCTGGAGCTCTAGCCCGACCGCCCGGGTCCGCGCGAGCGAAGAGCCCGCCGGAGCGGGCTCTTCTCGGGGAGGCCCACATACGACGCTTGCTGACGAGCGCCGTGGGAACACGTTAGACCTCCGCTCGGACGTCACGGCGCCGCGGGCTCCTCAGACGTCCTCCGCCATCGCGAGCAGGTCGGAGTGGGCGACCTGGCCGACCATGTCCGGGTGGGCGTCGGCGATGTGGGCGTCGGCGGCCGCGAGCAGCTCGCCGTCGCTCCCGCCGCGCACGATGAACCCGCAATCGCATTTGATGACCTTGGCCATCGGGGCTCTCCTCTCTTGACGGACCCCGGAGGGGACCTGATGATCGCGCCCTCGTCGAAGGAGCGCACGGGTGAGCGGCCGGAATCGCATCCAGCTCTGCGGGCGGCTCGTGGTGGATCTCGACGGCAGCCGGCTCGAGGCCGGCCTGCCGGGTCGGCAGGGCTGTGCCCTCCTGGCCGTCCTGACGCTCGAGCGGCCGCGGGTGCTGACCCGCGACGCCCTGATCGACGCGCTGTGGGGCGAGCGGCCGCCGGCCGCCGCCGACGCCGCGCTGAGCGCGCTGCTGTCGAAGCTGCGCCGGGTCCTCGGGCCCGAGCGGCTGCGCGGGCGCGGCGAGCTGTCGTTGGACCTCCCGCCCGGCGTCTCGGTCGACGTCGAGGAGGCGCTCGAGGCGCTCGAGCGCGCGGAGGCGGCGCTCGCCCGGGGCGACGCGTACGCCGCCTACGGCCCGGGGTTCGCGGCGCGCTACATCCTGGAGCGCGGGCTGCTGCCGGGGAATGACGCGCCCGGCCTGGAGGACTGGCGGCGGCGCCTCGGGGAGGACTTCCTGCGCGCGCTGGAGTGCACCGCCGAGGCGTCGCTGAGGGTGGGCGGCTCCGAGCTGCCCTCGGCCGAGGCCACCGCGCGGGCGCTGATCGCCGCCGCGCCGTTCCGCCAGTGCGGCCACCGGCTGCTCGTCGAGACGCTGGCGGCACGCGGCGAGGTGCCGGAGGCGCTCCGGGCCTATGAGCGCCTCCGGCGGACCCTGCGCGACGAGCTCGGCGTCGCGCCCGGGCCGGAGCTGAGGGAGCTGCATGCGCGGCTGCTCGGCCGGGAGGGGGCGGCGCCCGCTACGGGGTGATCTCGTAGAGGTTGTTGAAGGGGTTCTCGAGCGGGACCAGCCGGACCCCGCGGAACCCGGCGGCGGCGCACAGGTCGCGCACGACGGTCTCCGAGAAGCCGCAGGTGCCCAGGCCCTCGCCGGCGCCGGCCAGCGACGTGGTCATGCAGTACAGGATCGAGAAGCCGTAGAGCAGCGACCCCAGCGGGCCGGCGTTCTCCTCCACCCGGTGCGAGCAGTTGACGTCGAGGCAGACGTAGACGCCGTCCTCGCGCACCGCCCGCCGGATCGCGCGCAGCAGGCCGCGCGGGTCGACCGCGTCGTGCACGACGTCGAAGGTCGTGATCACGTCGTAGCGGCCCGGGAGGCCGGCCGCGCCGTCGTGGACCTCGAAGCGCACCCGGTCCGCGACGCCGGCCTCGGCCGCGAACGCGCGCGCGCGCTCGACCGACGGCGCGAAGACGTCGAAGCCCACGAAGCGGGAGCGCGGGAAGGCCTGGGCCAGCCGGATCAGCGCGCGGCCGCGCCCGCAGCCGACGTCGGCCACCTCGGCGCCGGCCTCGAGCAGCGCGCGCACCCGCGGCATGCCCGGGATCCAGGCCTGCAGCAGCAGGTGGTCGAACCAGCTCGCGGTAAAGCGGTCCATGCCGGCCCAGATGTCCTCGTCGTAGGCCGACTGGGGGACGCCGCCGCCGGACCGGAAGGCCTCCACGAGCAGGTCGATCGGCTTCACCATCCCGACCAGCATCTGGTGGACGCCCCCGAAGAAATGCGGCCCCCGCTCCTCGGCGAGCACCGCGACGTGCTCGGGGGGCAGGGCGTAGCGGCCGTCCTCCGGCGCGTACTCGAGGTAGCCGGCGCTCGCCAGCGCGCTCAGCCACTCGCGGGCGTACCGCGGGTCGATCGCGGCGCGTCCGGCCAGCTCGGCCGGGGTCGCCGGGCCGTGCTCGGCCAGGTCGGCGAACAGGCCGAGCCGGTCGCCGATCGCGGCCAGCACGGTCGTCGTGGTCGCGCTGGTGTGCTCCAGCACCGTGGAGAGGAAGGCGTCGGCCCGCGCCTGGTCGAGGGCGGGCGCTGCGGTCGTCATCATCGGGATGCTCCTCGCGCCGTCAGAAGGGACGGGGCGAGCATCCATCAGGGCCCTTGTCGCAACCTTGGCGGGAGCTTGGCGGGCGGGTGGGGACCTTTCGCGGCCACGGCTCAGCCGATGTCGAGCCCCAGGTCGAGGGCCGGAGCGGAGTGCGTGAGGGCGCCGACGCTCACGGCGTCGACCCCGGTCGCGGCGGCCGCCCGGGCGCCGTCGAGGGTCATTCCGCCGGAGGCCTCCAGCTTGGCCCGCCCGGCCGTCCGCGCGGCGGCGGCGCGCATCTCGTCCGGCGTCATGTTGTCCAGCAGGACCCAGTCGACGCCGGCCGCGACGGCCCGGCGCACGCCCTCCAGGTCGTCGGCCTCCACCTCCACCAGCACGCCGGGCAGCTCGCGCCGCGCGCGCTCGACCGCCTCCTCCAGGCCGGCGCCGGCCAGCGCCAGGTGGTTGTCCTTCACCAGCACGCGGTCGTAGAGCCCGATGCGGTGGTTGACCCCGCCGCCGGCGCGCACCGCCGCCTTCTCCAGCGCCCGCCAGCCCGGGGTGGTCTTGCGCGTGTCGAGCACGGCCACCGGCGCGCAGGCCGCGACGTACCGGGCCGTCAGCGTCGCGATGCCCGACAGCCGGCAGCAGAAGTTCAGCAGCGTGCGCTCGGCCACCAGCACCGCCCGCGCCGGCCCGCGGATGACCGCCACCACCTGGCCGGGACCCAGTGCGTCGCCATCCGACGCGAGCCACTGGCCCGCGCAGCCGGTCTGGCGGAGCACCTCCTCGCCGGCGGCGCGTCCCGCCAGCACCCCGGGCGACCGGGCCGCCAGCCGCGCCTCGGCGCGGGCGTGCTCGGGCACCAGCAGGGTCGAGGTGACGTCGCCGCGATCGCCCAGGTCCTCGGCCAGCGCGGCGGCGACGAGCTCCTGGAGCGTCACGCCAGGGCGAGCATCCGGTCGAGCGCGACGCGGCCCCAGCGGGCCATCTCCTCGTCGACCGTCACGACGTTGACGACCTCGCCGGCCGCCAGCGTCTCCAGGCACCAGGTGAGCTTGGCCAGGTCGATCCGGTTCATGGTCACGCACGGGCAGATGTGCTCGTTGAGGCAGGCGATCGTCTTGTCCAGATGGCGCAGGCGCAGCCGGTTCACCAGGTTCCAGTCGGTCCCGATGACGATCGAGCTGCCGGCGGGGAGCTCCTCGCAGCGCCGGATGATGTGCTCGGTGCTGCCGTCCTCGTCGGCGGCCTCGACCACCGGGCGCGGGCATTCCGGGTGCACGATCACCCGCACGTCCGGGTCCGCGGCGCGCGCGGCGTCGATCTGGCCGACGGTGAACGTCGTGTGGACGTTGCAGAACCCCTTCCAGAGGATGATCTGAGTCTCGGCCAGGGCGCGGGCGTCGATGCCGCCGAGCTCGGCGCGCCGGGCGTCCCACACCAGGCCGGCGTCCGGCGCGAAGCCCAGCCGGCAGGCCGTGTTGCGGCCCAGGTGCTCGTCCGGGAAGAAGAAGACCGCGTCGCCCTCGGAGAGCGCCCAGCGGAAGGCCGTCTCCGCGTTGCCCGAGGTGCAGACCGCGCCGCCGTGCTCGCCCACGAACGCCTTCAGGTCCGCGCCGGAGTTCATGTAGGTGAGCGGGACGACCCGCTTGCCGGGGAGCGCCGCCGTCATCTGCTCCCAGGCGTCGCGCACCGTGAAGATGTCCGCGCACTCGGCCAGGTGGCAGCCGGCGCCGAGATCCGGCAGCACCACCCGCTGGTGTGGGGCCGACAGCACGTCGGCGGCCTCGGCCATGAAGTAGACGCCGAGGAAGACCAGCAGCTCCGCCTCGGTGGCCGCGGCGCCGCGCCGGGCCAGGAGGAACGAGTCGCCGGTGATGTCGGCGAACTCGATGACCTCGTCCTTCTGGTAGTGGTGACCCAGGATCACCGCGCGCTCGCCGAGCGCCCGCCGGGCCGCCCACGCGCGCTCGCGCAGCTCGGCCTGGGGCGCCGCCTCGAGGGCGGGCGCGCAGCTGGGTACGAGGGTGGCGGTGGTCACGCGGCCTCCTTGGCGGCGAGCGCCCGGCGCCTGCGGGCGGCGGGCTCGAGGGGGTGGGGGACGCCCGCGATCCAGGCGACGCGGCGCGCCTGGGCGGGGTCGGCATCGGGCTGGTCGCGGCGGAAGTGGGCGCCGCGGCTCTCGGAGCGGAACTCGGCGGCGACGGCGGTGGCGAGCGCCATCTCGCGCAGGCTCTCGGTCTCGGGGTCGGCGCAGGGCGGGATGGCGGCGAGGGTGTGGCGGGCGTCCGCCAGGCCCTCGGCGTCGCGCTCGACGCCCACGTCGCCCCACATGGTGCGCTGGATCGCCGCCCGGACGACGGCCGCATCGGTCTCGAGCGTCCCCGCCCGCCCGGCGGGCCCCGCGACCCGCTGGGCGGGCCCGGCGAGCAGGCCGGCGGGGGCGGGCCAGTCGTCGATCCCGGCGGCCAGGGCGGCGGCGGCCTCGACGGCCATCACCGCCCCCTCCAGCAGGCTGTTCGACGCGAGCCGGTTGGCGCCGTGGACGCCGGTGGCGGCGCACTCGCCGATCGCGAAGAGCCCCGGCACGGTGGTGCGCCCGGCCAGGTCGGCCAGGACGCCGCCGATCGCGTAGTGGGCGGCCGGCGTGACCGGGATCAGGTCGCGCGCCAGGTCGAGGCCGTGCGCGGCGCATGAGGCGGCGATCGTCGGGAAGCGCCGCCGGACCTGCGTCGGGTCGAGGTGGCGCAGGTCGAGCCGCACCGGGACGCCGTCGAGCGTGGCCTGGCGCGCGATGGCCCGTGCCACCACGTCGCGCGGGCCGAGCTCGGCCATCGGGTGCAGGTCGAGCATGAAGCGCCGGCCGGCGGCGTCGCGCAGGTACGCGCCCTCGCCGCGGACCGCTTCGCTGATCAGGGGGAGGGGGGAGGCGTCGAGGGCCAGCGCGGTGGGGTGGAACTGGACCATCTCGAGGTCGGCGAGCGCGGCGCCCGCGCGGGCGGCCAGCGCGGGGCCGTCGGCCGTCGCGCCGAGCGGGTTGGTCGTGTGCAGGAAGAGGTGGCCGGCGCCGCCGGCGGCGAGCGCGACGGCCGAGGCCGCGCGGACCCGCTCGTGCCCCGCGGCGTCGCGCGTGCGCAGGCCGGCGGCCCGGCCGTCGCGCACCACGAGGTCCAGCGCGATCTCGCTCTCGGCGACCCGGATGCCCGGGTGCGCCCGGAGGCCGGCGACCAGGGCGGCGGAGATGTGCGCGCCGGTGGCGTCGCCGCCGGCGTGGACCACCCGGGCGGCCGAGTGGGCGCCCTCGCGGGCGAGGGCCAGGGCGTCGCCGTCGCGGTCGAAGCGCACGCCGCGCGCCGTCAGGTCGGCCACCCGGGCCGGGCCCTCGGCACAGATCCGGCGCACCGCGGCGGGATCGCACAGGCCGGCGCCGGCCGCGAGGGTGTCCGCGACGTGGAGCTCGGGCGAGTCGTCGGCCGCGATCGCCGCCGAGAACCCTCCCTGGGCGGCCCGCGTGCTGCCCGCGCCGAGCTCGCCCTTGGTCACCAGAACCACCGGGCCGCGGGCGGCCGCGCGGAGCGCCAGGAGCGCGCCGGCGATCCCGCTGCCCACCACGATCAGCGGATCCGTATCCTCCCCGCGCACGACTCGCTCCGGCATTTCTTGTCCTCCGGACGGAAAATGCTGACGGAATTGACGTCAAGGCGACAATAGCGGAGCCGGCGGCCGCCACAATGCCCCGATCGGGGGGTGTTGCGACAGGCGGGACGGAGGGGCGGGAAGGGGTCCCGGGCGCGGGCCGATCGGCCCCCGCGCGGCCAAATGGCCCGGTCCCCTACCATCCTGGGCCGTGACGATCCGGACCTCGCCGCGCATCGCGGCCATCCCGCACTACGAGCCGGGGCTCACCACCGCCGAGGTGCTGGCCCGCTTCGGGCTCGAGTCGGCGGTCAAGCTCGCCTCCAACGAGAGCCCCTTCCCGCCGCTGCCCGAGGTGGCGCGCGTGATCGAGGAGGGGGTGGGGGCGCTCAACCGCTACCCCGACGGCGCCGCCCGGGCGCTGCGCCGCGCGCTGGCCGAGCTGCACGGGGTGGAGCCGGGGCAGGTGACGATCGGGAACGGCTCCTGCGAGCTGATCCTGATGGCCGGCCAGGCGCTGCTCGACCCCGGGACCACCGTGGTCCACGCCGACCCGTCCTTCGCGCTCTACCCGCACCTGGCGACGGCCGCCGGCGCCGAGGCGGTGGCCGTGCCGCTGGCCCCCGACGAGGGCCACGACCTCGACGCGATGGCCGCGGCGGTCGACGAGCGGACGCGGCTGGTGATCGTCTGCAACCCGAACAACCCGACCGGTGTGCGCCGGAGCGCCGACGCGGTCGAGCGCTTCCTCGACGGCCTGCCCGAGGACCTCGCGGTGCTGGTGGACGAGGCCTACGTCGACTTCGTGACCGACGCCGACTCGGGGCGCACGATGTCGCTGGCGCGCGAGCGCCCCAACCTGCTGGTCACCCGAACCTTCAGCAAGGCCCACGGCCTGTGCGGCCTGCGGGTGGGCTACGGGATCGGCGGCGCCGGCTGGATCGACGCCATCGACGCGGTCCGCCAGCCCTTCAACACCAACGCGCTGGGCCAGGCGGCGGCGCTCGAGAGCCTGCGCCACCCGGGCGAGCTCGCCAGGCGCACCGCCGTGCTCGTGGAGGAGCGCGCGCGGGTCGAGGCCGGGCTCGACGCGCTGGGCATCGCCCGGGTCCCCAGTCAGGCCAACTTTCTCCTGGTATCTCCAGACGCTAGGCTGGGGTCCGACCCATCTGCCGTCCACGAGCAGCTCCTGCGCCTGGGTGTCATCGTCCGCGATGGCGCCGCGCTGGGGTGCCCAGGGCGCCTCCGGGTCTCCATCGGGCTTCCCGACGAGAACACTGCGCTCCTCGACGCCCTGGCCACCTTGGCGGGGCGGGTCACGCCAACCCCGACAGGACGGGCCGAAACATGATGATCGTCATGCAGGAGGGCGCCACCGAGGCGCAGATCCAGCACGTGATCGAGCGGATCGAGCAGGCGGGCGCGAAGGCGCACCCCTCCCGCGGCGAGTTCGTGACCGTCATCGGCGCGATCGGCGACGACCGCGAGCTGGTCGCCTCGCTCGCCCTCGAGGGCGAGCCGGGCGTCGAGAAGGTCGTCCCGATCCTGAAGCCCTACAAGCTCGTCTCCAGCGACTTCCGCGGCCACGACGGCCGGGTGGAGGTCGACGGCAGGGTCTTCGGCGGGGGCAGCTTCGGCCTGATCGCCGGCCCCTGCGCGGTCGAGTCGCGCGAGCAGACGCTCACCACCGCCCGCGCGGTCAAGGCGGCCGGCGCCGGCCTGCTGCGCGGCGGCGCCTACACGCCGCGCACCTCGCCCTACGCCTTCTCGGGCCTCGGCAAGCCGGGCCTCGAGATCCTGGCCGAGGCGCGCGAGGAGACCGGGCTGCCGGTGGTCACCGAGCTCATGGACGCCCGCCAGGTGGAGGACGTGCTCGAGGTCGCCGACATGATCCAGCTCGGCGCCCGCAACATGCAGAACTTCGACCTGCTGCGCGAGGTCGGCCGCACCGACCGGGCCATCCTGCTGAAGCGCGGCCTGTCGTCGACGATCGAGGAGTGGCTGCTCTCGGCCGAGTACATCGCGCGCGAGGGCAACGACCGGATCGTGCTCTGCGAGCGCGGCATCCGCACCTTCGAGACCGCGACGCGCTCGACGCTCGACATCTCGGCGGTGGTCGTCGCCAAGAGCCTCTCCAGCCTGCCGGTGATCGTCGACCCGTCGCACGCCGCCGGCCGCCGCGAGTACATCCTCCCGATGGCCCGCGCCGCCGTCATGGCCGGCGCCGACGGGCTGATCGTCGAGGTCCACCCCGCGCCCGAGACCGCCCTCTGCGACGGGCCGCAGGCCCTCCACGCGCAGACCTTCGCCGCCTGGGTCGCCGACATCCGTCGCTGCGTGGACCTGATGGGCAAGGTCATGGCGGGCGCCGAGCCGGTCGCCGCCGTCGCCTGATCCGCCCCCCGGCCCGGTCGCCGTCGTCGGCGTCGGGCTGATGGGCGGCTCGCTCGGCCTCGCGCTGCGGGGCCGGGCGGGCGTGCGCGAGGTCCGCGGGGTCGACCCGGACCCGGAGGCGCTGCGGGTCGGCGCCGCCGTGGGCGCGATCACGCACGCCGCCGCCTCGATCGAGGAGGCGGCCGACGGCGCGGACGCGGTCTTCCTGGCGACCCCGGTGGGAGAGGTGGCCGCGGTCGCGCGCCGCGCGCTGGCCGCGTCGGGCCCCGAGTGCCTGGTGAGCGACGTCGGCTCGGCCAAGGCCGGCGTGCTCGCGGCCCTCGAGCCCGGCGAGCGCGAGCGCTTCATCGGCGGGCACCCGATCTGCGGCGGCGAGCGCACCGGCGTCGCCTTCGCGCGCAGCGACCTCTTCCAGGGCGCGACCTGGTTCCTGACGCCGGCCGCCGAGGCCCGGTCGGACCTGTTCGAGCGCCTGCACGGGCTGGTGGCGACGCTCGGCGCCCGGCCGGTGGCGATCGAGGCCCGGGTGCACGACCGGCTGATGGCGCTGGTCTCGCACCTGCCGCACGTCCTCGCCGCCGCGCTGGTGAACCAGGCTGCCGACACCGCCCCCGGCGGGCGCGAGGCGCTGCGGTCGGCCGGACCGTCGTTCGGCGACCTCACCCGCGTCGCCGGCGCGAACCCGCCGCTCTGGGCGGACATCCTGCTGGCCAACCGCGACGCGGTGCTGGAGGCGATCCGCGCCTACGCCGGCCGGCTGGGCGAGGCCGAGCGGGCGCTGGCCGCGCGCGATCGGCAGTGGCTCCAGGACTTCGTGGCCGAGGCCGCCGAGGGCCGCGAGCGTCTGCGCGCCGCCGGCCGCGTCGACGCCGGCGAGCCGTGGCGCATCACGGTGGCGGTGCCGAACCGGCCGGGCGCGATCTCGGAGATCGCGACCGCCCTGGGGCACGCGCACATCAACATCGAGGACCTCCTGCTCCGGCCGGGCGTCTCCGGCGAGGAGGGCGAGCTCGCCCTCGTCGTCTCGGGGGAGGAGGCCGCCCGGAGGGCCGTGGAGTTGGTCGAAGGGCGCGGGTACCGGGCCGGAGCCGTTCCGGCTCCGGCCTAAAGCACCCGGAAGCCGCTCAGGGACTCGACAGGCTCTTCAGCTACCTCGATTCCCGTCACGTGGGCGTCCGGCGGCCCCCTTCGGGCCACCGTCAGCACCGCCTCCACGTCCTCCGGGGCGCCCTCCAGGACCAGCTCCACCGTCCCGTCGGGCAGGTTGGCCGCCCAGCCCGTCACGCCGTGCGCCTCGGCCGCCTCCCTCGCCGTGTCCCGGAAGTAGACGCCCTGGACCAGGCCGCGCACGATCGCGCGTCGGCGCACCTGCCCGCTCAGGCGCCCGCCTCCTCCAGGAGGTCCACGACCGCCTCCGACAGGCGGCCGCCGCGCCAGGCCAGGGGGGACTCGCCGGCATCCTCGACCGTCATCCGCACGTCGGGGATGCGCGCCGCGTACTCGCGGGCCACGGCCATCGGGTGGTCCGGATCCACCTCGTCGCGGCTGGCCACCACCAGGGTCGGCACGGCGACCTCGGCCAGGGCGTCCAGGCCGTCGAAGGCGGCCGAGCGGGGCACGCCGCGCAGGGCGTCGGCGACCGCCGCCGGGTCCCGGTGGCGCTCCAGGCGCTGCCGTACCACGGTCAGGACGGTGTCGGCCCAGCGGGCCGGCACGGTGGGCGGGCCCATCGCGGCCAGGAAGCCGTCCGGGCCGCCCCGCTCCAGGCCATCGGCCAGCGCGTCCCACCTGCGGAGGTCGGCGCTCGGGGCGCCGAGGTGCGCCGGCGTGATGACCACCAGCGCCGACACCCGCTCCGGGTGGGCGAGGGCAAGGCCGATCGCGGTCGCCGAGCCCATCGACTGGCCCACCAGCGCCGCCCGCTCGACGCCGGCGGCGTCGAGGACTGCCAGCGCGTCGGCCACCAGCTCCGTGTAGGCGTAGTCCGGCGGGCCCGGGGCGCGGCTGGACTCGCCGTGCCCGCGGGCGTCGTAGGCGATCACCCGCCGGCCCGAGCGCTCGATCGCGCGCGAGCCGTGCACGACGTAGCGCCGCGTGGCGGTCAGGCCGTGGAGCAGCAGGACCGGCGGCCCCTCGCCCGCCATCTCCCCCTCGATGGCGACCCCGCCGCGCGCGACGCGCAGCGGGGCCGGATCGGCCGGCGGGCTCAGTAGCCCGGCGGGTCCGAGGCCGGGAACGACTCCTCCGAGGCCTCCTGGACGACGTCGATCAACCGCTCGGCCTCGCCGGCCGCCGCGCTCGCGGCGGCGTCCGCGTGCTCACCGCGGCCGGCGGCCTCGCCGCCGCCGGGGAGCCGGATCGCGCAGGTCCATCCGCCGGTCTCCTCGACCGGGTCGCTCACCTCGCAGCCGCGTCCGCGCAGGGCCTCGAGCCGGGCCAGGGTCGCTTCGCTCAGCGCCATTTCCGTCCTCCTTGTCTCGGCCTCAGACCATAGGAGACGGCCGCTCCGCGCGTCGCCGACCCGGGCCGGCCTGTGATGATGCACGGATGGAGGACGCCGAGCGACGCGCGGCCGAGCTCGCCGAGCGGGCGCTGGGCCACCCGGTGGTGGCCGCCCTGCCCGGCGCGGGCGGCCTGCCGATCGTCGCGGGCTCGGTCGTGGGGGATCCGCCGCGGGCCCGGCTGGCCTGGGTGGCGGAGACCGGCGAGGTGATCGCGCGGGTGTCCTGCCCGCCGGGGCGGCCGAGCCGCTGGCGCCCGGTGGTGGCCGCGTCGGTCGGCCTCGAGTCGCCCGCGGACCGCGTGCTGGCCGCGCGGCTCGCGCCCGAGGCGGTCGCGATGCGGCCGGTGATCGCGGGGGAGGAGGTCGAGGCGCCGGCGACCCCGGCCCGCGACGGCCTGGCCCTGGTCCGGATCGGCCCGGATGCGATCGTGATCGCGGTCGACGCCCTGGACGAGCGCGGCGAGCCGATCGGCCGGCTGATCCGGGCCGGCGTGGCCGAGCTGCGCGTCGACGGCGCGTCGGTGGGCGGCCGGCTCGGCGCGACCCACGGCATGGCCGCCGGCATCGGCGGAGGCCGCTGGGCGACGACGATCGCCGACGCGTCCTTCGAGGCCGGCTTCGAGCCCTGGCTGCCGGCCTGGGTGCCGCCCGGGCTGGAGCGCGGCCCGGTGCGGGTCGAGCCCGACATCGCCTACCCGGCGGCCCCGCCGGCCCTGATCCTCACCTGGAGCGGCGCCGAGACCGCGCGGGTGCTCGTGCGCCAGGCGCCGGCGCCGCTCGCCAGCCCCGACACCGGCGGGCGCGGTGCGCGGGAGGTGCCGGTCGGCGACGCGATGGGCGTCCTGCGCGGCCGCGGCCTGGCGACGCTGGTCTGGGAGACGCCGGAGCGCGCCTTCGGCGTCCAGGTGCGCGGGATGCCGCAGGCCGTGGAGGTCGCGCTGCGCGTGGCCCGCTCGATCGACCCGACGGTCGTGGCGTGACGGCCTAGCGGTACCCGGTCGCGTCGGCCGGGCCGCCGGCGTCGACCACCTCGACCATGTAGCGCCAGCAGTCCGGCCGCGATCCGTCCAGGTCGGTGAAGCCGTACTCCCGCGCCAGCTCGCCGCTCGAGGTGGAGCGGCCCGAGTGGCGCGCCCGGTCCGGGTCCGCGGCGAGCGCCGCCACCGCGCGGCCCACGAAGCGCGGCGACTCGGAGACCGCGAAGTGGGGGACCCGCGCCAGCGCGTCGGGCCAGGTCTCCTCGGTCACGCCGAAGGCGTCGAGCATCATCTCCGAGCGCATCCAGCCGGGCGTGAGCGCGACCGCGGTCCCGCCGTGCGGCCCCAGCTCGGTCGCCTGCACGAACGCCAGCCGGATCACGGCGGCCTTGGCGAGGTCGTAGAAGGCCGAGTTGCGGAGCGTGGCGGCGTTGTACTCGGCCGTCCCGTCGGTCATCTCGACCACCAGCCCGCCGGGGTGGCGGATGAGCAGCGGCAGCGCGTGGTGGCTGGTGATCAGGTGGGTGTCGACCGCCAGCCGCAGCAGCCGCAGCCCGTCGGCGAGGTCGTGCTCCCACAGCGGGGCGTCGAAGGAGAAGAGCTTCTCGGCGCCCCAGACGTCGTTCACCAGCACGTCCAGGCGGCCGCGCTCGGCGTCGATCCGGGCGACGAGCGCGGCGACCTGCTCGGGCTCGAGATGGTCGACCGGGACGGCGATCCCGGCCCCGCCGGCCGCGGTCACGAGCTCGGCCGTCTCCTCGATCGTCTCGGGCCGGTCGTACTCGGAGCGCCGCTCCCGGGTGCTGCGACCGGTGCAGTAGACCGTCGCCCCGGCCTCGCCCAGGGCGACCGCGACGCCGCGGCCGGCGCCCCGCGTGGCGCCGGCGACCAGCGCCACCTTGCCCCCCAACGCTCCGGACATCGCGCCCGACGTTAGCGGCCTGCCCGCCCGGTGGGCGCGGCGCCGGCGTGAGTAGTCTCTCCGCATGGCGCTCGTCCGCGTGCCCCCAGCACCCGCGCTCCGGGGCACCGTCAGGGTGCCGCCGGACAAGTCGATCACCCACCGTGCCCTGATGCTCGGCGCGGTGTCGGATCGCGAGGTCGCGGTCGAGCGCCCGCTCGACTCGGCCGACACCGGCGCGACCCGCGCGGCGATGGAGGCCTCCGGCGTCGAGATCGCGGGCGAGCTCGGCGACGCCGTCCGCATCCGGGGGCGCGGCCTGCGCGGCCTGCGCCCGCCGCCGATGATCGACTGCGCCAACGCCGGCACGCTCATGCGCCTGCTCACCGGGCTGCTGGTGGGCCAGCGGGCCGACAAGGTCGTCCTGGACGGCGACGACAGCCTGCGCAGCCGGCCCATGGCCCGCATCGCCCGGCCGCTGCGGAGTATGGGCGCGGCGATCTTCAGCGCGCCCGGCGGGACGCCGCCGATCGTTGTGGACGGCGGCCGCCCGCTGCGCGGCCAGGTGCACGAGCTCGAGGTCGCGAGCGCCCAGGTGAAGAGCTGCCTGCTGCTGGCGGGGCTCTTCGCGGAGGGGGAGACCTGGGTGCGCGAGCCGGCGCCCTCGCGCGACCACACCGAGCGGATGCTGGCCGCCGCCGGCGTCGAGGTGATGCGCGACGGCCTGGCGGCCGGCGTGCGCGGCCCGGTGGAGGGCCTGTCGCTGCCGGACCTGCGCGTGCCCGGCGATTTCTCCTCGGCCGCGCCGCTGATGGTGGCCGCCGCCCTGCGCGCCGACCCCGAGGTGCGCCTGTCGGGCGTGAACCTGAACCCCGCGCGCACCGGCCTGCTGCGGATCATGGAGCGGATGGGCGCCGAGATCACCGTCGAGCGGGGGCCGGACGAGGGCGGCGAGCCGTGTGGCGACCTGGTGGTGCGCCGGGCCGGCGGCCTGCGCGCGGTCGAGGTCGCGCCCGAGGAGGTCCCGGCCACCATCGACGAGCTTCCGCTGGTGGGCCTGCTGGGGGCGTTCGCCTCGGGCGTGACCGTGGTCCGCGGGGCGGCGGAGCTGCGCGTGAAGGAGAGCGACCGGATCGCGACCGTGGTGCGCGCCCTCCGCGCGATGGGCGCCCGCGCCGAGGAGCGCGGGGACGGCTTCGAGGTCTTCGGGACCGGCCGCCTGGCCGGCGGCGACGTGGCCGCCGAGGGCGACCACCGCCTGGCCATGCTCGGCGCCGTCGGCGGCCTGGCCAGCGTCGACGGCGTGGCCGTGGCCGGCTTCGAGGCCGTGTCGGTCTCGTACCCGGGTTTCGCCCGGGACCTCGTGGCGATCGGGGCGCCGGCGTGATCGTGGCGATCGACGGGCCGGCCGGCGCCGGCAAGAGCACGGTCGCGCGCGCGGTGGCGCGCCGGCTCGGCGTGGGGCACCTCGACACCGGCGCGATGTACCGGGCGCTCACCTGGCTGGCGCTGGAGCGCGGCGTCGACCCCGGCGCGGCGGACGAGCTGAGCGCGCTCGCCCACGCGAACCCGGCGGTGCTCGAGCCCGAGGCGGAGGGGGGCCGCGTCTGGATCGCCGACGCGGACGCCACCGAGGCGATCCGCCACCCCGAGGTCACCGCCCGGGTCTCCGAGGTCGCCGCCCACGCCGGCGTGCGCGAGGCGATGGTCGCGGCCCAACGGTCCCTGATGCGGGCCGGGGACTGGGTCTGCGAGGGGCGCGACATCGGCACGGCGGTGTGCCCGACGGCCGAGATCAAGGTCTTCCTCACCGCCAGCGATGAGGAGCGGGCGCGCCGGCGCCGCGACGAGCTCGCCGTCCAGGGCGTCGAGCTGACCCACGACGAGGTGCTCGCCGACGTCCGCCGGCGCGACGAGCTCGACTCCACCCGGGCGGTCTCGCCGCTGCGGGTGGCCCAGGGGGCCGTGGTGATCGACAGCTCGGCGCTCACCGCCGACGAGGTGGTGGAGCTCATCGCCGGGCTCGCCGCGGCGACCCGCCCCGCCGGGTCGCGATGAGCGCGAAGGCCCCCAGGATCCAGACGCGGTGGTGGCTCATCGCCTGGACGATCTTCTTCCCGATGAGCAAGCTCAATCGGCTGCAGGTGTCCGGCAGGGAGCACCTGCCGGCGACCGGCGGCCTCCTGATCGTGGCGAACCACGTCTCGCAGAAGGACCCGCCCTTCGTGGGTCTGGCCGCGATGCCGCGCCGCGTCTACTACATGGCCAAGGAGGAGCTCTTCCGTATCCCGCTGGTGGGTTCGTTCATCCGTAAGCAGGGCGCGTTCCCGGTCCGCCGGGGCGGCGCCGACCGCGACGCCATCCGCATGGCCCGCGAGCTGCTCGGCCGGGGCGACACGCTGCTGATGTTCCCCGAGGGCACGCGCTCGAGGGACGGGCGCATGCTCCCGGCGATGCCGGGCGCCGGCGCGCTGGCGCTCGAGCCGGGCATCGCCGCGGTGCCGGCCGCGATCTGGGGCACGCAGCGCCTCTTCGGCCCCTCGCGCGTGGTCTTCGGCCCGCCGCTGGACCTCTCCGACCTGGCCGAGGGCCCGCGCTCCGCGCGCGCCCAGGCCGCCGCCGACCGGCTGATGGCGGCGATCGCCGACCTGCTCCCGGCGGCCGGCGGCCCGGCCGGAGCCGGGCCCCTTCGGGAGGCCGCCGGTGACTGACGAGCCGGAGGAGCGCACGGAGGGCGAGCCCGCCGAGGACGGCGGCCGGCCGGACCCGCGCCTGCGCGCGCGCTCGCGCCGCCACGCGACCGGCAGCACGCTCGCGGCCGGGCAGCCCGTGGTGGCGATCGTCGGCTATCCCAACGTGGGCAAGTCGACGCTGTTCAACCGGCTCGCCGGCCGGCGCGAAGCGGTGGTCGACTCCCAACCGGGGGTCACGCGCGACCGCCGCCAGGCCGGCGCCGAATGGAACGGCCGCGCCTTCCAGCTCGTGGACACCGGCGGCATCGACGAGGCCGACCCGACGCCGATCGGACGCCAGGTGTCGGGGCAGGCGATGCGCGCGATCGAGGAAGCGGACCTGATCCTGCTCGTGGTCGACGTCCGCGTCGCCCCCACCGCCGGCGACCTCGAGATCGCCGACCGCCTGCGCAAGGCCGGCCACGGTCCCGACATCCTCCTCGTCGCCAACAAGTGCGACACGCTGGCGCCGGAGCTGGCGGCCGAGAACCTGCGCCAGATGGGCCTGGGCGACGTCTTCCCGGTGTCGGCCCAGCACGGCCGCGGGGCGGGCGACCTGCTGGACGCGGTGGTGGCCCGGCTGCCCGACGCGCCCCGCGCCGCCTTCGAGCCCGACGACGCGCCGCCGCCCGCGATCTGCATCCTCGGGCGGCCCAACGTCGGCAAGAGCTCGCTGCTGAACGCCCTGCTCGGCGAGGAGCGGGTGGTGGTGCACGAGCGGCCGGGCACCACGCGCGACCCGGTCGACACGCTGATCGAGGTCGACGGCCGCGAGGTGGTCCTGATCGACACCGCCGGCCTGCGCAAGCGCGGCCGCATGAAGGAGGGGGTGGAGGGCTACAGCCAGATCCGGGCCCTCCAGGCGGCCGAGCGCAGCGACGTGGCGCTCGTGGTGGCCGACGCGACCGAGGGCATCACGGACAGCGACCTGAACGCCGTCGACCGCGCGGCGCACGCCCACTGCGCGACGCTGCTGGCGATCAACAAGTGGGACCTGGCCCAGCCGGACCTGGTGCACGTGCGCGGCAAGGTGCGGGCGAAGTCGCGCCAGCGGCCGCCCATCGAGCCGTGCTCGGCGGTGAGCGGGGAGGGCCTCCACCGGCTGCTGCCGGCCGCGCTGCGGCTCTACGAGCAGTACCGCGGCCGCACCTCCACCCACAAGCTCAACGAGCTGCTGCGCGAGCTGGTCGAGGAGCGGCCCGGGCCGCGCAAGGGCGGCCGGCGCCTGTCGCTGCGCTACCTGGTGCAGACCGACAGCGCGCCGCCCACCTTCCGGCTCGAGGTGAACGACCGCTCGCTGCTCACCCGCGACTACGGCTTCTGGCTCGAGAACCGGATCCGCCAGCGCTTCGACCTCGACGGTGTCCCGCTCGTCATCGAGGTGAGGGGCCGCAGGTAGTGGTCGCCGTGGTCGGCGCCGGCTCGTGGGGGCGCGCCGCCGCGCGCCTGCTGGCCCAGGGGTCGGAGCCGGTTCGCCTCGTCGCCCGCACCGCGGCGCAGGCCGGTGCGCTGGCCGCCGAGGGGGACGGCGGCGTCGAGCTCCGCCACCTCGGCGACCGGGACGCCATCGAGGGCGCGAGCCTGGTGGTGCTGGCGGTTCCGAGCCGGGCGACCGCCGAGGCCGCGGCCTGGGTCGTGCCGCGCCTGGCGGCCGGCGCCGGCGTCCTCTCGCTCACCAAGGGGCTCGACCCGGCCACCGGCCGGCGCCTGTCCGAGGCCTGGGGCGACGTGCTGCCGCCGGGCACCCCCTTCGCGGTCCTCAGCGGGCCGAACCACGCCGAGGAGGTCGCGGCGAACCAGCCCGCGGCCGCGGTGGTGGCCGGCGCGCCGGAGCTCCGCGAGCGGGTCCAGGAGCTCTTCACCGGGCCGCGCTTCCGCGTCTACCTGAACGACGACCTCGCCGGCGTCGAGCTCTGCGCCGCGGCCAAGAACGTGATCGCGATCGCGGCCGGCATGTCCGACGGGCTGGGCTTCGGCGACAACGCCAAGGCCACCCTGATCACCCGGGGGCTGGCCGAGATGACGCGCCTCGGGCTCGTCCACGGCGCCCGCCCGGCCACCTTTCAGGGCCTGGCCGGCATGGGCGACCTGGTCGCCACCTGCACCAGCTCCCACAGCCGCAACCGCAGCGCCGGCGAGCTGATCGCCCGCGGGCTCCCCGCGGACCGGGTGGAGGAGCGCCTGGGCCAGGTCGCCGAGGGGCTCTGGACCGCCGGCAACCTGCTGCGGCTGGCCGAGGCCGCCGGCGTCGAGCTGCCGATCTCGACCGAGGTCGCGGCGGCGGTCGCCGGCAAGCCCGTGGCCGAGTGCCTGGAGGCGCTGATGGCCCGCGCCCCCTCGACGGAGTGATCTAACCTTTCCGGGCCCGCTCCGCGCGGGCCGTCACCGACCGGAGGTCCACGGCATGCGAGGTGCCCCCATGTCCGCTCTCCGCAGCCGCGCCGCCCTGCTGCTCGCGCTGCTCCTCGCCGCGGTGGCACTGGTCGCCACCGCCTGCTCGTCGGACGACGGGCCGGATGCGCCGCCGCCCGGCGGCCCCGGCTCCCCGGCCAGCTTCGTGCCCGCCGACGCTCCGGTCTACATCGACGCGACCACCGACGACGCCGGCGAGCAGTGGGGCCAGGCGCTCGCCCTGGCGAACCGGTTCCCGGCCTTCCAGGGCCTGGTGGCCGACGCCGAGCAGGAGCTCGCCGACGAGGACATCACCTTCGACGACCTGCGCGGCGTGGCCGGCGACCGGGCCGCCTTCGCGTTCCTGCGCCTGCCGGACACGGAGGGCCAGGAGGGCGCGACGCCGGCCGAGACCGAGGACCCGTTCCTGGCGGTGGTCGAGCTCGAGCCGGGCCAGGGGGACGCGGCGCTCGACCTCTTCCGCAAGAACGAGGCCGGCCTCGACACGCCGAAGGGCGAGCACGCCGGCGTCGACTACTACTTCAACGGCGACGACACGGCGGTCGCCGTCAAGGACGACACCCTGATCGTGGCCTCGGGCGAGGCCGACCTCTTCGCGGCGCTGGACGCCCGCGACTCGGGCGACGGCCTCTCCGGCGTCGACCGGTTCAAGCAGACGCTGGACGGCCTGCCGACGGACACCGCGGCGACGGTCTACCTCGACGTCGCCAGCCTGTTCAAGGCGCTCTCGGCCGAGACCCCCGAGCTCGAGGACCTCGGCCTCGCCGGGATCGGCGAGAACGCGGCGGTCGGGATCGGCGCCCAGGCCGAGGGCGAGGGCGTGCGCCTGACCGGCGTCGCGCCGAACGTGCCCTCGGGCGGTGGCGCCGGCGGCTTCTCGCCGACGCTCCTCGACAAGGTGCCGGACACCGCGATCGCCTACCTCGGGTTCCAGGACCCGGCGTCCGCGATCGCCACGGGCTTCGGCGACGCGCAGGGCGAGGCCGCCGAGGGCCTCAAGCAGCAGGTCGAGTTCTTCTCCGGCCAGCTGCAGGCCGCGCTCGGCGTGAGCACCGACGACCTCGCGGCGCTCTTCGGCGGCGAGGCCGGCGTCGCGGTCCTGCCCGGCGGCGAGTTCCCCGGCGTCGTGATCATGCTCAAGGTGGACGATGCGGCCCGCGCCCAGCGCACGCTCGACAAGCTGCGCACCGGGATCCCGCAGATCCTCGGCGCGACCGGCGCCGGCGCCGGCGGGCGCTTCCGCCAGGTGCCGCTCGAGAACGGCGTCAAGGGCTGGGAGCTCCCGATCATGCCGGGCCTCAGCGCCACCTACGGCATCGAGGGCGACGTGGTCTACATCGGCACCTCGAGCGAGGCGATCGTCCAGGTCCAGTCGCCGGAGAAGAAGCTGACCGACTCGGCCCGCTTCACGGCGGCCACCTCCGGCCTGCCGGACTCGCTCAACGGCATGGTCTACATCGACGCGCAGCAGCTCATCGGGGCGCTCCGCGACGCCGGCATCCTCGACGAGCTGCCGACCGAGATCGCCGAGAACCTCGGCCCGCTCGGCGGCATCGCGGCGTGGGACGTGCCCGGCGATCCGCCGAAGTTCCAGGCCTTCGTGGGGGTCGAGAAGTAAGAGGCGGGACCGGCTGACCGGCCCTCCCCGGCCCCCGCATCGGGCGGCCGGGAGGGGCCGGGGCCGTTGCTATGCTCGCTCGCCGAGACGAAAAGGGGCGGATACATGGCTGAGCATCTCTTCACCTCCGAGTCGGTCACGGAGGGGCATCCGGACAAGATCGCGGACCAGATCTCGGACGGCGTCCTCGACGCCGTGCTGCGCGAGGACCCCGCGGGCCGGGTCGCCTGCGAGACGCTCATCACCACCGGCCAGGTGATGGTGGCGGGGGAGATCACGACCTCCGCCTACGTCGACATCCCGAAGATCGCGCGCGACACGATCCGCAGGATCGGCTACGACCGGGCCAAGTACGGCTTCGACTGCGACACCTGCGGCATCTCGGTCGCGATCGACGAGCAGAGCCCGGACATCGCGCAGGGCGTGGACAAGGCCTACGAGTCGCGCGGCCGGCGGGACGCCGACCCGTACGACCTCCAGGGCGCCGGCGACCAGGGGCTCATGTTCGGCTACGCCACCGACGAGACCGACGACCTGATGCCGCTGCCGATCATCCTCTCGCACCGCCTCTGCGAGCGGCTCGCGGCGATGCGGCGCGAGACCATGCGCTACCTGCGCCCCGACGGCAAGTCGCAGGTCACGGTCCGCTACGAGGACGGCGCGCCGAAGGAGGTCACCGCGGTGGTGATCTCGACCCAGCACGCGCCGGACGTCTCGGGCGACCTGCTGCGGGACGAGGTCGTCAGCCAGGTGATCAAGCCGGTCCTCGAGGACTTCGGGATGTGGCGCAAGGGGATCACCTACTACATCAACCCCACCGGCTCGTTCGTGGTCGGCGGCCCGCTCGGCGACTGCGGCCTGACCGGCCGCAAGATCATCGTCGACACCTACGGCGGCATGGCCCGCCACGGCGGCGGCGCCTTCAGCGGCAAGGACCCGTCGAAGGTGGACCGCTCGGGCGCCTACGCCGCGCGCTGGGTGGCCAAGAACGTGGTCGCGGCCGGCTTCGCCAAGCGCTGCGAGGTGCAGGTGGCCTACGCGATCGGCGTCGCCCACCCGGTCTCGGTCATGGTCGAGACCTACGGCACCGAAACCCGCTCGCACGACCTGATCGAGCAGTGGATCCAGGAGAAGTTCGACCTGCGCCCGGGGGCGATCCTGGACCACCTCGACCTGCGCCGGCCGATCTACCAGAAGACCGCCGCGTACGGGCACTTCGGCCGAAAGGACCCCGACTTCACCTGGGAGTCCACCGAAATCGGGCGCGAGGCCGGCGGGCGCCTGGCGGCGACGGCCTGACATGAGCCGCCTCCTCCACCGTGCCCTCGTGATGACGCCGGTCGTGGCGCTGCTCGCGGCCGTGCTGGTCCTGCTGCGCCTGCGGCTGCGCGACTAGCACCGCTCGACGGGGTCGCCGCGCCGGCGGCGGCCCAGGTGTTCACGCTGAGGGCGCTCGACCGGGCCCTCGACTACGCCGTGCCGGCGGACCTCGAGGGCGCCGTCGTGCCGGGGGCGCTGGTGGCGGTCCCGCTCGGCCCGCGCCGGGTGCTCGGCGTGGTGGTGGGGCGGGGCCCGGCGACCCACACGGGCCGGCTGGTGCCCGTGGCGGGGGTCGTGGCCGCGCCGCCGGTGCCGCCGGACCTGGTCGAGCTGGCGATGTGGGTCTCGCGGTACTACGCGGCCCCGGCCGCGGCCTGCCTGCGGCTGACGCTGCCGCCCGGAGCCGAGGGCACCCTGCGCCGGCGCAAGGACGGGGAGTGGGCGCTGGCGGCGCCGCCGAGCGGCGCGCGATCGCGCCCGGTGGCCGCGCTCCGCGCCGGCGCGCCGGCGCCGGAGGGCCGCGGCGCCGCCCGGCGGGCGGCGATCCTCGCGGCGCTCGCCGAGGCCGGCGGGCGCCTGGACGCGAGCGAGCTCTGCCGCCGGGCCGGCACGACGCTCGCGACGCTCCGGCGGATGGCCGCCGATGGTCAGCTCGACCTGCCGGACGTCTCGGCGGACGCCTCGCCGCTGCTGGCGGCCGCCGCGGCGCCGGCGCCGGACGCCCCGCCGGCGCTCACGGCCGAGCAGTCCGCCGCGGTCGCCCGGCTCGAGGAGCTCATCGCCGGCGGCGGCGGGAGCCTGCTGCTGCACGGCGTGACCGGCTCGGGCAAGACCGAGGTCTACCTCCGGGCGATCGCCGCCGCCCGGGCGCGCGGGCGCAGCAGCCTGGTGCTGGTTCCCGAGATCGCGCTCACGCCGCAGCTGCTGCACCGGCTGCGGGCGCGGCTGGGGGAGGGGGTGGCCGTCTGGCACTCCGCGCTCTCGCCGTCCGAGCGCGCCGCCGAGCACCGCCGCGTGCGCGAGGGCCGCGCCGACGTCGTGCTGGGCGCGCGCAGCGCGATCTTCGCGCCGCTGGCCGACCTGGGCCTGGTGGTCGTCGACGAGGAGCACGACGCCTCCTACAAGCAGGACTCGATGCCGCGCTACGACGCCCGCCAGGTGGCGTTCCGGCGGGCGGCCGCGGCCGGCGCCGCGGTGGTCTACGGCAGCGCCACGCCGCGCCCCGAGTCATGGCACGCGCTGTCGCGGCTCACGCTCTCGGCGCGCGCGGACGGCGCCCGGCTGCCCCCGGTGGAGATCGTCGACATGCGGACCCAGGGCGCCGGGCCGATCTCGCGGCCGCTCGCCCGCGCGCTGGAGGGCGCGGCCGAGCGGGGCGAGAAGGCGATCCTGCTGCTCAACCGGCGCGGCTTCGCGCTGATGGCGCTCTGCCGCTCGTGCGGCTGGATCGGGCGCTGCCCGCACTGCGACGTGGCCCTCGTGCTCGACGGCCGCCCGCCCGCCATGGTCTGCCACCACTGCGGCCACGCCGCGCGCCTCCCGCCGGTCTGCCCCTCGTGCGGCGCGGCCGAGGTGGCGCGCCAGGGCAGCGGCACGGAGGGCCTCGAGCGCGCGGTCCGGCGGCTGCTCCCGGACGTCCGGCTGGTGCGGATGGACGCCGACAGCGCGGCCGGCCGCGGCGCGGTGGGCCGCCTGCTGGCCGAGTTCGCGAGGCCCGGCGCGGCGGTCCTGCTCGGCACCCAGATGGTCGCGAAGGGTCACGACCTGCCCGACGTGACCGTGGCCGGGGTCGTGGACGCCGACAGCGCGCTGCAGCACGCCGACTTCCGCGCCGAGGAGCGCGCCTTCGGCCTGATCGTGCAGCTCGCCGGCCGGGCCGGCCGGCGCGGCGAGCCGGCGACCGTGATCGTGCAGGCGTACCAGCCGCGCGCGCGGGCGATCCAGCTGGGCGCGCGGCACGACGTCGAGGGCTTCCTCGAGGGCGAGCTCGACCGCCGCCGCGCGCTCGGCTTCCCGCCGTTCGGCCACCTGGTGCGCGCGGTTCTTTCGGGCGCCGACCCGGCCGCGGTGGCCGAGCAGGCGGCGGCGGTGGCGGAGGCCGTCCGGGCCGGCGCGCCCGGGGTGGGCGTGCTGGGGCCGGCGCAGCTGCACCGCCTGCGCGGGCGGACCCGCCGCGCGCTGCTCCTGCGCGCGGAGCGGGCGTCGGAGGCCGCGGGCCCGCTGGTGGCGGCCCTCGACGCGCGGGCGCCCGACCTCGCCGCGGCCGGCGTGTCGGTCGCGGTCGACGTCGACCCTCAGCAGACCTGACGCGCCCCCGGCTCGTCCGCCCACGTCGGGGTCCTCGCATCGTCCCTCGTCGTCCTGATAGAGATCCCCTGGCGGCCCGCGCCGCCGCCGTTCAGCCGGGCGAGCCATGGGGGGTGGCGATGCTCCAGGAGTTCAAGAAGTTCCTGCTCCGAGGGAACCTCATCGAGCTTGCGGTGGCGGTGGTCATCGGCGTCGCGTTCGGCGCCGTGATCGCCTCGTTCGTCGAGGACATCATCACGCCGCTCATCGCCGCGATCGGCGGCAAGCCCGACTTCGCCGGGCTCACCTTCGAGATCAACGGCAGCACGTTCCGCTACGGCGAGTTCATCAACTCGCTGATCTCGTTCCTGATCATCGCCGCGGTGATCTTCTTCCTGGTGATCGTGCCGGTGAACAAGCTCATCGAGCGGTCCCGCAAGGAGCCGCCGGTGGACCCGACCACGCGCAAGTGCCCGGAGTGCCGGTCGCCGATCCCGACCGACGCCCGCAAGTGCGCGTTCTGCACCACGTCGGTCGTGCCCTTCGCGAACTGAGCCCGCCGGCCGCCGGCCCCGCACCGGGGCCGGCGGCGGCGCGGTGGCGATGCCGGCGCCTCGGTCCGCGAACCGGGATGCGGGCCGTGCGGGGAGGGGGGTCCGCTACCCTTCGCGCTCGTCCGCCCCGCCCCCAGGAGGCCGCAGTCCATGCCCGTTCCCCGCCTGTTCGAGGCGTCCGGCGATCCGCGCGAGCAGTGGTCGCACATCCTCTCGACGCTCCTCGCCCTCGGCGGGCCCGACACGCGCACCGCGCTGGTCAAGGAGCTGTCCGGCGAGGAGCTTCCGGGGGCCGACGCGATCCTGGTGCGCGAGCAGCGGCCGCTCGGCGACGGCGACGGGCTGGCGGACATCGTGGCGCGCGGCGCCGGCTGGACCCTGGTGGTGCAGAGCAGCCTGGCCTTCGCCGGCGACGAGGCGGAGCGCCTCCGCCAGGTGGGCACGGGCCTGTCCGAGGCCAAGGACCGGCGCATCCTGGTCGCGCTGACCCCGGACCGGCGCGAGCCCGAGGCGCTCGCGGGGGCGGCCGGTGATGGGTGGACCGTGCGTCACCGGAGCTGGCTGCGCGTGCGCGACTGGGTCCAGGAGCGGCCCGAGCGCGGCGGCGCGACCGGCACCGACCTGCTCCTGCTCCGCGAGGCCGAGTACTTCCTCACCCCGCGCGTGGCCGAGCTCTACCGCCTCGAGGGGCTCATGCCGCTGGTCCCGGCCGAGCTGCGCCCCGTGCTGGCGGCGATCTTCTTCGACCTGAACGACCTCTCTCCGGCGCCGCTGATCCAGTCCGAGGCCGGCGCGGCGCGGGTGGTCTTCCCGCGCACCGGCGACCCGGCGGTGGAGATCCTGCTGCGCGGCGGCGGGCTCGCCGTCCAGGTGACCGGCGCGACCGGAGGCCCCGGCTTCACCGACGCGGGCGACGGCCGCCAGGCGCTGGCGATCGCCTCGCCGGACGACTGGAGCGCGGCACGCAGCTGGGCGGTGGCGGCGGCCCGGAGCCTGCTGCCGGCGCGGCGGTGAGCGACCTGAGACCGGGGCGGGCCATCGGCCCGTGGCTGGTCGAGGAGCGGATCGGCGCGGGCGGGCAGGCGACGGTCCACCGGGCCCGCCACCGCGCCGACGGGCGGATCGCCGCCCTGAAGGTCGTGCGCGCGGACGCCTGGGCCGAGCCGGGATTTCGCGGGCGCTTCCGGCGCGAGCTCGACGCCCTGCTCGCGCTCGAGGGGCCGCACATCGTCCCGATCCTGGACGCCGGCGAGGCGGGCGGGACGGCCTACCTGGCGATGCCGCTGGCCCGCGAGGGCACCCTCGCCGACCGGCTCGCGGCCGGGCCGCTGGCGCTGGACGAGGCGGTGCGGATCCTGGAGGGCGTCGCCGCGGCGCTCGACGCGGCCCACGGCCAGGGGCGCCTCCATCGGGACGTGAAGCCCGGCAACGTCCTGCTGGACACCGGCGGCGCGGTCTGGCTGTCGGACTTCGGCATCGTCCGCGGTACGGTCACCTCGACCACGGGGATCGACGGGCGCCTGATCGGCACGCCCGGGTTCGTGGCCCCCGAGGCGATCGCCGGCCGGCGCCCGGGACCCGAGGCCGACCGCTACGCGCTCGCGGTCATGGCCTTCGAGGCGCTCACCGGGCGGCCGCCCTTCCGCGCCGCCAACGTGGCGGCCCTGCTGCACGCCCACCTTCACGGGAGGCCGCCGCGCGCGTCCGCCGTGCGGCCCGGACTGCCCCGCGAGGTCGACGCCGTGCTCGCGCGCGGGCTGGCCAAGGATCCGGCGGACCGCCACCGGAGCGCCGGCGCCTTCGCCGCCGCCCTGGCCCGTGCCGCCGCGCCCGGCGACCCGCGCCTGGCGCCGACGCTCCTGTTCCCGGCGGTGCGCAGGCGCCGGCTGGCGCCGCTCGCCGCCGCGGCGGCCCTCGCGGTGACCGGCGTCGGGGCCGCCGCCGCGCTCACGATCGGCGGCCTGGGCGACGGCCCCGCCGGGCCGACCGAGCCCGCCGCGGTCGCGGTCGCTCCGCGGCCGACGGTGCCCGGCCCCGACGGCCGCGCGGTCCCCGCCGCCGCGGTCGACGCCTCGTTCGTCCCCGGGCTGGCGCCGGGGCGCCACGCGGTGGGCGCCCTGGTCGGGGAGGCGCAGGTCACGGCCCTCGACGGCCGGCCCGAGCCGGCGATCGCGGCCGTGGCCGCCGCGCTCGAGGCCGACGGCTACCTGGTGGCGCCGGTCGCCGGCGCCGACGGGCGCTCGGTGCGGCTGGTGGCCCGCCGCCCGTTCGACATGTCCGGCGGCAGCGACCAATGGGCCCTGCTCATCGAGGACGGCCCGGACGGCCCGCGGGCGCTGATCGTGTCCGGCGGGGGCGGCGCCCCGGCCCGCTATGCCCGGGAGCTGTCGGCCGCGCGACCCGCCGGAGTGCTGCCGATCTGACCGGCGCCGCGCGCCGCCGGGCGCGCCTCCGGCCGATTGCTAGCATCGTCCCCCCATGCCCTCCCGAGAGATCGACGACCCCGTCCTCGAGCGCCGGCGCCTCCAGGCGCTGACGCAGATCCGCCAGTTCGGCGACCCCGTGCTGCGGACGCCCACGCTCGAGATCACGGCGTTCGACGAGACGCTCCGGGACGACGTGGAGCGGATGGGCGCGATCATGCGCGACGCCGCCGGCGTGGGCCTCGCCGCCCCGCAGGTCGGCTCGCTGCGCCGCCTGATGGTCCTGCGCCCCGACGGCGACGGCCCGGTGATCGCCCTCTGCAACCCGCACATCGTGTGGCGCTCCGACGAGGAGGACGTCGCCGAGGAGGGCTGCCTCTCGCTCGGCGAGATCGCGGTGGAGGTCTCGCGGCCGGTGGCGATCCGGGTCGAGGCCCAGGACCTCGCCGGCAAGCCGCTCCTGCTCGAGCCCGAGGGCTTCGCGGCGCGGGTGATCCAGCACGAGGTCGACCACCTCGACGGCGTGCTGATCCTCGACCGGACGACGCCGGAGCAGCGGCGGGAGGCCCTGCGGGCCCTTCGCAACGGGGGCTGACCCCATGAGGCTGGCGTTCGCGGGCAGCCCGGCGGCGGCGATCGAGCCCCTGCGCGCGCTGGCGGCCTCGGACCACGACGTGACCGTGGTCGTCACCCAGCCCGACCGCCCCGTGGGTCGCTCCGGGTCGGCCCGGCCGACCCCGGTCGCGGCGACCGCCGAGGAGCTGCGAATCCCCGTGATCCGGCCGAAGTCGATCAACGCCGAGGAGGCGATCGCGTCGATCGCGGCCTCGGGCGCCGAGGCCCTCTGCGTGGTCGCCTTCGGGCAGATCCTGCGCGCCGGGATCCTCGATCGCTGGCCCTGCCTCAACGTCCACTTCAGCCTGCTCCCCGCCTACCGCGGCGCGGCGCCGGTCGAGCGGGCGCTGATGGACGGGGTCGACCGCACCGGCGTCACGATCATGGAGATGGACCCCGGCATGGACACCGGCCCGATCATCGGGGCCGCCGCCATCGCGGTCGGCCCGGAGGAGACCGGGGGCGAGGTCACCTCCCGGCTCTCGGCCCTCGGGGCGCCGATGCTCGTGGCCGCGGTGGACGACCTGGCGGCCGGCCGGCTGCGCAGCACCCCACAGCCCGAGGAGGGCATCTCGATGGCGCCGAAGATCACCGCGGCCGACCGCGGGCTCGACCCCGCGCGGCCCGCGCGGGAGCTCGCCGACCGCGTGCGCGCCCTCGCGCCCCACATCGGCGCCACGTGTGTGATCGACGGCCGGCCGTTCAAGGTCTGGACCGCACGGCCGCTGGGCCGCGATGTCGCGCCGGGTCTCTCGGCCGAGGAGGGGGGACGGCTGATGATGGGGACCGCCGACGAGGGGCTCGAGCTGCTCGAGCTGCAGCCGCCGGGGCGCACGCGCATGCCCGCGGCGACCTTCCTGCGCGGCTACCGCGGCGCGCTCGCGCTGGGGCAGGCCACCTGATGGGGGAGGGCGGAGTCTCGGAGGGGCGCGCGGTCGCGCTGCGCGTGCTGCGGCGCGTCGACGGCGGCGCGTACGCGGACCGGGCGCTCGACGGCGAGGTGCGGCGGGCCGGGCTCGACCCGCGCGAGCGCGCCCAGGCCACCCGGCTGAGCTACGGCGCGGTCCAGCGCCGGCGCACGCTCGACTGGCTCATCGACGGCGCGCTCGATCGCCCGGCCGCCCTGGAGGCGCCGCTGCGCGACATCCTGCGGATCGGCGCCTACGAGATCGCCTTCAGCGAGGGCGTGCCCGACCGTGCCGCCGTCGACCAGGCGGTCCGCCAGGCTCGGGCGCTGCGCGGCTCGGGGGCGCGCGCGTCCGCGCGCGCCGGCCTGGTCAACGCGGTGCTCCGGCGCGTCGCCGCCGAGGCGCCCGGCATGCTGGCCGGCCTCGGCGGGAGCCGCCCGGAGGAGCTCGCCCTGCGCCACTCGATGCCCGACTGGATCGCCCGCCGGCTGGTCGCCGCGCTCGGCGACGAGGCGGCCGGCGTGATGGCCGCCGCCAGCGAGCCGGCCGAGTCGGCCGTCCGTTGGAACCCGCTCCGCGGGCCGCGCGCCGGCCTCGAGGCCGAGCTGCCGGAGGGATGGGAGCGCGATCCGCTGATTCCCGAGGCCTACGTGGTGAAGGGGCCCTTCGCGCTGCAGGACTCCCGTTCCTGGGCGAAGGGGCTCGTGATCGGCCAGAGCCGCGCCTCGATGCTCCCCGCGCGGGTCCTGGCGCCGCAGCCGGGCGAGCGGGTGCTCGACCTCTGCGCCGCGCCCGGCGCCAAGGCAACCCACCTCGCCGCCCTGGCCCGCAACGGCGCCGAGCTGACCGCGGTCGAGCTGCGCCCGGCCCGCGCGCAGACGCTGCGGGCGCTGGCCCGGCGAATGGGCGCGAAGCTGCGGGTGATCGAGGGCGACGCGCACACCGTGGAGCTCGACGGGCCCTTCGACGCGGCCCTGGTCGACCCGCCCTGCACCGGCCTGGGCGTGCTGGCCTCCCGGCCCGACGCGCGCTGGCGCCGGCGCGAGGACGCGCTCCCGCCGCTGGTCGAGCTGCAGCGGGCGCTGCTGACCCGGGCGCTCGAGTCCGTGCGGCCCGGCGGGCGGGTCGTCTACTCCACCTGCACCCTGCTCCGCGAGGAGAACGAGGACGTGGTGACCGCCTCCGGCGCGAGCCTGGAGGACCTCTCCGACCGCTTCCCCGGGCTCGCCGATCCCGACCTGAAGGGCGCGCTGCGCACCCTGCCGCACCGCCACGGCACCGACGGGTTCTTCGTCGCCATGCTGCGGACGGGCTGATGGCCCCCTTCGCGCCCCCGCAGGTGCTGCCGTCGGTGATGTCGGCGGACTTCCTGCGCCTCGGCGACCAGGTCGACGCGCTGCTCGCGGGCGGCGCCCGGGCCTTCCACGTCGACGTCATGGACGCGCACTTCGTCCCGAACCTGACCCTGGGCCCGGGCCTCACGGCGGCGCTCGCCGGTCCGGTGCGCGACGCCGGCGGCACGATCGACGTGCACCTGATGGTGTCGCGGCCGGGCGAGCTGATCCCGCTCTTCGCGCCCCACGCCGACGCGATCAGCGTCCACCTGGAGGCCGACCCGCACCCGCACCGGCTGCTCGGGACGATCCGCGAGGCGGGCTGCCTGGCCGGCTTGGCGCTGAACCCCGGCACCCCGGTCGAGGGCGTCGCCGAGCTGGTCGACGAGCTCGACTACGTCAACGTGCTGGCGGTGAACCCGGGCTTCGCCGGGCAGGCGTTCATCGCGCGCACCCCGGACCGGGTGCGCCGGCTGGCGGCGCTGCTCGACGGCCGCGCGGTCATCGAGGTGGACGGCGGCATCGGCGCGGCCACGCTGCCGGCCGCCCGCGACGCCGGCGCCCAGCTCTTCGTCTCGGCCTCCTCGATCTTCGGCGCGCCGGATCCGGTCGCCGCCTACGCGGACCTGGCGGGCTTGGCCGCGGGGTGAGACCGACCCCTACCGAGGCCGAGCTCGGGGCCCTCGCGCGGGCGCGCGAGCTGGCCCTGCGGGCGCGGGGGATGGTGAGCCCGAACCCGCTGGTGGGCGCGGTCGTGCTGCGCGAGGGGACGGTCGTCGGGGAGGGCTGGCACGAGGGGCCGGGGCGCCTGCACGCCGAGCCCGTGGCCCTGCGCGACGCCGGTGACGCGGCCCGCGGCGCCACCGTGGTCTGCACCCTCGAGCCCTGCTCGCACCACGGCCGCACGCCGCCCTGCACCGAGGCGCTGCTCGCCGCCGGCGTGGCCCGCGTCGTGATCGGGACGCTCGACCCGCTGGAGCGCACGCGGGGGCAGGGCGTCCGCATCCTGGCCGCCGCCGGCCTCGAGGTGGCCGTCGCCGAGGGGCCCGAGGCCGAGGCCTGCCGCGAGCTCAACGCGGCCTTCCTCACCTGGGCGGTCACGCGGCGCCCGCACGTGACGCTGAAGCTCGCCACCAGCCTCGACGGCAAGGTCGCGACGGCGACCGGCGAGAGCCAGTGGATCTCGGGGCCCGACTCGCGGGCCCTGGTCCACCGCTGGCGCGCCGACCACGACGCCGTCGCGGTCGGCCTCGGGACCGCCCTGGCCGACGACCCGCGGCTCACCGCGCGCGACGTGGAGGGCGAGGTGCGCCAGCCGATGCGGGTCGTCTGGGACTCCTCGGCCCGCCTGCCGGCCGACTCGGCGCTGGCGCGGACGGCCCGCGAGCTGCCGGTGCTGGTCGTGGCGGCCCCGTGGGCGCCGGCCGAGCGCGTGGCGGCGCTGGAGGCGGCCGGCGTCGAGATCCTGCAGGTGCCGGGCAGCATGTCGGAGCGGATCGCCGCCGGGCTCGACGCGCTCGGCGCGCGGGCCGAGCCGGTGCAGTCGCTCCTCGTCGAGGGCGGCAGCGGCTTCGCGGCGGCGATGGTCGCCGCCGGCGCGGTGGACCGGGTGGCCTGGTTCCTGGCCCCGAAGCTCATCGGCGGCGCCGCGGCGCCCGGCGGCCTCGGGGACCCCGGCGTCGACCGCCTGGCCGACGCGCCGCGCCTGCTCGGGACGGCGGTGGTCCCGGTGGGGGAGGACCTGCTCGTGACCGGTCGGCTCCGGCCGCTCCCCGGGGCGTAGGTTTTCCGGATGTTCACGGGCCTCGTGGAGGAGATCGGGCGGGTCGAGGAGATCGCGCCCGAGGAGGGCGGCGGCGCGCGGCTGCAGATCGCCGCGCCGCTGGTCACCGAGGACATGGCCATCGGCGACTCGCTGTCGGTGAACGGCGCCTGCCTCACGGCGGTCGAGCTCGACGGCGACCTGGTCGCGGTCGACTGCGTCGCCGAGACGCTCCGGCGCACCGCGCTCGGGTCGCTCGCCCCCGGGGACCCGGTCAACCTGGAGCGCGCGCTTCCGGCCGGCGGGCGCCTGGGCGGCCACATCGTTCAGGGGCACGTCGACGGCGTCGGGCGGGTGCGATCGGCGGATCCCGAGGGGACGAGCGTCCTGCTGGTCGTCGAGGCGCCCGCCGTGATCCTGCGCTACGTCGTCGAGAAGGGGAGCATCGCCGTCGACGGGGTGAGCCTGACCGTCGCGGCCCGCGGATCCGACGCCTTCACCGTGGCCCTCATCCCGCACACGATGGCCGTCACGACGCTGGGTCCCGGGGCCGTCGGAAGGCCGGTGAATCTGGAATCGGACATGGTGGCAAAATACGTGGAGGCGCTCGTCGCGCCGTACGGACCGTCCCGAGGAGTCCAATGAGCACTGCCGCCGTGCATTTCGCGAGCGTCGCCGAGGCCATCGAGGAGATCCGGGCCGGGCGGATGGTGGTCGTATGCGACTCCGAGGACCGCGAGAACGAGGGCGACCTCGTGATGGCGGCGCAGTTCGCCACGCCCGAGGCGGTCAACTTCATGATGACCAACGGCCGCGGGCTGATCTGCCTGGCGCTCACCCAGGAGCGCTGCGAGCAGCTGGGCCTGCAGGTCAGCGTGCGCCAGAACGAGGCGACGCACGGCACGGCCTTCATGGAGGCGATCGAGGCCAAGGAGGGGACCTCCACGGGCATCTCGGCGCCGGACCGCTCGCGCACGATCATGGTCGCGATCGACCCGAGCTCGGGCCCGAGCGACCTGGTCAAGCCCGGCCACGTCTTCCCGCTGCGGGCCAGGCCGGGCGGGGTGCTGGAGCGCGCCGGGCACACCGAGGCCGGCGTCGACCTGGCCCGGATGGCCGGCCTGATCCCGGCCGGCGTGATCTGCGAGGTGGCGCTGCCCGACGGGACGATGGCGCGCGTGCCCGACCTGGTGCCCTACGCCGCCGAGCACGGCCTGAAGATGATCACGATCGCCCAGATCATCGAGCACCGCCGGCGCACCGAGCGCCTCATCGAGCGCGGCGCCGCGGCCCGCCTCCCCACCGAGTTCGGCGAGTTCAGCGCGATCGGCTACAAGAGCATCATCGACGGCAAGCACCACCTGGCCCTGGTCATGGGCGAGGTGGACGGCGCGGAGGACGTGCTGGTCCGGGTGCACTCCGAGTGCCTCACCGGCGACGTCTTCGGCTCGCAGCGCTGCGACTGCGGCGAGCAGCTGAAGGCGGCCATGAGGATGATCGCCGACGAGGGCCGCGGGGTGCTGCTCTACATCGCCCAGGAGGGCCGCGGGATCGGCCTGCTGAACAAGCTCAAGGCCTACGAGCTGCAGGACAACGGCCGCGACACGGTCGAGGCCAACCTCGAGCTCGGCTTCCCGCCGGACCTGCGCGACTACGGCATCGGCGCCCAGATCCTGGTCGACCTGGGGCTCACCACCATCCGCCAGCTCACGAACAACCCGAAGAAGATCGTGGGCCTGGAGGGCTACGGCCTGTCGGTGACCGACCGGGTGCCGATCGAGATGCGCCCCGGCGGCGAGAACCTGCGCTACCTGCAGGTCAAGCGCGACAAGATGGGCCACATCCTCCACCACCAGGACCTGCGCTTCGACGCCGACGGGCGGGAGCGGGAGGGCTCGGGTTGAGCCGGACGGGCGCTCCGCCGCCGCCTCCGCGGCTCGAGCGTCCGGGCGTCCGCATGGCCGCCGTGGTCGCCGGTTTCCACGAGGACCTGGCGCGCCGGCTGCTGGACGGCGCGCGCGAGCGCCTCGCGGCCGCCGGGCTCGCCGGGGACGGGCTCGACGTGCACTGGGTGCCCGGCTGCTTCGAGGTACCGCTCGCGGCGAAGACGCTCGCCGGCACCGGCCGCTACGCCGCGGTGATCGGCCTCGGCGTCGTGATCCGGGGCGAGACGGCCCACTTCGACCACGTGGCCGGCGCCGCCTCGACCGGGCTGCTCCAGGCCGGCCTCGAGACCGGCGTCCCGTGCACCTTCGGCGTGCTCACCTGCGAGACGATGGCGCAGGCCGAGGCGCGCGCCGGCGGGTCGGTCGGGAACGCCGGCGCGGATGCGGCCGATGCCGCCGTGGTGATGGCGAACCTCGTCGGGGCGGCCGCTCGGGCCTGAACGCGGCGGTCTGAACACGTCGGTCTGAACGCCCCCCGGACGACCAGGCCCGGACCGCTCCCCTGGCCAGTGACGGGTCTCCGGGCCGCCCCTACCTTCTTGAGGTATGGAGTACCCGCATCGCCCAAGGATGGGCGGGTGGCTCTGGGCGACGGCTCTCGCCGTCGCCCTCGCCTTCCTCACGCTCGCGCCGGCCGGGAAGGCCGTCATCGGAGGCGAGCGCGCCGACATGGCGCGCTGGGAGTTCGTGGTGGCCGTCCTCGACGCGAACGAGGCGGACCCGATGGACGCCCAGTTCTGCGCCGGCACGCTGATCAACCGCCGCTGGGTGATGACCGCGGCCCACTGCGTGGAGGTCGGCGGGAAGTTCGTCCCGGCGTCCGAGCTCCAGGTGGCCTCCGGGGTCAGCAAGCTCCAGGCGATCGCCGACGCCGACCGGATCCCGGTCGACCGGGTCGTCGTCGCGCCCGGGCGGCGCCCGACCGGCGCCGCGGTGCGCGGCCGCGACATGGCCCTGCTCCACCTCTCCCGCCCGGTCACCGCCGGCCGCCCGGCCGCGCTGCCGGCGCCGATCCGCACGCTCGGCCGCACCTCCGGGGCCGCCTGGATCGCCGGGTGGGGCTCGATCGACCCCTGGGGCGAGACGCTCAGCGAGGAGCTCCTGGACGGCCGCGTGAGCCTCATGTCGGCCTCCGCCTGCGGCCGCTTCGGCGCCCCCTCGAACGTGATCTGCGCCACCCTGCCGAAGCGTCACGACGCCGCCGCCTGCGAGGGCGACAGCGGCGGGCCGCTGGCCCGGCGGGACGGCCCTCCGATGGTGATCGGCGTGGTCAGCGCCGGCCCCTGCGGCGACTCGAGCCCGACCTTCTACACGAGCGTCGCGGCCTACCGGAGCTGGATCCTCACGACGCTCCGGGCGTAACGTCCGTCGCGCCTCCGAGTCTTCCCGGTATGGGGAACGACCGAGGAGGAGGGGAGATGACCGTCGGGACCGGATTGGATCTGGACGCGCTCCGGGCCGCGATCGCGGCCAAGGACGTCGCGTCGGCCGTCGCGCTGTTCGCCGAGGACGTGGAGCTCGAGGTGGTCGACGAGCGCAACCGGCCGGGGACGCCGTTCCGGGCGCGCGGGCGCGAGGCGATGACCTTCGCGCTGACCGACGCCACCGAGGGGCTGCAGCACCGCGTCACGGCCGCCGTCGCCGACGGCGAGCGCGCGGCGATCACGCTGGTCTGCGAGTACCCGACCGGCCAGCTGGTGGTCGGAAACATCATGCTCGAGCACCGCGGCGGCCTGATCACGCGGGCGCACATCATCCAGGCCTGGGACGAGTAGCGAGCCGCCGCTGAGCGGCGCCCGCACGGGATACGGTTGCGGGGGCCGGCGATCCGGCCCCGACGACCCAGGAGGACCATCGTGCCGCGCCGCCGCATTCCGACCATCGCCGCGCTCGTGACGCTCGCCATCGCGCCGGCCACGGCCCTGGCCGGCGCCAAGACGGTCACGCTCGACGTGCCCGGCGGCACCACCGCGAGCTTCAGCGTCACGGTGAGCCCGAAGAAGGCGCCGGCCTTCCGGGTCCTGCTGCGGACCCCGACCTCGTCCCGGGCCCGGCTCTCGCTGTCGGGGAAGACGGCGCCGCGGTCGACCGAGCCGCTGATCGACACCAGGACCGCCGGCTGCGAGGGCGCGGCGGGGTCGCTCTACTGCGAGGCGTCCTACGAGCGGCTGCCGCGCGGGCGGTACACCTGGACCGTCAGGGTCCGGGCGCCCTTCGCGGGCTCGGTCACGCTCACCGTGCGCTGGTAGCCCCCTCCGGGGGCCGGCGCGAGGGGCCCGGATGACGGGCCCCTAGACGGCCTTGAGGACCTTCCCGCTCTTCAGGCAGCGCGTGCAGACGTAGGCCCGCACCGGCGCGCCGTCCTGGAGGATGCGCACCTTCTGGACGTTCGGGTCGAAGCGCCGCGAGGTCGCCCGCATCGAGTGGCTGCGGTTGTTGCCGAACTTGGGGGCCTTGCCGCAGACGGCGCAGACCTTGGCCATGGGTCCTCCAGGAAGTGGGCGATGCCGGCGGATGCCGCCGAGCGGCGCATTATGCTCGCTCCGGTCTGGCCCGCGCAACCGTGACCATCTCCCTGCCGCCCCCGCTCGGCGCCGAGCGAGGCGCCTCCTGGCCGGCGCCGCCGCCGCCGCGACGGCCCGACCCCGGCCGCTGGAGCGCTCCCCTGACGGAGCTCCCGGGCGTCGGGCCGACCACCGCGCGGCGCGCCGCCGCGCTCGGCATCGAGACGGTCGGCGACCTGCTGACGCACCTGCCCGCCCGGTACGAGCGCTACGACGAGGCGGCGCGGGCGGTGGCCGACCTCGTGCCGGGCCAGGAGGCCACCGTGCGGGTCCGGCTCGAGTCGATCGCGGTGCGCCCCACGCGGCGCCGGCGCCTTCGCCTGGTGCGGGCGACCGTGGCCGACGCCACCGGCCGCATGGCCGCCACCTGGTTCAACCAGGACCATCTCGCGCACATGCTCCAGCCGGGCGACGAGCTGCTCCTGCGCGGCAAGGTCGGCCCCGGCGCGCCGCGCGACCTGGTGGTCAAGAGCCACGAGGTGCTGGGCGGCGCCGGCTCCGAGGGGCTCCACACCCAGGGCCTGGTCCCGGTCTACCCGGCGACCGAGGAGATGTCGCCGCGGCGCATCCGCGAGCTGGTCGACCTGGCCCGGCCGCTGGCGCGCGCCGCCCACGAGCTCCTGCCGGCCGCGATCCGGCACCGCCTGAGGATCGGCAGCGCGGCCGACGCCCTCGTGGCGATGCACTTCCCGCGCGACCGGGACGACGCCCGGGGCGGCCGCCGCCGGCTGGTGCTCGAGGAGCTGATCGTCCTGCAGCTCGGCCTCCTGGCGGTGAAGCGCCACGAGGAGGGCCGGCGCGCCGCGGCGCCCCTGCGCGGCACCGGCGCGATGGCGTCGGCCGTGCTCGCGGCGCTGCCGTTCGAGCTCACCTTCGAGCAGCGCCGGGCGGCGCTTCGCATCGGCCGCGACCTGGAGCGGCCCCAGCCGATGCGCCGGCTGCTGCAGGGCGAGGTGGGATCGGGGAAGACCCTGGTGGCGGTGCTCGCGATGGTGCAGGCCGTCGAGGCCGGCGCCCAGGCCGCCCTGCTGGTCCCCACCGAGACGCTCGCCGAGCAGCACCTGCACACGCTCGACGCGGTGCTGGCGCCGGCGGGGATCGCCCCGCTCCTGCTCACCGGGAAGGTGCCGCGCGCCGAGCGCGAGCGCCGCCTCATGGCGCTTCGCACCGGCACCGCGCCGATCGCGGTGGGCACCCAGGCGCTGCTCTCGGAGGGGGTCGGGTTCGCCCGCCTCGGCCTGGTCGTGGTCGACGAGCAGCACCGCTTCGGGGTCGAGCAGCGCCACGCGCTGGCCGACCGGGCCGAGGGCGCGACGGCCGCGGGCACGGCCGCGCACCTGCTCTACATGACCGCCACGCCGATCCCGCGCACGCTGGCCCTGACGGCATACGGGGACCTTGCGATCTCCACGATCCGGTCGCGCCCGCCGGGGCGGGCGCCCGTCGAGACCCGCTGGGTGCGCGAGGCCGACCGCGAGGCGGCGTACGACCGGGTGCGTGCCGAGCTGCGCGCGGGCCGCCAGGCCTACGTCATCTGCCCCATGGTGGAGGAGGGGGAGGTGGCCGAGGCCCGCGCCGCCACGGCGGAGGCCGCCCGGCTCACGGCCGGCCCGTTCGCGGCCTTCCGGGTGGGCCTGGCCCACGGCGCCCAGAAGACCGACGAGAAGCGCGCCGCGATGGCGGACTTCGCCGAGGGCCGCACCGACCTGCTGGTCGCGACCACGGTGGTCGAGGTGGGCATCGACGTCCCGAACGCGACCGTGATGCTGATCGAGGGCGCCGACCGCTTCGGCCTGGCCCAGCTGCACCAGCTGCGCGGCCGGGTCGGCCGCGGCCTCCACCCGGGCATCTGCCTGCTCTTCGCCGAGGGGGGCGGAGAGGACGCCGCCCGCCGGCTCGAGGCGCTCACCCAGACGACCGACGGCTTCCGGCTGGCCGAGCTCGACCTCGAGATCCGCGGGGAGGGGGCGATCATGGGCGTCCGCCAGGCCGGGCCGACGGACCTGGTGTTCGCGCGGCTCGCGCGCGACCGCCGGCCCCTGGCCGAGGCCCGCCACGTCGCCCGGCGGGCCCTGGCCGAGGATCCGCGCCTCGAGCGCCCCGAGCATGCTCTGCTGCGCGCGGCGGTGCTCGAGCGCTTCGCCGCCTTCCCCCGACTCCTGGACGCGTGATGCGCATCGTCGCCGGCACCCACCGCGGCCACCCCCTCAAGGCCCCCCGCGGCCGCGCCACCCGGCCGACCGCGGACAACGTCCGCGAGGCGATCTTCAACCTGGTCGGTCCGCTCGAGCCCACCGCGGTCCTCGACCTCTTCGCCGGCTCGGGCGCGCTCGGCCTGGAGGCGCTCTCGCGGGGCGCCTCGCACGCCACGCTCGTGGACCGCTCGCCGCGGGCGGCGGCGACGATCCAGGGCAACCTGCTCGCGCTCGGGCTGGAGGACCGCGCCCGGGTGGTGGTGGCCGACTGGCGCCGGGCGCTCGCCGCCGAGCGCGCCGGGGGCCACGTGTACGGTGTGGCGATGCTCGATCCGCCGTATCGGCTGCTGCCGCGGATCGCCGAGTCGCTCGGCCCGGCGCTCCTGCCGCTGCTGGCGCCGGGCGCGGTGGTCGTGGTCGAGCACGACGCGGCCGACCCGCCGCCGGCGCTCGAGGATCTGCCCGCGAGCGGCCGCGTGGACCGGGTCTACGGCAACACCGGGGTCAGCGTGATCCGGATCGGCGCAACCGCGTGAGCGGGAAGATCGCGATCTGCCCCGGCACCTACGACCCGGTCACGCTGGGCCACCTGGACATCATCGAGCGGGCCGCCGGCCTGTTCGACACGGTCGTCGTCTCGGTGGTCACCGGATCGGTCCGCAAGCGCCCGATGTTCGACGCCGACGAGCGCGTCGGCTTCATCGAGGCGAGCGTCGCCCATCTGGACAACGTCCGGGTCGAAGGCTTCAATTGCCTGGTCACCGAGCATGCCCGGTCCGTCGGCGCGTCCGTCGTGGTCAAGGGACTTCGAGCGATCTCGGACTTCGACTACGAGTTCCAGATGGCCCAGATCAACAGGCACCTGGCGGCCGAGATCGAAACCGTCTACCTTCCGGCATCCCCGCAGTTCAGCTTCATCAGCTCCAGTGGCGTCCGCGAGGTCGCCACGTGGGGCGGGCCGGTGGACGATTGGGTACCGGCACAGGTGGCGGCGGCGCTCCGCGAGCGCAGCCGTCTGCGCCCCGGAGCGGCCCCGTAAGGAGGGTTCGTGGACGTACTTGAGCTCATCGACAAGATGGACGACCTGATCCACAACGCGCGGGCGGTCCCGCTCACGGATCAGGTGCGCATCGACCGGGAGGCCATCTACGACCTCCTCGACCAGATGCGGTCGACGATCCCCGAGGAGGTCAAGCAGGCGCGCTGGATCGTCAAGGAGCGCCAGGAGATGCTGGCCGAGGCGAAGCGCGAGTCCGAGCGGATCCTCGCCGAGGCGCGCGAGAAGGCGGCCTACGAGGCCTCCCAGCAGGAGGTCGTGAAGCTCGCCGAGCGCGAGGCGGCCGAGATCCTCGAGGAGGCCCGGATGCGCGAGCGCGAGGTGCGCCTGGGCGCCGAGGACTACGCCGACGAGGTCCTCGGGACCCTCGAGGTGAACCTCGGCAAGTTCCTCCAGGCCGTCCAGCGTGGCCGCGAGCGGCTCCAGGGCAAGGACGAGTCGGACGAGCGCGAGTCCATGTCCGCGGAGACCATCTCCCAGTAGCCTCCGCCGCCTCACCCTCGGCCGGCGGCCCGGAGCGCGGGCCGGGGGAGCTGCGCGGCGGCGTCCTCGACCTGCGCCGCCTGGAGCTCCCTCCCGGCGCGGCGCATGTGGTCGAGGCGCGCGTCCCCGTCGAGGGCCTGTCACTCGGCGGCGAGTCCTACGCGCCCGATCCGCCCGATCCGGTCGCCCGGATCGACGTGGTGCGCGCCCTGTCCGGGCTGCACCTGCGGCTCCGCGCGTCGGCCGAGCTGGTCGGCCCGTGCTGGCGCTGCCTGGCCGAGGCCCGCGTGCCGGTCGCGGTGGACACGACCGAGTTCGCCGCCGACGGCCGCCCGGCGGACGCCCCGTTCGACGACGACCTCGACTCGGTCTATCTGGAGGACCGCCGGCTGGACGTCGGCACCTGGCTGCGCGACTCGATCGTGGAGGCGCTGCCGGCGACGATCCTCTGCCGCGAGGACTGCGCCGGCCTCTGCCCGACCTGCGGCACGCCGCTCGCCGACGGGTGCGACTGCGTCAGCGTGGAGAGCGATCCTCGTTGGAGCGCGCTGGAGGAGATCGCAGAGCGTCTGAAGCGCGAGGCGGATTCCTACACCGCGCCCGAATGGGCGCGGTCCGCTACCCTTCCGCGAGCCCGACCGAGCGAGGAACCACATTGGCCGTCCCCAAGCGCAAGACCTCCAAGCAGCGCCGCGACACGCGCCGCGCCACGCACGCCATCGGCGCCGAGCGCCTCGGGCGCTGCCCGCGCTGCCAGAGCCCGGTCCGCACGCATCACGTGTGCGGCGTCTGCGGCTACTACCGCGGCCGCCCGGTCGTGGAGATCGAGCCGTAGCACGCCCCTCGGGCCCGCGGGTGCCGCGGTGACGGCCCCCGGCCCGATCCGGATCGCCCTGGACGGCATGGGCGGGGACAACGCCCCGGCCGCGCCGGTGACGGCCGCCCTGACGGTGGCCGCCGAGGGCATCCAGGTGCTGCTCACGGGGGACGAGGCCGTCCTGCGCGAGGAGCTCGGCCGCCAGGGGGGCGCCGGCGCCCCCGGCCTCGAGCTGGTCCACGCGCCCGAGCGCATCGCCTCACACGAGGACGGCGCCCGCGCCGTGCGCGCCAAGCCCGACTCCTCGGTGGCCGTGGCCTGCCGCCTGGCCGGCGACGGGAAGGCCCAGGGCGCGGTGTCGGCCGGCCACACCGGCGCGATGCTCGCCGCCGCCACGCTCCACATGCGGCGCGTCCGCGGCGTGCTGCGGCCCGGCATCGCGGTCGTCGCCCCGAGCTCCTCGGGTCCGGTCGTGATCATCGACGTGGGCGCCAACGCCGAGGCGCGCCCCGAGCACCTGCGCCAGTTCGCCCTCATGGGCCGCCTCTTCGCCCGGGACGTGCTGGGGGTCGCCAGCCCGCGGGTCGGTCTGCTGTCGATCGGCGAGGAGCCCGAGAAGGGCAACGAGCTGGTCCGGGCGGCGCACGGCCTCCTGGCGGACACGCCGGGCTTCATCGGGAACGTGGAGGGGCGCGACATCCCGGGCGGGGCGGCCGACGTGGTGGTCACCGACGGCTTCACCGGCAACGTGGTGCTGAAGCTCTACGAGGGGGCGGCCTCGTACCTGCTGCGCGAGGTGCGCGCGGCGGTCTCGGCGACCCTGGTCAGCCGGATCGGCGGCCTCCTGGTTCGGCCCTCGCTGCGGCGCATGCGCGACCGGACCGACCCGAACACCTTCGGGGGCGCCTATCTGCTCGGCGTCCGGGGCCTGGCCGTGATCGGCCATGGCAACGCCACGCCGGTCGGGATCGCCAACGCGGTGCGCCTCGCGGCGCGCGGCGCGCGCGAGGGGCTGGTCGAGCAGTTCGCGGCCGCCCTGGCGACCGGGGACGCCGAGAGAGCGGGAGCCGCGTAGAATCGCCCCCGTTCTTGAGGCCGCCCGGGCCGTCCGGGGGCCGCTGTAGGTTTCCGCAGCCGAGGGCCTGCGCGGCCGGCTGAGCTGGGCGACGAAAGGAAGTTCAGTTGGACCGACAGAAGGCCGTTGAGGAGATTCGCGCGATCCTGGTGGAGCAGCTGGGGGTCGACGCGGACGAGGTCACCGAGGCATCGTCCTTTCAGGAGGACCTGAACGCCGATTCGCTGGACCTCGTGGAGCTCATCATGGAGATGGAGGACCGCTTCAAGATGAAGATCCCGGACGAGGAGGCGGAGAAGATCTCGACGGTCGGGGAGGCGGTCGACTACGTGCTCGCGCACAACGGCTGAGCACGCGCAGGCGGCCGCGGCGGCGGCCGTTCCGGACCCGCCGCTCGGGGCGCTTCTCGCGGCCCTGCCGCCCGAACGGCGGCGGCAGGCGCTGACCCACCGCTCGTGGGCCGAGGACCGAGCGGGCTCGTACGAGCGGCTGGAGCTCCTCGGGGACAGCGTCCTCCAGCTGGTGATCACCGCCGACCTGATGCGCCGGCACACGCATGCCACCGAGGGCGACCTGGCCTGGATGCGGCAGGCGATCGTGAACGACCGGGCCTGCGCGGGCGTCGCGCGGGCCGCCGGGCTCCCGGACGCGATGATCCTCGAGGCGCCGCGCGAGCACCAGGACGCCGCCGCGGCGCTCGCGGCGCGCACCGGGGTGCAGGCCGACATCGCCGAGGCGGTCATCGGCGCGGCCTGGCTCGAGGTGGGGCTGGAGGGCGTGCAGGGCCCGGTGCTGGCCGCCTTCAAGCCGCTCATCGACGCCGCCGTTCCCGGGCAGCGCGACCCCAAGACGGCCCTGCAGGAGCTGGCCGCGCGCCGCCGGATGGCGGTGGTCTACGACCTGGTGGCGGCCGAGGGGCCGCCGCACCAGCGCACCTTCGAGAGCCGGGCCCTCGTCGGCGGCGAGGAGATGGGCAGCGGCCGCGGGCGCTCCAAGCAGGCCTCCGAGCGGGCCGCCGCCACCGAGGCGCTGGAGAAGCTGGCCGGCGCGGCCTGAGGCCGCGCGCCATCCCCATGCTCGACGCGATCGCGCTCCGGGGCTTCAAGTCGTTCGCCGACCGCACGGTGCTGCGGCTCGGTCCGGGCGTCAACGTGGTGGTCGGGCCGAACGGCTCGGGGAAGAGCAACCTGGCCGAGGCGGTGCTCTGGGCGCTCGGCGAGCAGCGCTCCAGCCGGCTCCGCGCCGGCGCGATGGGCGACGTCCTCTACTCCGGCGGCGGCGACCGGGGCGAGCGCGGGCCCGCCGCGATGGCCGAGGTCACGCTCACGCTGGCCGCCGGCGACGGGGCCGGGGAGATCGAGGCGACCCGCCGGCTCACCCGGACGGGCGACGCCGACTACGGGATGAACGGCTCGGCCTGCCGCCTGATGGACGTGCAGGACGCCCTCGCGGCCCGCGGCCTCGGCCCCGACGCGCTGGCCATCGTGCGCCAGGGCCAGGTGGAGGACCTCTGCACCAGCCGCCCGGCCGACCGGCGGGCGATCGTCGACGAGGCGGCCGGGGTGGCCGTCGCCAAGCGCCGCCGCCGCCGGGCCGAGCAGAAGCTCGCCCGGGTGGGCGACAAGCTCGACCGGGCGCGCGACATCACCGGCGAGATCTCGTCGCGCACCCGCTCGCTCGAGCGCCAGGCCCGCGCGGCCGAGCGCGCCGGCGCCCTCGACGAGGAGATCGCCTCCGCGCGCCGGGCGCTCGGCGCGGCACGGGCTCGGGCCGCGGCCGCGGCCCTCGCGGCGGCGCGGGCGGCCGAGGAGACCGCGCTGGCGGCGGCGGCGACGGACGCGGAGCGCCTGGAGGCGGCCCGCGCCGCGCGCTCCGCCGCGGTCGCCGAGCGCGCGCGGGCCGCCGAGGGCGCCGCGGCGGCCGAGGGCCGGGCCAACCGCCTGCGCGCGGCCGCCGACCGGCTCTCGGCACGGGCCGAGCTGGCCTCCGAGCGCACCGATGAGGCCGCCGCCCGCGCCGAGCGCGCGGCCGCGGCCCGGCGCGCCGCCGCCGAGCGGCTGGACGCCGCCGCCCGGGAGGCGGCCGAGGCCGCCGGCGAGGCCGAGCGCGCCGCCGCGGCGGCGGAGGAGGCCGACGCCCGGGCGCGCGCGGCCGAGCAGGAGGACATGGCGGCGCGGGCCGCCCACCGCGCCGCGGCCGAGGCCGCCGCCGCGGCGCTCG
>JAWVEV010000122.1:0-2932 GCA_033856535.1 Miltoncostaeaceae bacterium | reverse complement strand
GCGTTTCCGCGCCCCGCTGCGCCCAGCCGGGCAGCGCCTCGTCGAGGAGCACGACCGGGAGGCCGAGCAGCGTGATCGTCACGGCGTGGCCGGCGCCCCACACGAGTCCGAGCCGGCCGGCGCGCCGCACGGCGCTCTCACCCTCCCCGAGCACCAGCGTGGAGAGTGCGGTCAGGTGGTCCGGGTCGGTGGCGTGCCGCACGCCGAGCAGGAGGGCGACGCTGCAGGCCTCGAGCCCGGTCATCGCGCCGCCGCCGCGATCGCGGCCTGGCCGAAGGAGATGCCACCGTCGTTGGCCGGCAGCCGCTCGGGCGTCAGGACGCGCAGCCCGAGCTCCGTCAGCGCGTCGACCGTGAGCTCGAGCAGCAGGCGGTTCTGGAAGACGCCGCCCGACAGCACGGCCAGCCCGAGCCCGGTCGCCGCGCAGGCCTCCGCGGTGGCGTTCGCGACCGCCCGGTGGAACCGCGCCGACACCCGGCCCGGGGCCAGGCCGGCGCGGAGGTCGGCGACGATCTGCCCGATCACGGGGCGGGCGTCGAGGTCGGGGCCGAAGGCGTACGCCCGGCGGTCGCCCAGGTCCGCGGCGGCCTCCAGCTCGATCGCCGCCTGCCCCTCGTAGACGGATTCGGTGCGGATCCCGCAGAGGGCCGAGACGGCGTCGAACAGGCGCCCCATGGAGCTCGTCTCGGGGGAGGCGAAACCGGTGGTGGCGAGCCGCTCGACCGCGTCCCACCGCTCGTTGTACAGGCTGAAGGGCGCGGCCTCGCCGGCGGCCAGCAGCCAGGCGCAGGCCATCCGCCACCCCTCGCGCGCGGCGGCGTCCCCGCCGGGCAGGCGGACGGTGTTGAGGTGCCCGGCGCGCTCGAAGCCGTGCAGGTCGCCGACGAGGATCTCGCCGCCCCAGACCGTCCCGTCGAGCCCGTACCCGGCGCCGTCGTAGATCGCGCCGACGGCGCGCTCGGTGACGCCGTGCTCGGCCAGGCAGGCGGCCAGGTGCGCGTGATGGTGCTGGACACCGGCGAGCTCCAGGCCCTCGCGCTCGAGCGCGTACGCCGTCGACAGGTAGTCGGGGTGCAGGTCGTGGGCGATCACCTCCGGAGCGACGGCGAAGAGGTGCTCGAAGTGCTCCACGCCCTCGCGGTAGGAGGCGAGCGTCCCGGCGTCGCGCAGGTCGCCGATGTGGTGCCCGACCCACGCGCGCGCGCCCTTGGCGAGGCAGAACGTGCTTTTCAGTTCGGCGCCGCAGGCGAGCACCGGCCGCTCCGCCTGGATCGGGAGCGAGAGCGCCGCCGGCACGTACCCGCGCGAGCGCCGCAGCACCGCCGGGCGCCCGCGCACGACCCGCACCACCGAGTCGTCCGTGCGCGTGTGTATCGGCCGGTCGTGCAGCAGGAAGGCGTCGGCGATGCCCGACAGCCGGTCCAGCGCGTCCTCGTCGCGGAAGGCGATCGGCTCGTCGCTGACGTTGCCGCTCGTCATCACCAGCGGCACGTCCAGGTCCCGGGTCAGCAGGTGGTGCAGGGGGGAGTAGGGCAGCATCACGCCCAGTTCGGTCGCGCCCGGGGCGACCTGCGGGGCGACGTGCGCCCAGCGCCGGCGCCGGGCCAGCACGATCGGGCGAGCCGGGGACGCCAGCAGCGCGACCTCCGCTTCGCCGAGCTCCACGAGCGCGGCGGCCGCGGTCACGTCGGCGACCATCAGCGCGAACGGCTTCTCCTCGCGCCGCTTGCGCGAGCGCAGCCGGCCCACGGCCCCGGCGTCGTCGGCGCGGCAGGTGAGGTGGAAGCCGCCGATGCCCTTGAGCGCCACGATGCCACCCGCCCGCAGGTACGCGACGGTCCCGTCGAGCGGGGCCGACAACCGTGGTCCGCAGTCCGGGCAGGCGTTCGGCTGGGCGTGGAAGCGGCGGTCGGCCGGGTCGTCGTACTCGCCCTGGCAGGCGGCGCACATCGTGAAGCCCGCCATGGTCGTGTTCGGCCGGTCGTAGGGGACGCCGCGCACGATCGTGAAGCGGGGGCCGCAGTTCGTGCAGTTGATGAAGGGGTATCGGAAGCGTCGGTTCGTGGGGTCGTCGAGCTCGCGCAGGCAGTCCGCGCAGGTGGCGGCGTCGGCGGTGACCAGCGCGGCCGGCGAGCCGCCGAGCGAGCCGCCGATGGCGAAGCCCGCCTCGCCGAGCGGCGTGGCGGGCTGGGCCCGCAGGGACTCGACCGAGGCCAGCGGGGGCGCCTCGCTGGTCAGCCGGGCGAGGAAGCGGTCGACCGCCTCGACCGCTCCTTCGGCCTCGATCCGCACCCCGCGCGCGTGGTTGAACACGGTCCCCGCGAGGCCCATCTCCGTGGCCAGCCGGTGGACGAAGGGCCGGAAGCCGACGCCCTGCACCACGCCGTCCACCTCCACGTGCACGCGCGTGGTCACAGCAGGCTCCGCAGGACGTGCCAGGCGCTGCCCTGCGCCTCCTGGATGCGCGGGATGTGCTCGGAGCGCGTGACGATCACGTGGTCGGCCAGCCCTTCGGCCGCGATCCGCCCGCCGTCGTAGCCCACGAAGGCGACCGTGGCGACGCCGCGGTTGCGGGCCTCGGCGAGCGCCGCGATCACGTTGGCGGAGTTGCCGCTGGTGGAGATCGCCAGCAGCGCATCGCCGGGCCGCCCGTGCGCGATGACCTGGCGGGCAAAGATCGCCTCCGTGCCGATGTCGTTGGCGATCGCGGTGATGATCGCGGGATCGGAGGTCAGGTCGATGGCGCGCCGTGCCGGCCAGCCCGAGCGCGCGGGGGGCTCGCTGAAGTCGGCCACCGCGTCCATCGCGTCGGTCGCCGAGCCGCCGTTGCCGAGCGCCAGCACCCGCCCACCCTCGTCGAGGCAGCGGCGCAGCGCGCCCGCCGCGGCGCTCAGCACCGCGGCGTTCTCGGTCAGGGTCTGGCGGCGCAGCT
>JAWVEV010000121.1:0-9935 GCA_033856535.1 Miltoncostaeaceae bacterium | reverse complement strand
CCGCGGTCCCACGAGGCGTCGAACTGGGCCCCGTTGGACCAGCTCAGGCCCACGTAGTGCGCGCTCACGTACCCGCCCGGCTCGGCCGGCGCGCCCTCGCCCTCGCGCACGTCGTGGATCACCAGCGCCGGCGGCGGCTCCCCGCCCGGCAACTCGATCGTCGGCTTCACGCCCCGCTCTCCGTCCACCTTCACGCCTGCGGCCTCGCTCACATCGCCTCCTCGGTTCGGTCGCCGTGGGACCGTACCCTGCGAGGGTGCGCATCGAGACCACCCTCCGCCCGACGCCTCCCTACCGCCTGGCCGACTCGGTGGAGGGGAGGGCCGGCGGGACCCGGAGCATGCGCGGGGGCGTGCTGGACCTCTGGGACCTCGCCGCCGGCGTCCCGGTCCGGGTTCGCGTGGTGCAGCGCCCCGACGGGATGCTCGACGCCCTCGCGACCTGGGAGGACGAGGCGGCCGACGCCGGCGCGGTGCACGACCGGCTGCGGTTCCTGCTGGCGCTCGACGTCGACCCGGCGCCCTTCCTGCGCATCGCGCGTGAGGACCCGCGCCTGCGCGAGCTGGCCCGGCGCCGGCCCGGGATCCGCCCCCTGCGCCTGGCGGGCGGCGCGGCGCACGCGCTGCTGGCGGCCGCCTGCGGACAGCTCGTGGCATGGAAGGACGCGGCGCGGGTCCACGCCGCGGTGCTCCGCGCCTGCACCGCCGAGCGCGACGGGCTGCGCCTGCCGCCGGCGCAGGCAGACCTGGCGGCGCTGAGCCCCGCCCGGGCGCGGGCCGCCGGGCTTGCCGCCCGCCGGGCCGCGGCGCTGGTGCGGGTGTGCCGCGGGCCGGCGCTCGAGCGCCTGGCGACGCGGCCGCGCGAGCAGATGGTCCGGGCGATCGCCCGCGAGCGCGACTTCGGGCCCTGGTCGGCCGGGGTCGTCGCGATCTACGGGCTCGGGCGCTACGACCACGGCTTGGTGGGCGACCTCGGGCTCATGCGCCTCCTGGCGGCCGAGCGCGGCGCGGTTCCGGCCCCCGAGGAGACGGCGGAGCTGCTGGCGCCCTACGGCGAGTGGGCGGGCCTCGCCAGCGTCTACCTGCTGCGCCACCCGCTGGCACGGCGGGTCGGGCCGGTGGCGGCGGTTGCCCGCTACTCCTGAGCCCGGGCCGCCTTCAGCACCTCCGGGGAGAGATCGCTCCACCTCAGGTCGAGCGCCTCCAGCGTCTCGACCATCACCTCGGTGACGACCCGGTTGCGCACCCACTTGCGATCGGCCGGCACCACGTGCCAGGGGGCCCAGGGCGTGGAGGTGCGCCGCAGCAGGTCCGCGTAGGCGGCCAGGTAGTCGTCGTAGAGGGCCCGCTTGGCCAGGTCGGCGGCGTCGAACTTCCAGCGCTTGTGCGGGTCCTCGATCCGCGCGCGCAGCCGCTCGGCCTGCTCCTCCCGCGACACGTGCAGGAAGAACTTCAGGACGACGGTGCCCTCCTGCACCAGGTGCCGCTCGAACGCCGTGATGGCCGCGATGCGCGGCTCCCAGACGCTCGCCGGCCGGCCCAGCTCGACCCGCGGCACCAGCACGTCCTCGTAGTGCGAGCGGTTGAAGGCCCCGATCCGGCCCCGCCCCGGCAGGGCCGCGTGGATGCGCCAGAGGAAGTCGTGCCGCAGCTCCTCGCCGGCCGGCGCCGTGAAGCCCTGGGTCCGCACCATCATCGGGTTGAGCGGGCCGATGCAGCGCTTGATCGCGCCGTCCTTGCCCGAGGCGTCGAGCCCCTGGAAGACGGCGAGCAGGGCGCGGCGCCCGTCGGCGGCCAGCTCGGTGCCGAGCTCGGCCAGGCGCTCGGCGCGCCGCACGGTGGCCGCCTCGGCCTCCTCGCGATCCCAGCCGAACCGCTCGTCGGCCGGGCGCGCCGCCAGGTCCAGGGGCGTTCCGGGATCGACCTGCAGCAGCTCGCGCACCGGCGCAGCTTGCCACGCCGGCGCCGGGCCGCGGCGGCGCCCACCTGATTGGCTTCGGAGCCTCAGATCCGGCGAGCCGAGGGGGCGGTCATGGCGGAAGGGGCGGCGGAGGGCACACCGACACCCGGGGAGGTCCCCGACCTGCCCGTCCTGCGGGCGCTGGGCGACCGGCGCAGCATCCGCTACTTCGACCCCGAGCGGACGGTCGAGCGCTGGAAGGTCGAGACCATGCTCCAGGCCGCGCGGCTCTCCTCCTGCCAGGGGAACATCAACGCCACCGAGGCGATCGTGGTGCGCCGCGAGACCTGCCCGGTGTGGGACGACCTGGAGGAGTGCGTCTCGGGCTTCAACGTCCAGATCATCAACCAGGCCTCGCACCTGATCATCTGGCTCACGAACCTCAACGCCTGGTACGGGCGCGCCGTGGACGGGATCTCGACCGTGTCGCTGTCGGGCGGAATGGCCATGTACCACGGGTGGAACTACGAGTTCACGATGACCCAGACGCTGCCGCGGCTCATGAGCTTCCCGACCGAGCGCACCGAGAACCTGCTGCGCTTCGAGACCGGGCAGGCCGTGGCGAACGCCATCACGGCCGGCGTCGGGGTGGGCGTGGGCAGCATCCTGATCGCCTTCGGGCGCAGGCCCGGCGGCGTCGAGCAGACCTTCGGCCTGCCGCCGCACTACCGCTTCACCTGGGGGCACGCGCTCGGCTACCCGCTGGAGGACGCGCGCGCCGGAGGACAGCGTCCGCGCCTGAAGATGGAGGCGCTCTTCCACGAGGACGAGTTCGGCCGCCCGTGGACCTCCGACCCCGCCACCACCGACCTGCTGCGCGCCAAGGGGCTCATCCAGGACCAGGCGCCGCTGCCCGGCCGCTTCGGCGAGATGGCCGAGATCGCCGAGCGCTTCGACCGCGACCCCGGCATCCTCCACTTCCCCGCCCGCGAGATCCGCCGCCTGATGCAGGACTCCGACTGGGACTTCGGCCCCGCCCTGCGCGCCCGGGCCGAGGAGGTGCTGGCCGAGGGAGACCTTCCGGACTACCCCGACGAGATGGTCGAGACCTTCCGGCGGCTGATGGCCGAGCACGGGATCGACGCGAGCAAGTACATCCCGCCCGAGAGCTGACGTGAGCGGGTTCGAGGACATCCGCTACGAGGTCGGCGACGGCCGGGCGACGATCACGATCGACCGGCCCGAGCGCCTCAACGCGTTCCGCGGGCGGACCCTGCTCGAGCTGAGCGAGGCCTTCGAGCGCGCGGCGGACGACGACGCGGTCGGCGTGATCGTCCTGACCGGCGCCGGCGACCGGGCCTTCTGCGTCGGCGGCGACGTTCGCGAGCCCACGGTGACCCTGGCGGAGAAGCGCCGCGGCCATGCGATCGGGAACCGCCTGGCCGCCGCGATGCGCAACAACGGCAAGCCGATCCTGGCGCGCGTGCGCGGCTACTGCATCGGCGGCGGGAACGAGCTGAACATCGTCTGCGACGTGACCGTGTCGGGGGCCTCGGGCCGCTTCGGCCAGGCGGGTCCCAAGATCGGATCGGCGCCGCTCTGGTGGGGCTGCCAGCTGCTGCCGGCGGTGGTCGGCGAGAAGAAGGCCCGCGAGATCCTCTTCCTCACCCGCCAGTACTCCGCCGAGGAGGCGATGGCGATGGGGCTCGCCAACGCGGTGGTGCCCGACGAGGAGCTCGACGCCGAGGTCGACCGCTGGTGCGAGGCGATCCTGCGCCGCTCGCCCCAGGGCCTTCGGCTGGCCAAGATCGGCCTGAACGCCCGCACCGACCCGCTGTACGGCTCGACCCAGCACGGCCTGGAGCTGATGGCCCTGAACCACGTCCACGGCCCCGAGCCGCGCGAGGGGATCACCGCCTTCCAAGAGCGCCGTCCGCCGGACTGGCGCCGCTTCCGCGCCGGCCAGGGGCCGCCGCCCGACGACCCGGACCAGGGGGACCGATGAGCATCCCGGAGTGGACCGACTGGTACGCCCGCGAGGACCCGACCGCCTGGGTGCTCGCGGAGATCCTCCGCCGCCGGGCCGAGGAGCACCCCGACCGGGACTACCTCAAGTTCGACGACTGCCCCTGGCAGAGCTACGGGGAGGTGAACGCGCAGGCCAACCGGATCGCCAACGGCCTCATCGCGCGCGGCGTCCGGCCCGGCGAGTCGGTGAGCGTGATGCTCCCCAACTGCGAGGAGTTCGTCCCCGTCTGGTTCGGGATCCTCAAGGCCGGGGCGGTGATGAGCCCGATCAACACGGCCTACAAGGGCGACTTCCTGAGTTGGACGATCAACCTGGTCGAGGCGCGGAAGCTGGTCATCGCCGACATCTACCTCGACCGGCTGGAGCTGATCGCCGGCGACCTCCCGCTGCTCGAGCACGTGATCGTCCTCGAGTGCGGCGCCGACTGCCCGCAGCCGACGCTCGCCTGGGACTCGCTCTGCGACCTCTTCGAGAGCCCGGACGCCGAGCCCGAGGGCATCCCGCGCTCCTGGACCGACGACGCCCGGATCATGTTCACCTCGGGCACCACCGGCCGCTCGAAGGGCGTGATCAAGCAGAACGCGGCGGACTACTTCACGGCGCGGACCTTCGTCGAGTCGCTCCGGGTCGCCCAGGGCGGGTCGCTCGAGGACCTCGCCGGCGAGACCCTCTTCAGCTGCCTCCCGCTCTTCCACTCGAACGCGCAGGTGATCTGCGCCTACCCGGCGATGCTCGTCGGGGCGCGCGCGGCGTTCGTCGAGCGCTTCTCGGCCACGCGCTTCTGGCAGCAGGTGATCGACGCCGAGGCCACCAGCTTCAACACGATCGGCGCGATCCCGTACTTCCTCTGGAACACGCCGCCCTCGGACCTCGACCGGGCCCACCGGGTGCACACGGTGAACGCCGCGCCGGCGCCGCGCGACGTGCTGCAGGAGTGGCAGGAGCGCTTCGGCGTGCGCCTGACCGAGGCCTACGGGCTCACCGAGACCGGCGCGGTCACCTACATGGACCCGACCCAGCCCTATCGGGTCGGCTCGTGCGGGCGGCCCACGCCGGGCTACGAGGTCACGATCGTCGAGCCGGGCTCGGACCGGCCGCTGCCGCCGGACACGCCGGGCGAGATCGTGGTCGACCAGAAGGTCCCGAACATCGTCATGCGGGCCTACTACGGCATGCCGGAGAAGACCGCGGAGGACTTCCGCAACCTGAAGCTGCACACCGGCGACCTCGGCCGGATGGACGCCGACGGCTACGTCTACTTCATGGACCGGGTGAAGGACTACATCCGCCGCCGCGGCGAGAACGTCTCCTCGATGGAGGTGGAGCGGCAGATCGCCGCCCACCCGCAGATCAAGGAGGTCGCGGCCATCGGCGTGAAGGCCGCCGAGGGCGCCTCGAGCGAGGACGAGATCCTCATCGTCTGCGTCGCCGAGGGCGAGGCGCCGGCGCTGGCTCCGTTCACCGAGTGGATGGCCGAGCGCATGCCCTACTTCATGGTCCCGCGCTACGTCCGCTTCGTCGACGCCCTGCCGAAGACCCCGACCGAGCGCGTGCAGAAGGTGAAGCTGCGCGACGAGGGGATCACGCCGGACACCCTCGACCGGGAGGCCGAGGGCATCCGCGTCAGCCGGTAGGGCTCAGGCCGGCGCCTCGCCCCGGCGCGTCCGCCGCCAGGCGAGCAGCGCGCCGGCGGCGAGCAGGGCCGCGCCGACGGCCATGAACGCGAGCGCCCGCTCCAGCGCCTCCAGGTTGGCGAGGTCGAAGACGAAGGCCTTGGCGAGGCCGGCGGCCAGGAGGACGAGGCCCGCCTGGAGGGCCGGGCGCGGCGCGGCGCGCCACGCCCAGGCGGCCACCGCGGCGAGTCCCGCAATCACCGCCGCGGCGCTCACCGCGGCGTGTCCGCGCTGGAATGCGAGCTCCGGCTCGGCGATGAGGGCGCCGGCCAAGCGGAGGATCGCGAGCGCCGCCCCGTAGGCGCCGGCCGCCAGCGCCGCCCATGCCGCGACCCGCCGCTCTCGCGGATCGCGCGCGACCCGCGCCGCGGCGAGCAGCGCCCCGGCAACGACCGCCACGGCGCCGACCGCGGGCCAGCCGGCCGCGCCCGGCTCGGCCAGATCCCCGGGCGACGCGGCCGCCAGGGCGCCCAGGGCCGCGACGCCGCCGAGCCACGCGGCGGCCCACCGCAGCCGCGGCTCGCCGACGCGGGGGCCGGCCCACAGCGCCGCGAGGCCGAGCGCGGCCGGCACCGCCGCCCGGGCGGCGCCGTCGAGGCCGGTCAGCAGGCCGGCGCCGAGGAAGGCCAGGCCCGCCGCGCCGAGCGCGCCGCGCAGGGTCCGGTCGCGGCCGCGAAGCGTCAGCCACCCGGCCCAGGCGAGGTAGGCCGCGGCGGGCAGCAGCGGCGCGGCCGCGATCCCCGCGCCCGCCGTCAGACGGATCGTCCCCGCCGCGGCGACGACCGCGCCGGCGAGCAGCGCGGCCAGCGCCGCGCCCGACAGCCCCGCGCCGTCGCCGGCGGCGCGCTGCCGCTCGGCGGCGCCGCGGGTTGCCGCGAGGGCGACGCCGGCGACGACCGACGCCGTCGCCCAGGGCGTGACCGGATCGTGCGCCAGCGCGAGCCAGACCGCCTGCGGGGCGATCGCGGCCGCCCCGAGCAGCATCGTGGGCGTCCAACGGCTCGCCCGCTGCAGGCCGCACGCCGCCCCGAAGGCGACCAGCGCGAACCCGAGGGACCCGGGCGTGATCCCGCCGGCCATGACCGGCGCGCAGGCGATCGCGCCGACCAGGCCGAGCGCCGCCGCCGACTGCATCCCCCAGGCCAGGGCGAGCGCCACCGCGCCGGCGGCGACCAGCTCGGTCGCGAGCGATCCCATCCAGCCGGGCATCAGGTCGTAGCGGGCCGTCGCGGCGGCCAGCGACACGAACGCGCCGGCGAACCCCGCGCCGGCGGCGACCGCAACGACCGGCGCGCCCCCGACCCGCCGGCGCAGCAGCGCGGCCGCACCCACCAGGCCGGCGGAGACGGCGCCCCCGATGGCGACCCGCAGGCCCTCGCCCACCCAGCCGCGGTGCACCGCCATCGCGAACAGGAAGGCGATCCCGAGCAGGACCGTCACGCCGCCGGCCCATGCCACGAGCCGCGGGCCCATGAGGCCCTCCAGGGCGGACGGGCGCTCGGGCCGCGGTCGCCCGGCCGGCCGCACCGGGCGCGGCGCGCGCGGTGGCGCCGCGGGACGCGGCTCCGGAGCGGGCGGCGCCCCCCGCGCCGGAAGGAGCTCGGCGCGCAGCGCGGCGAGCTCGGCCCGGGCCAGCTCGAGCCGGTGCTCGGCGGCCAGCAGGCGGTCCTCGATCAGGGTCGTCATGGGGTCCTCCACCGTGCGACGGCGTCGCTCGAGGGAGGAATACACTAACGCCGAGTTACTGTAAAGCACTCGGGGTTGGTGCACAAAGGGCGCCGCCGGGGACGATGGCCGCGCCGGCGGACGCGCGTGAAGTGAGTGGCGCCCGCCCGGCGGGCGGGCGGGCGCCGCGCGCTTTGGATCCGGCCTAGAGCGGGACCACCTTCGCCGCCTGCGGGCCCTTCGGGCCCTCCTGGCTCTCGAAGCTCACCTTCTGGCCCTCCTCGAGGGTCCGGTAGCCCGAGCCCTGGATCTCAGAGAAGTGAACGAACAGGTCCTTCCCGCCATCGTCGGGCGTGATGAACCCGTAGCCCTTCTCGGCGGAGAACCACTTCACGACACCATCGGCCATCGATGTTCCCTTGTCTCGGCAGGATCCAGGCGAGCCGTCGAGCCGGACGGCCGTGCGGCCTCGCTGTCCATCCCGCGATGAAAGACCGCCCGGATCCTCGATCCCGCGCGATCGGCGCGGATCGTATCCGACCTCCCGCGCGGACGGCGAGACGGGGACGCCGGCCGTCGCCCGACGGCCGGCCCGCGCGCCGAGCCGGGGCTCAGCCCGCGGGGGCGGGGACGCCCTCCAGGGCGGCCCGCACCTCGCCCGCCAGGCGGTCGATCGCCGTCTCGGCGGACGCCGGGTCCGGCGCGTCCTCCACCAGGCGGACCAGCGCGCTCGCCATCACCACGCCGTCGGCGAAGGCGCCGATCGCGGCCGCCTGGGCGGGCGACCGCACCCCGAAGCCCACGGCCAGCGGCGCCGCGATCTGGCGGCGCGCCCGGCTGATGAAGTCGCGCAGGTCGGCGTCGACCGCGGTCTCGCCGCCGGTCACGCCGGTCACCGCGACGCAGTACACGAACCCCTCGGCGCGACGGCCGATGCGGGCCAGGCGGGCGTCGTCGGTGGTGGGCGCGGCGAGCGGCACGGTGGCGATCCCGGCGCGATCGGCGGCCGCGCGAAGGTCCTCGCCCTCGTCGATCGGCAGGTCCGGCACGATCACGCCGGCCACGCCCGCCTTGGCGGCGCGCTCGAAGAAGGCCCGCGGCCCGGCGGCCAGGACCACGTTCACGTAGGTCATCAGCACGACCGGCGGCCCGCCGCGCAGGCTCGCGGCGATCTCGAGCACCGTCTCGGGGCGGGTCCCGGCCCGCAGCGCGCGCTGCCCGGCGGCCTGGATCGTGGGGCCGTCCGCGAGCGGGTCGGAGAACGGCATGCCGAGCTCGATCACGTCGGCGTGCCGCGCCAGCAGTGCCGCGTGGGCCGCGCTGGTGTCGGGGTCGGGGTAGCCGCCCATCACGTAGGGGATGAACAGCGGACGGCCGGCCGAGCGGAATGTCGCCTCGAGGCGCTCCGCGCCCTCAGACATCGAGCCCCAGGGCCGCGCCGGCCTGGTCGACGTCCTTGTCGCCCCGGCCCGACAGGCAGACCAGGACCGGGCCGGACCCCAGGGCGGCGCCCTCGCGGCCGACGAAGGCCAGGGCGTGCGCGCTCTCGAGCGCCGGGATGATCCCCTCCTCGCGCGAGCAGCGCAGGAACGCCTCCAGCGCCTCGCGGTCCGTCGCGCTCACGTACCGGACCCGGCCGGTGTCGCGCAGGTGGCTGTGCTCCGGGCCCACCCCGGGGTAGTCGAGGCCGGCCGAGATCGAGTGCGCCTCGGCCACCTGGCCGTCGGGATCCTGGAGCAGGTACGACAGCGAGCCGTGCAGGACGCCGGGGGCGCCGAGCCCGAGGGAGGCGCCGTGGCGTCCGCTCTCCAGCCCCTCGCCGGCGGCCTCCACCCCGACCAGGGCGACCTCGGCGTCGGCCAGGAAGCCGCGGAAGGTGCCGATCGCGTTCGAGCCGCCGCCCACGCAGGCCACGACGGCCCCCGGCAGGCGGCCGGCCTCGGCCAGCACCTGCTCGCGCGCCTCGATCCCGATCACCGACTGCAGGTCGGCCACGATCTCCGGATACGGCGCCGGGCCGACCGCCGAGCCGATCACGTAGTGGGTCGTGCGCACGTTGGTGACCCAGTCGCGGATGGCCTCGCTGGTGGCGTGCTTGAGCGTGCCCGTGCCGGTGTCCACCGGGCGCACCTCGGCGCCCAGCATGCGCATGCGGATCACGTTCAGCCGCTGGCGCTCCATGTCGACGCGGCCCATGAAGACGCAGCAGTCGAGCCCCATCAGCGCGGCCGCGGTCGCGGTGGCGACGCCGTGCTGGCCGGCGCCGGTCTCGGCGATGATCCGCCGCTTGCCCATGCGCGACGCGAGCAGCACCTGCCCGAGCGCGTTGTTGATCTTGTGGGCGCCGGTGTGGCAGAGGTCCTCGCGCTTGAGGTAGAGCGGGCCGGTGCCCCAGGCCGCCTCGAGCCGGGTGGCGCGGTAGAGCGGGGTGGGCCGGCCGACGTAGCTCCCGAGCAGACCCTCGAGCTCGGTGCGGAAGGCGACGTCGTCGCGGTGGCGCGAGTACGCCTCGGCCAGCTCGTCGAGCGCCCCGATGACGGTCTCGGGCACGTAGCGGCCGCCGTAGCCGCCGAAGGTCGCGCGCAGCTCGCTCACCGCTGGTCGAGCCGGCTCCGCCGGCTCGCGCGCTTCCGGATGGGACACGCGAGGTGCCTCATGCCGGCGTTCGG
>JAWVEV010000120.1:0-13382 GCA_033856535.1 Miltoncostaeaceae bacterium | reverse complement strand
CCCCGCTCAGTTTCGCCGCTGCACTCTCGCGGTTTCGTCCTGGTCTGCGCGAGCATCGCACTCCGCACGAAGTCGGGGGCGCACGGCTACCCGCGAAAACCTCATGGAAGATTCATCTGGATGGTCTTGCAACCTTCGGGAAGATTAGTGAGATAATCCACGTTTGAAGGCTCCGGAAAAGGCGCATGGATGGGCCACCCCGTCGGTCAGTTCCTCCCAAAACGATTCCGGATGGTGAGGCGATGTTCACAAGCGTCGCATCCAAGCGCTCCACGAGATCGGTCCTCGCCTGGTTGGTGGGCCTCGCGGCCCTCCTGATCGTGGCGGTCGCGCCTGCGCTCGCGACCACGTCCGCACAGCAGGTCTACCAATTCCCGGAGGCCGGCAACACGCCCTCGCCGCTGCCCCAGCTGCCGGGCTCGCCCTCCGGGCAAACGCAGCAGCCCCCGTCGTTCACGCCCCAGGGCGCCCCGGGTCCGACGCCGACCGTCGCCGGCTCGCGCGTCCCGGAGCAGGGCAGCTACCCCTGCGTCCCGGCCTCTGCGGCCGCGGGCGGGTCGGGCTCCGGCCCGGCCGGTCCGGGCGCCGAGGAGTGCGCTCCGGCTCCGACGGGCGGCACCGCCGTCCGCAACTCCGTCACCCCCGGGCCGGGCGAGTCCGTCCCGGTCGGTGAGGTCGCGTCGGAGTCCGGCCCCGCGCCGGCCCCCGGCGGCGGCTCGGGCACCCTCCCGGTGACCGGCCTCGACCTCCTCATCGTCCTCGCGGCGGCCGCGGTCGCGGCCGGCGTGGGCACGACGCTCCGGAGGGCCGCCCGCTAAGGGACGGCCCGGCCCGCGGCGCGCCGGACGGCGGCGCCCGCGGGCCACCGGGCGCGCCTCCGTCGGCGGCTGGCCGGCAGCCGCCCGCGGACGCCCGCCGGGCTCCCGCCCTCACCGCCCGCCGGGGGAACCCTGCTCACGCGGGGGGCCCCGGCGTTCAAGTCGGGGAGGGGAGAACACGAGAACGTCTAGGCAGGACTCCCCTCGCCGCCAGTCGTGGACGGAGCCGGGCAGGCCTACCCTGCATGGCGGACTGGCAGGGCAGGGATGTCGTTGACGCCAGTCGAACTCCGATTCCGGATGGTGACCGTCGTGCCCCAGACCCTTTCCGCGCGCAAGCGCGCGCTCTTCCTCTCGGCGTTCGCCATCGCGACCGCCGCCCCGGCCTTCTCGGCCAGCGCACTCCTCGGCGCCACCTCGGCGCAGCAGGTGTACGAGCAGCCGGAGACCCGTGGGGTCCAGTCGGACCTCCCGCAGATCCCGCAGGTCGCGGGCGACTACCAGACGCCCCCCGACGGCAGCTCGACCGAGACCCCCGAGGTCGCCGGCGAGGGCCCCGAGACCACCCCCCCGGCCGAGCAGACGCCGGCGGTGGTGAAGCCGGCCGCGGTGAGCCCGGAGGCGCAGCAGCCGTCCGGTGACACCCTCCCGGTGACCGGACTCGACCTGATGCTCATCCTCGGCGCGGCGGCGGCAGCCGGCGGTGTGGGCTTCGCCCTCCGCCGGAGCGCGGCCCGCTAGCCCAAGCCGAGGGTTCGCTCTACGCTCCCGTCGGTGACGGTCACGGCCTCACCGACGGGGGTGCGTCGCATCCTCAACCTGCGCCTCGAGCGCGTCGGCGCCGATGGTGCCGACCGCGCCGCGTCGCTGGTCTTCCTGGTCCTCGCCGCCGTGCTGGGCGCGGCCGGGCCACTGCTCGGGCTGGCCAACGGCGGGTACGACATCGATGCCGTGGGCCCGGCGGCGGTCGGCGTGCTGATCGTGGTGGCCGGCGCAGTCGCGATCGTCCCCGGCGCGTTCCCGCGAACGGCGCCCGGCCTGCTGGCAATCGGGGGCCTGACCGGCCTCGCGGCGCTGACGCTGATCTCGCTGGCATGGTCCCCGAACCCGGACCTGGGCTGGCTGATCGCCGCCAAGGCGATCCTCTACGTGGGCGCGTTCGCCCTCGCGGTGCTGGTGGTCCGCACCGGCGGGGCCGCGGTCGCGGCGCTTGCGGGTCTCGGAGCCGGCGCCACGGTGCTCGCGCTCGTGACGGTGGTCCGGGTGACGACCGCCGACGACCCGCTCCCGCAGTTCTTCGCCAACCGGCTCTCGGGCAGCGTCGGCTATCACAACGGCTTCGCGGCGACCCTGCTGGCCGGCGCCGCCGCGCTTCTGGCCGGCGCCGCCGCGCGCGTGCGCACGCCGCTGGGCGTCGTGCGACGCGCCGTCTGCGGCGTCGGGCTCGGCGTCGTGGCGATCACGGCGCTCGCGTCCCAGTCGCGCGGCGCGACCCTGGCCGCGCTCGCCGCCGCCCTGGTCCTGCTCGCGATCTCGCCCGCGCGCGTCCGCCTGATTCCGCCGCTCGCCGCGGCGGCGCTCGCCGGCGTCGCGGCCTACGGCTCGGTGAGCGACCTCAACAAGGCGGTGAGCACGGGAGATCCCCGCCTGGCCGCGGCCGCCGCCGACCCGTGGGTGACCCGGGTGCTGCTGGCCGGCCTGATCATCGGCGCCGTCGGCGCGGTCCACGGCGTCCTGGAGCTGCGCTTCCGCCGCTCGTTCGAGGCCCGCCGCGTCGCCCGCCGCGTCGCCGCCGTCGTCGCGGCCCTGGTGGTGCTCGCGGCGATCGCCGGCGCCGCCGTGAAGGCGGGGACCATCAAGGAGAAGCTCAGCGACCCGATCGAGGCCATCGCCGGCAGCGACGTCCCGAAGACCGGCGGCCGGCTGCTCAACATCTCCTCGAGCGGCCGGGTCGAGGTCTGGAGCGAGACCGGGCCGGCCTTCGCCGACAGCCCCCTGGTGGGCCAGGGCGCGGGCGGGTTCTCGATCTGGTGGAACGAGAACCGCGACATCGGCACCACCGACACGCTGCTGGCGCACAGCGTCGAGCTCGAGACCATGTCCGAGCTCGGGATCGCCGGCCTGCTGTTGCTCGTCGCCTGGCTGGCCGGAATCGCCTGGGCGGCCGTCAACCTCTGGCGCTACCGCGCGTTGCGACGCGAGCTGACCGCGGCGCTGGTCGCGATCCCGGTGTTCTGGCTCGTCGCGGCGTCCTTCGACTGGCACTGGAGCCTGCCCTCGGCGACCCTCTCGGCGGTCGTCGTCGCCGGCGCGCTGGTGGGCCTGGCGAGCGCGTACCGCGAGGGGTGGGTCCTGCCGCCGACCTCGGCGGGCCTGCGCGCCGCGATCATCGCGCCGGTCGTCGCGGTCGCGCTCCTCGGCGCGGCCGCCACCGGCGCGCCCTACGTCGCCGACCGCGATGTCGAGCGCGCGGCGGCGATGGGCGTGCGCGACCCGCAGGGCGCCTTCGATGCGCTCGACCGCGCCGAGGGCATCAATTCCCGCGACCCGCGCATCGACGAGCTGCGGGCCCGGGTCTTCCTCTCCCTGGGCAACTTCACCCGCGCGCGGCAGTCCCTGGTCGAGGGCACCCGGCGCAACCCGCTGCTGTACACGCCCTGGCTCCGGCTGGCGGACTTCGACGAGTTCGCCCTGGACAAGCCGGCCCGGGCGATCCCCAACCTGCAGCGCGCGCTGAGGCTCCACCGCTTCCACGGCAACGGGCAGCTGGCGAACCGGATCAAGCAGGCCCGCAAGAAGGTCTTCTTCCAGCGCCGCGACCGCGAGCGGGCCAGGGCCGCCGCCCAGGGCCGATGACGACACGGGATCCCTCGGCCGACGCGCCACGGGCGACCGCCGCGACCGCGCCGAGCCGCGGCGCGCGCCGGCGCTGGCTGCGCCGCCTCTCCTGGGTCTTCTTCGGCATCGCGATCCTCCTTCTGGTCGAGGGCGCGCTGGTGCTGACCTGGAAGGAGCCGTTCACCTCCTACCTGCAGTCGCGCTCGCAGGCGGCGCTGTCGGCCGAGCTGCGCGAGCGGCTCGACGCGCCGGCGGCCGCGCGCGAGCTGGCGGCGATCCCCGAGGGCGCCGGACCGGCCGCGACGAAGCTGCTGGGCGAGCTCGACATCGGCGACGCCGTGGGACGGCTGGAGATCCCCGCGATCGGGCTGAAGCAGGCCGTGATCCAGGGGACCGACTCGGCCCGGCTGCGCCGCGGGCCCGGCCACTACCCGGAGAGCAGCCTCCCGGGGCTCGGGCGGACCACCGCGATCGCCGGTCACCGCACCACCTGGGGCGCGCCCTTCCGCCACCTCGACGACCTCGACCCCGGCGACCTGATCATCGTGCGGCTGCCCTACGGCACGGCCCGCTACCGGGTGATCGGCACGCGGGTGGTCGACGACCAGGACTTCTCGATCCTCCGCAACGTCGGCCGCGAGCGGCTGATCCTCACCGCCTGCCACCCGCTCTACTCGGCCAGCCACCGCCTGGTGGTCTACGCCGAGCTCCAGGGCGCCCGGGTCCCGGCCGGCGCCGTGGCGAACCTCCCGGGCCGCCCGCTCTAGCCGCGCCGGGCCGGCCGGGACCCGGCCCGGCGCTGGTACCGTGCCCGCCGGCACGGGGACGAGCGGAGGAGGCGCGGGTGAGCGAGGTCTCGGTGGTGGTCCTGCCCGGCGACGGGATCGGGCCCGAGGTGATCGACGTGGCGCGGCGGGTGGTGGACGCGGTGGCGCCCGACCACGGGCTGACCGTCGAGTGGATCGAGCACCTGATGGGCGGGATCTCGATCGACGCGCACGGCACGGCCCTCACCGACGAGGTGCTGGAGGCCTGCTCGGCCGCCGACGCGGTCCTGCTCGGCGCGGTCGGCGGGCCGAAGTGGGACACGACCGACCCGAGCAAGCCGCGGCCGGAGCAGGGGCTGCTGGGGCTGCGCGCCGGCCTCGGGCTCTACGCCAACCTGCGCCCGGTGAAGCCCTGGCCGGCGCTGTATGACGCCAGCCCCCTGCGGTCGGAGCGCATCGCGGGCACGGACCTGCTGGTGGTGCGCGAGCTGACCGGCGGCCTCTACTTCGGCGAGCGCGGGCGCGAGGGCGACCGCGCCTACGACACCTGCCTCTACACCGCGGGCGAGGTCCGCCGGCTGGCCGAGGTCGGCTTCGCGGCCGCCCGCGGCCGGCGCGGCCGGGTCACCTCGGTCGACAAGGCCAACGTGCTCGAGACCTCGCGCCTCTGGCGCGAGGTGGTGATCCAGGTCGGCGCGGAGCAGCCGGACGTCCAGCTCGACCACATGCTGGTCGACAACGCCGCGATGCAGCTGGTCAGCCGCCCCGCCGACTTCGACGTGATCGTGACCGAGAACCTCTTCGGCGACATCCTGTCGGACGAGGCGGCGATGCTCACCGGCTCGATCGGGATGCTGCCCTCGGCCAGCCTCGGCGCCGGCACCGCCGGCCTCTTCGAGCCGGTCCACGGCTCCGCGCCGGACATCGCCGGGCGCGGCTGGGCCAACCCGATCGCCACCTGCCTCTCGGCCGCCATGATGCTCCGCCACTCGCTCGCCTGCCCCGAGGCGGCCGACCGGATCGAGGGCGCGGTTTCCGCCGCGCTGGACGAGGGGCTGCGGACCCGCGACCTCGGCGGGACCGCGGGCACCGAGGAGGCCGGCGCGCGGATCGTGGCGCTGTTGGGCTGAGGTAACCTTTCCCCGGCCTGGTCGGTCGCGAGGAGGAGGCCTGCGCATGCAGGAAGCCGAGAAAATCTGGATGAACGGCGCGCTGGTCGACTGGGCGGACGCGCGCGTGCACGTGCTCTCCCACGGGCTGCACTACGGCAGCACCGTGTTCGAGGGCATCCGCGCGTACGACGCCGAGGGCGGAACCGCGGTGTTCCGGCTCGACGACCACCTCGCTCGGCTCCAGCGCTCGGCGGCGATCTACTACATGCCGCTGCCGTACTCGCGCGACGAGCTGCGCGAGGCCGTGCACCAGGTCATCTCGGTCAACGGGCTCGGCGGGTGCTACATCCGGCCGATCGCGCTGCGGGGCTACGGCACGATGGGCCTGTTCCCGCTCGACTCGCCGGTCGACGTCGCGATCGCCGCCTGGCAGTGGGGCGCGTACCTCGGCGAGGAGGGCCTCCGGACCGGCATCCGGGCCAAGATCGCGAGCTGGCGCCGGATCGGCGGCAGCACGATCCCCGCGACGGCGAAGGCCGGCGGCCAGTACCTGAACTCGATCCTCGCCAAGGTCGAGACGCACAAGGCCGGCTACCAGGAGGCGCTCCTCCTGAACGAGGCCGGCTACGTCGCCGACGGCTCGGGCGAGAACCTCTTCCTCGTCCGCGAGGGGAAGCTCGTCACGCCGCCGCTCCAGGCGTCGATCCTCGAGGGCATCACGCGGGCGAGCATCATCGAGCTCGCCGCGGACGAGGGCATCCCGGTGGAGGAGCGCGAGGTCGCCCGGGCCGAGCTCTACACCGCCGACGAGGTCTTCATCACCGGGACCGCCGCCGAGGTCTGCCCGATCAACGAGATCGACGACCACCCGCTCGGCCCGCCCGGCCCGATCACGATGCGGCTGCAGGAGCGCTTCTTCGCGGCGGCCGGCGGACGGGACCCGGCGTACGCCAAGTGGATCGACTACGTGCCCAGCCGGGAGCGGACGGCCCTGTGAGCGAGAGGGTCCTCATCTACGACACCACGCTGCGCGACGGCATGCAGCGCGAGGGCCTGAGCCTGAGCGCGGGTGAGCAGCTGGCCGTCGCCGTGCGGCTGGCGGAGTTCGGGGTGCACTACCTGGAGGCCGGCTTCCCGGCCTCGAACCCGAAGTACGGCGAGCTGTTCGGCCTGCTGGAGCGCGAGGACCTCGGCGCGACCCGTGTCGCCGCCTTCGGCATGACCCGCCGCCGCGGCGTCGGCGCCTCCGAGGACCCGGCGGTGCGCGGCCTGGCCGAGTGCTTCGCCCCCGTCATCACGATCGTGGGCAAGACCTGGGACCTGCACCTGCAGAAGGTGATCAAGGTTGACCGGGCCGAGAACCTCCGGATGATCGAGGAGTCGGTCGCCTTCCTGGCCCGCCAGGGCAAGGAGGTCGTCTACGACGCCGAGCACTTCTTCGACGCCTATCTCGAGCACCCCGACTACGCGCTGGACTGCCTGCGCGCGGCCGAGGCCGGCGGCGCGTCGTGGCTCACGCCCTGCGACACCAACGGCGCGACCCTCCCGAACGACGTCTCACGGGTGATCCGCGAGGTCCGGGCGGCCATCCCCGGGACCCGGATCGGCATCCACACCCACAACGACGCCGAGTGCGGCGTGGCCAACTCGCTGGCCGCGATCGCCGAGGGCGCGCGGATGGTGCAGGGCACGATCAACGGCTACGGCGAGCGCTGCGGGAACGCCAACCTGATCTCGATCATCCCGTCGCTGACGCTGAAGATGGGCTTCGAGACGATCGATCCCGAGAAGCTGAACGAGCTGACCGGGCTCAGCCACTGGGTGGCCGAGACGGTCAACCTGCAGCCCGATGCCTGGGCGGCCTACGTCGGCCGCAACGCCTTCGCCCACAAGGGCGGCATGCACGTGGCGGCGATGGGCGCCGAGGTCACCAGCTATGAGCACATCGACCCGGGCCTGGTCGGCAACGAGCGCCAGATGCTGGTGTCCGAGCTCTCCGGCCGCGGGACGATCCTGGCCAAGGCGCGCGAGATGGGGATCGACGTCGAGGACCCCGGGCGCGTCCAGGCGATCCTCGCCCGGCTCAAGGACCTGGAGCACCAGGGCTACCACTTCGAGGTCGCCGACGCGTCCTTCGAGCTGCTGCTGGAGCGCGAGACCGGGCTCTACGAGCCGCTCTTCGTGCTCGAGAGCTACCGCGTGTCGACCGAGAAGCGGGCCGACGGCCACGTGGAGACCGAGGCCACGGTCAAGCTCGTGCACCAGGGCGAGCGCATCGTGGAGGTCGCCGAGGGCAACGGGCCGGTCAACGCGATCGACCGGGCGCTGCGCAAGGCGCTCGAGGGCCGCGTCCCGGAGCTGGCCGACATCGACCTCGTCAACTTCAAGGTCCGGATCCTGGACGAGACCAAGGGCACCGACGCGATCACCCGCGTGCTGGTGGAGTCGAGCGACGGCCACGAGAGGTGGGGCACGATCGGCGTGCACGCGAACGTGATCGAGGCCTCCTGGGAGGCCCTGCTCGACAGCCTGGAGCACGGGGTGCGCCGCGCGGCGCGCTCGTCCGCCCCGGCTGCTTGAGCGACCTCCCGCGCATCCCCCTCGCGAAGCCGGTCATCGGCGAGCGCGAGCGCGAGCTGGTGGACGAGGTGCTCCGGTCCGGGCAGCTCTCGCTGGGCCCGATGGTGACCCGCTTCGAGGACGCCTGGTGCGAGCGGATCGGCGTCCGCAACGCCGTGGCCTGCTCCAGCGGCACCGCCGGCCTGCACGTCTGCCTGCACGCCGCCGGCCTCGGGCCGGGCGACGAGGTGGTGACCAGCTCGTTCAGCTTCGTGGCCTCGGCCAACGCGATCGTCTTCACCGGCGCGACGCCGGTCTTCGCCGAGGTCGACCCGCTCACGTTCAACATGGACCCCGCGGCCGTCGAGGCCGCGATCACGCCGCGCACCAGGGCGATCCTGATCGTCGACATCTTCGGCTACCCGGCCGAGGTGCCGGCGCTCCGGGCGATCGCCGAGCGCCACGGCCTCGTGGTGGTCGAGGACGCCTGCCAGACGATCGACGGCGACCATGACGGCCGCAAGCTCGGCACCTTCGGCCACCCGGCGGTCTACGGCTTCTACGCCAACAAGCAGCTCACCACCGCCGAGGGCGGGGTGGTGCTCACCGACGACGACGACCTGGCGGCGCGCCTGAAGAGCCTCACCAACCAGGGCCGCTCGGACGACGGCGCCTGGCTGGTGCACTCCCGGCTGGGCTTCAACTACCGCCTGTCGGACGTCCACAGCGCGATCGGGGTCGCCCAGCTCGAGCGCCTCGACGACCTGATGGCCGGCCGCGCCCGCGCCGCGCGCTGGTATCAGGAGCGCGTGGCCGACCTGGAGGGCGTCACCCCGATGTACGAGGGCCCGCAGCGGCGCTCGTGGTTCGTCTACGCCCCCCGGCTCGACCCGGACGTCGATCGCGACGCGGTGATCGGCCGCCTGGAGGCCGTCGGCGTCTCGGCCAAGCCCTACCTGCCCTGTATCCACCTCCAGCCGTACTACCGCGAGGACCACGGCCATCGGGCCGGCACCTTCCCGGTGACCGAGGCCATCAGCGCCTCGACCATCGCGCTGCCGTTCTTTCCCGAGATGTCCGAGGACCAGGTGGACCGGGTCTGCGCGTCGCTCGCCGCCGCGATCCGCGCCGACCGGGCGGCGCCGGTCCGGTCGTGAGCGAGGGCGGGCGGCTGTGGGGCGGGCGCTTCGGCGCGGGCCCGGCCGAGGCGTTCGACCGCCTGAACAGCTCGCTCGAGGTGGACCGGCGCCTCTGGCGCCAGGACATCGCCGGCTCGCGGGCGCACGCGCGGATGCTCGGGGCGCGGGGGATCGTGCCGGCCGAGGACGTGGCGGCGATCCACGAGGGGCTCGACCGGGTGGAGGCCGAGCTCGCCGACGGCAGCTTCGTCTTCGCGCCCGGCGACGAGGACATCCACACCGCGGTGGAGCGGCGCCTGACCGAGCTGGTGGGCGACCCCGGCCGGCGCCTGCACACCGCGCGCAGCCGGAACGACCAGGTGATCACGGACGTCCTGCTCTACCTGCGCGAGCGGGCGGTGGCGCAGCGCGGGCTGGTGACGGAGCTGGCCGAGGCGCTGCTGGCGCAGGCCGAGGACGGGGTGGACGTCCTGCTGCCCGGCTACACCCACAGCCAGCGGGCGCAGCCGGTGCGCCTGGCCCACCACCTGCTGGCCTACGTCTGGATGCTCGGGCGCGACCGCGCGCGCCTGGACGCCGCGATCGCCGCGACCGACGCGTGCCCGCTCGGCTCGGGCGCCCTCTCGGGCGTGGGCTTCCCGGTCGACCGGGCGATGGTGGCGGAGGAGCTCGGCTTCGCCCGGCCGACGCCGAACAGCCTCGACGGGGTCGGCAGCCGCGACGCGCTGGTCGACTACCTGCACTTCGCGGCCCAGCTCGGGGTGCACCTGTCGCGGCTCGGCGCGGAGCTGGTGGCCTGGGCCGGCGAGGAGTTCGGCTTCGTGGCGCTCGACGACGCCTTCACCTCGGGCTCGTCGATGCTGCCCCAGAAGAAGAACCCGGACGCCTGCGAGCTGGCGCGCGCCAAGGCCCCGCGCCTCACGGCGGATCTCTCCGGCCTGCTCGGCCTCCTCGCCGGGCTGCCGCTCGCCTACAACAAGGATCTCCAGGAGGACAAGACCTACCTCTTCGACGCCGTGGACACGGTCGAGCTGCTGCTGCCGGCCATGACCGGCACGGTGGCGACCGCGCGCTTCCGGGCGGACCGGATGCGCGCGGCGTGCGAGGGCGGGGCGCTGGCGGCGACGGACCTGGCGGACCACCTGGTCGGGCTCGGGTGGCCGTTCCGGCGCGCGCACGAGGCCGTCGGCCGGCTGGTGCGGGCCTGCGAGGAGCGCGGGATCGGGCTGGCCGAGGCCGGCCCGGAGGAGATCGCGGCGGCCGGGCTCGAGGGCCTGGAGCTGCCGGCGCTCGACGCCGAGGCCTCGGTCGAGGCCAAGGCCGTCTTCGGCGGGACCGCCCGCGGGCCGGTGCTGGAGCAGCTCGCGGCGGCCAGGGCCCTGGTGGCCGGGTGGTGACCGCGGCGCCGCCGGCGGCCGGGCTGGGGCCGGCGCTCGACGCCGGCTTCCTCGCCCGCCCGGTGGCCGAGGTCGCCCCGGACCTGATCGGCTGCGCCCTCCTCGTGGACGGCGTCGGCGGGATCGTGGTCGAGGCCGAGCGTTACCAGCAGGACGACCCGGCCTCGCACAGCTTCCGGGGGCCCACGCCGCGCGCAGCGATCATGTTCGGGCCGCCGGGCCACGTCTACGTCTACCGCAGCTACGGCATCCACTGGTGCATGAACCTGGTCTGCGAGGCGGCGGGCCGCGGGGCGGCGGTGCTCGTGCGGGCGCTGGCGCCGGCCTGGGGTCTCGACGCGATGCGCGAGCGGCGCGGCGGCTGCCCGGACCGGCTTCTCTGCGCCGGCCCGGGGCGCCTCTGCCAGGCGCTCGGGGTGGACGGCGGGCTGAACGGGGCGGCGATCGACGGCTCCCGGGTCGCGCTGCACGGACGCATCGGCCCGGCCGACGTCCAGGACGGCCCGCGCATCGGCATCAGCAAGGCGGCCGACCTCCCGTGGCGCTTCGGCCTGCGCGGGTCGCCGTACCTCTCCCGACCCTTCCCGAGGACCGCACATTGAGCAGCATCTCCGAGCTCGGCGCCCGCGCGGTCGACGTGCTCCCCGCCGGCGAGCTCGAGCGCAAGCTGAAGCTCGGCCGTCCGCTGCGGGTGAAGCTCGGCGTCGACCCGACCGCGCCGGACATCCACCTGGGCCACTCGGTGGTGCTCGGCAAGCTGCGCGAGTTCCAGGACGCCGGCCACGTCGGGGTGCTGATCATCGGCGACTGGACCGCCCGCGTGGGCGACCCGTCCGGGCGCAGCTCCACCCGGCCCCAGCTCTCGGCCGAGGAGATCGACGCGAACGCGCGGACCTACCGGGAGCAGGCCTTCGCGATCCTCGACCCCGAGCGGACCGAGGTGCGGTCCAACGGCGAGTGGTTCGCGACCATGGGGCTCGAGCCGCTCTTCCGGCTCGCGGCGACCTCCACGGTCAACCAGCTGCTGCAGCGCAACGACTTCGCCGAGCGGATGAAGGCCGACCGGCCGATCTCGGTGCTCGAGCTGCTCTACCCGCTCATGCAGGCGTACGACTCGGTCGCGGTGCGGGCCGACGTCGAGCTCGGCGGCACGGACCAGCTCTTCAACCTGATGCTCGGGCGCGACGTGCAGGGCCACTATGGGGTGGAGCCGCAGGTCGCGCTCACCATGCCGATCCTGCCCGGCACCGACGGGGTCCGCCGGATGAGCAAGTCCACGGGCAACTACGTGGGGGTCTCCGAGCCCCCCGAGGAGCAGTTCGGGAAGCTCATGAGCGTCCCGGACGAGGCCCTGGCCGAGCTCTACCGCCTCCTGGCGCCCGCCGAGCCGCCGCCGACGGGCCATCCGGGGGAGGAGAAGCGCCGTCTGGGGCGCCTGATCGCCGACCGCTTCCACGGGCCGGGCGCCGGCGCCGGGGCGGAGGAGCACTTCAACCGGGTCGTCCGCGACCGCTCGGCGCCGGAGGACGTCCCGACGGTGAGCGTGCCGCCGGGCCCGGTCCACCTCCCGGCCCTCCTGGTCGACGGTCTCGGGGTCGCCTCGCGCAGCGAGGCGCGGCGCCTCGTCGCCGGCGGCGGGGTGACGCTCGACGGCGAGCCGGTGGGGGATCTGGACCTTGACGCGGCCGCCCTGGACGGCCGCGTGCTGCGTGCGGGCAAGCGCCGCTTCGCCCGCATCGCCGTCGCCGGCTGAGGAAGTCCGCTCCGAGCGGGCGGAACGCCCCCGGTCGGGACAACCGGCCCGGCGCGGGCCGCATCCCGCCTGGTACCGTCCTTCCCCGGCCGGGAAACCGGTCGGCAGGGGCGAGAACGGCGACGGAATCCGGGGTTGACACCCCGGTCCGCCGCGCTACACTCCCTCGACCGCCAGGCGGAAGCCCCGTCTGCGGAGTTTGGAAAAAACCCGCTTGAATCCTCACATCTCGAACCTCCAGCCGATGGAGCCACCCGCGTAACAGAGGCGCGTCATGCGTCCGCGCGGAAGGGCCTCCTGAGGAAACCGGGGGCCGCGATGTGAGCAGCGGGGTCGGGGTCGGCCATGTGCCGGCGCGATCCTTGAAAACTGAACAGCATGCATCTGTCGGACGGGCTTCGGCCCGGACGATGCGATGGCCAGGTTTTTTTCACGAACCCCGTCTGCCCCGACGGCCCGGCGCGAGCCGCGCCCGACGGAGGACGAAACAGCTTGAGATCGCCCGTCGCCCCTCGGGGTGGCGCGGTCTCTCCGGTTGACGGGTCCGGCCCGGCCCCACCGGCGTAAGCCGGCGAGGACGGAACACGCCGTGCCCAATGTATTTCTTTACGGAGAGTTTGATCCTGGCTCAGGACGAACGCTGGCGGCGTGCTTAACACATGCAAGTCGAGCGAGAAAGCTCCTTCGGGAGTGAGTACAGCGGCGAACGGGTGAGTAACACGTGGGTAACCTGCCCTGAGGAGCGGGACAACCCGAGGAAACTCGGGCTAATACCGCATAACTCGTCGCGTCTCAAGGCGCGACGGCAAATGGTAGCTTCGGCCTCCGCCTCAGGATGGGCCCGCGCCGCATTAGCTTGTTGGTGGGGTAACGGCTCACCAAGGCGACGATGCGTAGCTGGTCTGAGAGGACGATCAGCCACACTGGGACTGAGACACGGCCCAGACTCCTACGGGAGGCAGCAGTGGGGAATCTTGCGCAATGGGCGAAAGCCTGACG
>JAWVEV010000119.1:0-38109 GCA_033856535.1 Miltoncostaeaceae bacterium | reverse complement strand
AGCCGCCGAGGACCGTGTGCATCAGCCCGGGCACGCGCTGATCGGGCGGGGCGTTTCGGTAGAACTGGACTCCCTGCACCAGCGAGGAGGCGCAGTTGCCGACGCCGATGATGGCGACGTTGACGGTGCTCATCGGTGGGACGTCTCCTCATTCTCGGGCCGTTCGGCGGCCGCCTTGACGATCAGCACGCGGTGGCCGGCGGTCATCAGGCTGAGGACCGCGAGCACGACGATCAGGGACTCGAGCACGAGCCCAAGGCCGCCCACGAACAGGCCGGCGCCGAGCAGCACGAGGCGCTCCGGGCGACCCATGAGCCCGCCGCTCGAGCCCCGGATGCCGAGGCCCTCGGCGCGGGCCCGGGCGTAGGACACCAGGAACGACCCGGCCAGGGCGGCGAAGCAGGCGGCGAGCGCCCAGTCGCGGCCGTCCTGGGCGAAGGTGATGCCGAGCGCGCCCAGGATCACGGCCTCGGCGAGGCGGTCGAGCGTCGAGTCGAGGAACCCGCCGAAGGCGGTGACCTTCCCCTGGTGCCGGGCGAGGCTGCCGTCGAGCGAGTCCACCAGCCCGGAGGCGATGAAGACCAGGCTCCCGGCGACCCAGTACCGGCCGAGCACCAGGCCCGCGGCGGCGCAGATGCCGAGGAACCCCAGGATGGTCACCCCGTTGGGGGTGATCCCGGTGCGGGCGATCAGCGCGACGAAACCGGTGCCGCTCCGGGGCGTGTCGAGCTGCTCCAGGCGTGTGGTGATGGGGCCTCCCGCTCGGGCTTGCGGCGTCGGGAGGCCTTAGGATAGCCCGCGCATGCGGCTCTGCACGTTCCTCGACGGGGCGTCGGGGCGGCTCGGCCTCGTCGAGGGCGGCACGGTGTTCCCGATGGAGGGGGCGGACGTCATGGCCGCGATCCTCGACGGCCGGACCGGCCGGGTCGGCGAGCCGCTCCGTCTGGACGAGCTCCGCCTCCTCGCTCCCCACCGGCCTCCGAAGCTGCTCGGCATCGGGCTGAACTACCGCGACCACGCGGCCGAGACCGGCGCGGCGCTGCCGACCGAGCCGCTGATCTTCGCCAAGCTTGCGACGGCCGTGACCGGGCCCTCCGGACCGGTTCGCCGGCCCGAGTACACCGAGGAGCTCGACTACGAGGGCGAGCTGGCGGTGGTGATCGGCCGCCACGCCAGCCGGGTGTCCGAGGCCCGCGCGCTCGACCACGTCTTCGGCTACGCCGTGATGAACGACGTCAGCGCGCGGGACCGCCAGCGCGCCGAGCCGCAATGGGTGCGCGCCAAGGGCGGCGACACCTTCGCCCCCTTCGGCCCCTGGGTGACCACGGCCGACGAGGTCCCGGACCCGCAGGCGCTCACGATCAAGACCTGGGTGAACGGCGACCTGCGCCAGGACGGCCGCACGGCGGACATGGTCTTCGGCGTGGCCGAGCTGATCGCGTACTGCTCGCACAGCTTCACGCTCGAGCCCGGCGACGTGATCTCGACCGGCACGCCGGCCGGCGTCGGCGTGGCCCGCACCCCGAAGGCCTTCCTTCGGCCGGGAGACACCGTGCGCATCGAGATCGACGGCATCGGGGCCATCGAGCACCCGATCGAGTAGCCGGCCCATGCTCCCGGACGAGGCACTCGACCACGTGCTCCTGATGACCGGGCTGCACTATCCGCGCGGCCTGATCGGGGAGGAGACGCGCGCCCTCGCCCGTGCCCTGGCCGACGGGGGCGCCGGCGACGTGGAGGGTCTGGCCGACGCGGCCGCCGCGGCGCACTGGCCCGAGCTGAGGGGGGCGATGGAGGCCGGCGTGCGCCGCGGCCTCTCGGACGCGGCCCCCAACGAGGCCGAGGCCTTCGACCAGGTGCTGGAGTGGGCGGGTGACCCGGACCCGGACAACCCGCTGGCGCGGGCGCTGGCGGTGCGGGCGGCGACCGAGTTGCTCGCCGCCGAGGAGCGGGCGGCGGACGTCCTGCGCGCCGCCGAGCCGGCGGCGGCCGCGGGCGGGCCCGGCGCGGCGGTGGCCGCGGCGACCGCCGCGGGGGCGATCGCGGCCGACCTGCTCGACCTGGATCCGGAGGACTACGAGCCCGAGATCCTGGCCTACGTCGCCGCCGACGGCAGTGAGGACGCGCTGGTGGAGCTCGCCCGCGCGACCGGCGACCTCGAGTCGCGCGAGTGGGCGCGCGAGGCGGTGGCCGGTGTCGCGGCCCGCGGGGCTCCGGAAGCGACCGCGGCCGTGCGCCACCTGGCGTCCGGGCCGGCGCCGGAGGACCCGTCCGTGGATCTGGTCTGGGTGCCCACGATCCTCGCCCTCGCCCAGCAGGCGATCGAGCTGGCGGCGACCACCGGCCTGGCCGAGGCCGACGACGAGGGAGACGCCCTCCGACGGCGCAGCTAGGGTGGATGGGGCCCTGCCTCGGCGCTCGCCCAAGGCCGCACAGTGACCCACCCGCAATCCGGCGCGCCGCCCGGCGGCCGCGCGCCTCGCCGCCCTGACCCGGCGGCCGAGCCGAGCGCGACCGAGCGCGCCCTGATGCGCGTCACCCGCCTCCAGGCGCTCACCGCGGCTCTCTCCCGGGCGGTCACCCCCGAGGAGGTCGCCCAGGCCGTCGTCCGCGAGGGCCGGTGGGCGCTGGACGCCGCCGCGACGATCGTGGTCATCCGGGACGGCGACGAGTGCGAGGTGGTCGCCGCCGAGGGCTACCCCGCCGAGGTGCTGACCGTCGGCGCGCGCTTCCCGATCGGCCTCGCCACGCCGCTGGCCGGGGTGGTGCGCACCGGGCGGCCCGTCTGGATGGAGCGCCCCGCCGACGGCGACGCCGCCCGGATCGCGGCGCGGAGCGGGCTGCCGACCGGGGCGGCGCTCCCCCTGCGGGTCGGCGGCGCGACGATCGGCGCGATGGGCTACCGGTACCGGGATGAGACCCGGCCGGTGCCGCGCTCCGAGCGCACCTACCTCGGCACCGTCGCCGAGCTCTGCGCCCAGGCGCTCGAGCGCGCGCGCCTGTACGAGGCCGAGCGCGCCGCCCGCGCCGCCGCGCAGGACGCCCGGCGCGCCGCCGAGCGCGCCGCCGGGCGCATCGAGCGCCTCCAGGAGCTGACCGCCGCCCTGAGCGAGTCGCTCACCGCCGACGAGGTCGCGGCCGTCACCGTCGGCCAGGCCGCCGACGCGCTCGATGCCGAGGGCGGGTGGCTGGTGCTGCTGGACGAGGACGGCGCGCCCGCCGCGCTGCTGGCCCACGAGCGATGTCCCGCGCCGCTGCTGCGCCTGCTGCGCCGGGGCCGGATCGCGCCGGCCGCGCCACTGGCCGACGCCGTCGCGGCGGGCGAGCCGCGCTGGCTGGGGCGCGACGAGCTCGAGGCGCGCTGGCCGGAGCTCGCCGCGGCGGACCCGGCGGCCGGCGGCCTGGCGCTGCTGCCGATCGTCGCCCATGGGCGGACGCTCGGCGCCGCCGGGCTGCGGCTCGGCGCCGGCGCGCAGGAGGAGGAGGCGGACCGGACCTACGCGCACTCGCTGGCCCGGCTGTGCGCCGGCGCGCTGGAGCGCGCCCTGCGCTACGAGCGCGAGCACGAGGTCGCCGCGACCCTTCAGCGCAGCCTGCTGCCCCGGGGCGTCCCGACGTTGCCCGGCGCCGAGATCGCGATGCGCTACGTCCCGGTGGACGACGGCGTCGAGGTCGGCGGCGACTGGTACGAGTCGGTCGAGCTGCCCGACGAGCGCATTGGCCTGGCGGTGGGCGACGTCGTCGGCCGCGGCGTGGAGGCCGCCGCCGTGATGGGCCAGCTCCGCAGCGCGATGCGCGCCTTCGCGCTCGACGGCGGCGCTCCGGGCACGGTGCTGGAGCGCCTGAGCCGCTTCGCCGAGGGCGTCGAGGGCGCCCGGGCCGCGACGGTCGTCTACGCCGTCGTCGATCCGGCGGCCGGCGAGCTGCGGTACTCCTGCGCCGGTCACCCGCCGCCGCTGCTCGTCGCGCCGGGCGGCGATGCCGCCTACCTCGCCGGCGGGCGCTCGCTGCCGCTGGCCTCGGGTCTCGGTGACGGCAGCTTTGCCGAGGGGCGCGCCGAGCTGCCGCCCGGCACGACGCTGCTGCTCTACTCGGACGGGGCCATCGAGCGGCGCGGCGAGAGCGTCGACGCCGGCCTCTCGTGGCTGCGGGGCGCGGTCACGCTCGCCGGTGACATCGAGCCCGAGGCGCTCTGCGCCCACCTGCTCGAGCGCCTCGGCCGCGAGCGGCCGCCCCGCGACGACGTCGCGCTGGTGGCGCTGCGGCTCGCCCCGCGGCCGGCCGAGCGGTTGGCCCTGCGCGTGCCGGCGCACGCCCGGCGGGTCTCCGGCCTGCGCCGCGAGGTGCTCGGCTGGCTCGAGCGCTCCGGCGTCGAGGACGACGTGGTGCACGACATCGTCCTGGCCTGCGGCGAGGCCTGCGCGAACGCGGTGGAGCACGCGTACGCCGGCGGCGCGGCCGGGCTGGTCGAGGTGGACGTGGCCTGGGACGGCCCGAGCGAGATCGTGCTCGAGGTGCGCGACCACGGGCGCTGGCGGCCGCCGCGCCCCGACCCGGGCGACCGCGGGCGCGGCCTGATGATCATGCGCGAGCTCATGGACGCGGTCGAGGTGGAGGCGGGCGAGGAGGGGACCGCGGTGATGATGCGCCGCGGGATCTCGACCGCCGGGCCGGCGCGCCTGGTGCTGGAGTCGATCGGCGGCCGCACCCTCGCCCGGCTGCGCGGCGAGCTCGACGCGAGCAGCGCGGCCTCGATCGGCGCGCGCCTGCAGGACGAGCTGGCCGGCGACGGCCCGGAGCTCGTCGTGGACCTCTCCGGCGTGGTCGGACTCGACCGGGCCGGCGTCCGCATGATCCGGGAGCTGGTCCGGCGCTCGCGCGCCGAGGGGCGCCCGATGGTCCTGCTGCTGCCCCGCGGCTCGTCGCTGCGCCGCGGGGCCGAGGTCACCTCGCTCTCGGCGATGGCCCCGGTCGTCGCGTCCCTCGAGGAGGCGCGCGCGAGCCGGGGCCTCGCCGGGCGCGCTACGGCGGGGAGATCGCCGAGACGGTGAACGGCAGGGTCGGCCCGGGCTCCGCCTCGCGCCGGTCGAACTGGGAGTTCACGACCAGCAGCCGCCCGCCGGCGAGGTCGGCCGTGGTCGGGAACGCGAAGGACGGGTGGGTGGTCGACCCGACCAGGCTGCCGCTGCGCAGGTCGGCCGAGAGCCGCACCTTGGCGATCGCCTCGTCGGCGTTGCGGACCGCGTAGAGCGTCCGCCCGCGCAGCACCAGGCCGTCGGCGTTGGTCAGCCGGGCCGCGCCCAGGTCGATCCGGTCGATCGCGCCACCGCGGAGGTCGATGCGGAAGAGGCGCCCGGTGTTCGACTGGGCGAGCACCAGCGCGCGGCCGCGGTTGCCCACCTCGATGCCGTTGACGTTGAAGCCCTTCTTGTAGGGCAGGCCCGGCGTGAGGCGCATGAAGGACGCGAGCCGCGTCTCGGTCGTCCCGCCCGAGCGGAGCTCGCGCGCGCCGACCCGGAAGAGCACCGGCCGGAGCGAGTCGGTCACGTACGCCGTGCCGTCGGGCGCCACCGCGACGTCGTTGAGGAAGCCGCCCTTGCCGGTCCCGAAGCGGGCGATCAGGTCGCCGTCGCGGGTGTCGTAGGCCCAGATGCGGCCGGTCGCGCCGCCCGCGATGAACAGGCGGTGCCGCTTGGCGTCGACGGCCACGCCGATCGCCGTCGAGCGGCCGTCGGCGCCGCCGACCAGGAACGGCGTCATGTCCTCGTCCCCGACCGATCCGCGGAAGATCGTGCCGTCGGAGGTCGAGCTGACGTAGAAGGTGCGGCCGGCGGCGGCGATGCCCTCCGGGAAGACCTCGGGTCCGGCGATGCGGTAGCTGGGCGGCAGACCCGGCGCGATCGCGCCGGCCTGGACCACGCCGCAGGCCACCCGGCCCCCGGAGTCGCCGGTCTTCAGGGTGTCCGCGTCCGGCCCCGGGGCGCCGCCCGAGGTGTAGCGCGTCGGGATGTTCGCCAGGTTGTCCGGCCCGGCGTGGACCATCACCGCGGTGCCGTCCTCGGCCAGCAGCCCGGCGATCGTGACCGCGTCGGTGGTCGCGGTCTGGGTCGCGGTCCCGTTCCCGGCGACGCGCAGCGCGGGCAGGTCGCCGGCGTGGCCGCCGTGCGTCTCGCCCGGGTTGGCCATGTGGCCGCCGGCGCTCAGGAAGGCGCCGGTCGCCCCGTCGGCGCCGGTCGAGACCGGCTCGCACTTGCCCACCGTGTGCAGGTGCAGGCCGTGGAAGCCGGGCGTCAGCCCGGTCGCGTCCACCCGCACCATCAGGTGGCCGCCGTGCGCCTCGAAGTTCACCGTCCCGACGATGTGCCCCGAGGTGTCGCGGAGCACCGCCGACGCCGTCGTCGGCGCGGCGCCCTGCGCCGTCGCCAGGCCGCCGGCCACGCCGGCCGCCAGGGTCCCCGCGGCGACCGCCGCGATCGCCGCTCGCCCTCGCCTCACGCGTGCCATGTCTCCTCCAGGTCGGTTCGCCCCGGAATGGCTACAGGACCGGGCCGCCGGCCGCGACCCGCGGGAGCGCGGCAAGGGACCTCCGACGCGTCCCGAATGCGCTTGCGGCGAAATTCCCGACCTCACCGGCCCCCGGTAGTGGGGCCGGTGAGGTCGGGAGGGACTCGGCGCCTCACCGGCCCCCGGTAGTGGGGCCGGTGCACGGGAGGGACTCTGCGCTGACAGAGGCTTGGTAACGTTGGCCGCCTTGGAGGCGCTGACCATCAACGAGGCCGCCGCGACCGCCGGCTGGTCGCCGCGGATGCTGCGCTACCTCGAGGGCCTGGGGCTCGTCGCCCCGCCCCGGTCCCGCGCCGGCTACCGCCTCTACGGGCCGGCCGAGCTCCAGCGCCTGCGCATGCTGCGCGAGCTGCTGGCGCGCTTCGAGATCGGCCTCGACGACATCGGCTTCGCCCAGCGCATGCGGGACGAGGCCGAGCTGGCCGAGGCCGTCGCCGCCTGGCTCGACGCGCCGCCGCCCGAGCGGCCCACCGACGTCCCCGCCGCCGGCTGGCTGCGGTGGGAGCAGGACAAGCACGCACGCCTCCTGGCCGCCGCCGCGGCCGGGAAGACCTCCACCGCCGCCTGATCGAGGAGATCCGGATGACGCCCCCCGCCGTCGCGACCCAGCAGGACTTCAAGGTCGCCGACCTCTCGCTCGCCGCCTTCGGGCGCAAGGAGATCGAGCTCGCCGAGCACGAGATGCCCGGCCTGATGTCGACCCGTCGTGAGTACGCCGACACGCAGCCGCTGAAGGGCGCCCGCGTCACCGGGTCCCTGCACATGACGATCCAGACCGCCGTGCTCATCGAGACGCTGACCGCGCTCGGAGCCGAGGTCCGCTGGTGCAGCTGCAACATCTTCTCGACCCAGGACCACGCGGCCGCCGCGGTCGCGGTGGGCCCCGACGGCACCCCCGAGGAGCCGCGCGGCGTGCCGGTCTACGCCTGGAAGGGCGAGACGCTCGAGGAGTACTGGTGGTGCACCGAGCGGGCGCTCGACTGGCCCGACGGCAACGGCCCGAACATGATCCTGGACGACGGCGGCGACGCCACGCTGCTGATCCACAAGGGCGTGGAGTTCGAGAAGGCCGGCGCGGTGCCGGACCCGGCGGGCGCCGACTCGGACGAGTTCCGCATCGTCCTCGAGACCCTGCAGCGCTCGCTGGCCGAGGACGCGGGCCGCTGGACCCGCATCGCCGCCGGCATCAAGGGCGTGACCGAGGAGACCACCACCGGGGTCAACCGGCTCTACCAGATGCAGCAGAACGGCGAGCTTCTGTTCCCGGCGATCAACGTCAACGACTCGGTCACCAAGTCGAAGTTCGACAACCTCTACGGCTGCCGCCACTCGCTGGTGGACGGCATCTTCCGGGCGACCGACGTGATGCTGGCCGGCAAGGTGGCCGTCGTCTGCGGCTACGGCGACGTCGGCAAGGGCTGCGCCGCCTCGCTGCGCGCCCAGGCCGCCCGCGTGATCGTCACCGAGGTCGACCCGATCTGCGCCCTGCAGGCCGCGATGGAGGGTTACGAGGTCCAGACGCTCGAGGACGTCGTCGGGTCCGCGGACGTCTTCGTCACCGCCACGGGGAACCGGGACATCATCACGGCCGACCACATGGCCCGGATGAAGCACAACGCGATCGTCGGCAACATCGGCCACTTCGACAACGAGATCGACATGGCCGGCCTGACCCGCTTCGAGGGCGTGCAGCGGATCAACATCAAGCCGCAGGTCGACAAGTGGGTCTTCCCGGACGGCCACGCGATCATCGTGCTGTCCGAGGGCCGGCTGCTGAACCTGGGGAACGCGACCGGTCACCCCAGCTTCGTGATGTCGAACTCCTTCACGAACCAGACGATCGCCCAGATCGAGCTGTGGACGAAGGCCGACTCGTACGAGAAGAAGGTCTACGTCCTGCCGAAGCACCTCGACGAGAAGGTCGCCCGGCTGCACCTGGACGCCCTCGGCGTGAAGCTGACCACCCTCACCCCGGAGCAGGCCGCCTACATCGGCGTGACGGTCGAGGGCCCCTACAAGTCGGAGCAGTACCGCTACTAGCGCTGAGGCGCCCCGGGCCGGTCACGCCGGCCGGCCCGGGCGCGCCGCGCGGTGCGTTCCCGGTGGTATGAACCGCTCGGAATCCGACGGGCGGGGAGGGGGCGCGTGAGCCACGAGCGGGGCGGGGAGCGGCCGGTGCGCCTTCAGCGCAGCTTCCTGGCCGTGCCGGGGTCCCGGCCGGACTTCTTCGAGAAGGCCCTCCGCGGGCCGGCCGACGCGGTCTTCCTCGACCTGGAGGACGGGGTCGCCCCCGAGGACAAGCCGGCCGCCCGGCGGGCGGTGGTCCAGGCGCTCCGCGACCTCGACTGGCGCGGCGCCGGCAAGACGATCACGCTCCGGATCAACGTGCTCGGCGGGCCCCACGCCCACCGGGACCTGGTCGAGGTGGCCGAGGCCGCCGTCGACCGCATCGACACGGTGCTGATCCCGAAGGTGGACGCCCCCGGCGACGTCCACGCCGTCGACCTGCTCCTGACCGGCATCGAGGCGGCGGCCGGGGCCGAGCGGCGCATCGGCATCGAGGCGCTCATCGAGAGCGCGCCCGGTCTCGCGGCGGTCGATGCCATCGCCGGCTCCAGCCCGCGCCTGGAGGCCCTCCACGTGGGCCCCGGCGACCTCGCGGCCAGCCTGGGCTCGCGCACCACCGGGATCGGCGGCCTGAGCCCGGACTATCCCGGCGACCAATGGCACGCCGCCCTCACCTGGATCCTGGTGGCCGCCCGCGCCAACGGCCTGCGCGCGATCGACGGCACCTTCGACGACTTCGGCGACCCCGACGGCTTCCTGGCCTCGGCGCGCCGCTCGGCGGCGTTGGGCTACGACGGCAAGTGGACGATCCACCCCTCGCAGGTCCCGCTGGCGAACGACGTCTACTCGCCGACCGAGGACGAGGTCGCCCAGGCGCGCGGCATCCTCGCCGCGCTCGAGGAGGCGTTCGCCGCCGGCCGCGGCGCCGTGCGCCACGAGGGCCGGATGATCGACGCGGCCTCGGCGCGGCTGGCGCAGAACCTGGTCGCGCTGGCCGACCGGATCGCCGCCAGGGGCCGGTGAGGCCCCGCGTCGTCGTCACCCGGCGCCTGCCCGAGGAGGTCGAGGCGCGCCTCGCCCAGCGCTTCGACGCCGTCCTCAGCCCGGACGACCGCCCGCTCGCGCCCGAGGACCTCGTCGAGGCGATCCGCACGGCCGACGCCCTGCTGCCGACCGTGACCGACCGGCTCACGGCCGACGTGCTGGGGGCGGCGCCCCGGCGGGCGCGGATCCTCGCCAACTTCGGCGTGGGGCTCGACCACGTGGACCTGGCCGCCGCGGCGGCGAACGGCCTCGTCGTCACCAACACGCCCGGCGTCCTCACCGACGACACCGCCGACCTGGCGTTGACCCTGCTGCTGATGGTGGCCCGTCGGGCCGGCGAGGGGGAGCGGCACCTGCGCGCCGGCGAGTGGACCGGCTGGCGTCCCACCCAGCTCCTCGGGACCCGGGTCACCGGCTTGACGCTCGGGATCGTCGGCATGGGCCGGATCGGCCGGGCGGTGGCCGCGCGGGCCCGCGGCGGGTTCGGCATGCGGATCCTCTACTGCTCGCCGCGCGCCCTGGCGCCGGAGGAGGAGGCGCGGCTCGGTGCCGAGCGGCGCGGCCTGGAGGCCCTGCTCGCCGAGAGCGACGCCGTGTCGCTGCACTGCCCGGGCGGTCCCGCCACCCGCCACCTGATCGACGCGCCCGCGCTCGCCCGGATGCGCCCCGGCGCGTTCCTGGTGAACACCGCGCGCGGCCAGGTGGTCGACGAGGGCGCGCTGGTCGACGCCCTGGCGCGCGGCGCGATCGCCGGCGCCGGCCTGGACGTCTACGAGGACGAGCCCGCGGTCCACCCCGGGCTGCTGGCGCGCCAGGACGTCGTGCTGCTGCCGCACCTCGGCAGCGCGACGACCGCCGCGCGGCGGGCGATGGGGGACCTGGCGGTCGACAACCTCGAGGCCTTCTTTGCCGGGGAGCCGCCGCCGGACCTGGTGGCCGGACCGTGACCGCCCCCCGGGCGCCCCGGCCGGGCACCCGCGCCCAGATCCTGGAGATGGCGCGCCGCCTCGAGGACGCCTACGGCCCGCGGCCCTGGGGCCGGCGCCACCCGCCGGTGTCCGAGCTGGTCACCACGGTCCTCTCCCAGAGCACCACCGACGCCAACCAGTACCGCGCCTTCGACCGGCTGCGCGAGCGCTTCCCGACCTGGGAAGCGGTCCGCGCCGCGCCGCCGGAGGAGGTGCAGGACGCGGTCCGCCCCGCCGGCATGGCGACCCAGAAGGGCCCGCGCATCCAGGCGATCCTCGACACGGTGGCCCAGGAGCCCCGCGGCGCGGATCTCGAGTGGCTCGGCGAGGCGCCGCTCGAGGAGGCGATGGCCTACCTGACCGCGCTCCCGGGCGTGGGGCCGAAGACCGCGGCCTGCGTGCTCTGCTTCTCCTTCGACCGGCCGGTGCTGCCGGCCGACACCCACGTGCACCGGATCGCCCTGCGCATGCGGATCGTGCCGCCGAAGGCCACGGCCCTCGCGGCCCAGGAGCGCCTCAGCGAGGTGGTCCCGCCCGGGGCCACCTACGCCACCCACATGCGGCTGATCGCCCACGGGCGCGAGGTGTGCCGGGCCCGGGGCCCGCGCTGCGGGGCCTGCGTCCTGCTCGATCTCTGCCCGGTGGGCCGGGCGGTGGCCCGTGGGAGGCCTCCGGACACGATCTGAGTCGCCTCCTATCAGATCTTTGCGTCAGACCCTTGACATGGGTCGACTTAGATCTACCATGGCCTCCAGACGCTGCACACACGGAGAGGCCTCGGGCACCGCCCGGGCGAGGAGGCGACACAGACGTGGCAAAGACGATCGGTATCGACCTGGGCACGACGAACTCCGCGGTGGCCGTCCTCACGGGCGGCGAGCCGGAGGTGCTGCCCAACGCGGAGGGCGGTCGCACCACGCCGTCGGTCGTCGGCTTCTCGAAGTCCGGCGAGCGGCTGGTGGGCACGGTGGCCAAGCGCCAGGCCGTGACCAACCCCGAGAACACCGTCTTCAGCATCAAGCGGTTCATGGGCCGCAAGTTCGCCGAGGTGGACGAGGAGATGACCATCGTCCCCTACGAGGTCGTGCGCGGGCAGAACGGCGACGCGCGCGTCCGGGCCGAGGGCAAGGAGTACAGCCCGCCCGAGATCAGCGCGATGATCCTGCAGAAGCTGAAGACCGACGCCGAGGCGTTCCTCGGCGAGACCGTCACCGACGCGGTGATCACGGTCCCGGCGTACTTCAACGACGCGCAGCGCCAGGCGACCAAGGACGCCGGCAAGATCGCCGGCCTCGACGTCAAGCGCATCATCAACGAGCCCACCGCGGCGGCCCTGGCCTACGGGCTCGACAAGGAGACCGACCAGACGATCCTGGTCTTCGACCTCGGCGGCGGCACCTTCGACGTGTCCGTGCTCGAGATCGGCGACGGGGTCTTCGAGGTCAAGTCGACCGCCGGCGACAACCACCTCGGCGGCGACAACTTCGACAAGGCGATCGTCGACTGGATGGCGGCCGAGTTCAAGAAGGCCCAGGGCATCGACCTCTCGGTCGACAAGATGGCCCTGCAGCGGCTCTACGAGGCCGCCGAGAAGGCCAAGATCGAGCTCAGCTCGACCACCAGCAGCCAGGTGAACCTGCCGTTCATCACGGCGGACCAGACCGGCCCCAAGCACCTCGACCTGACGCTCACCCGGGCCAAGCTCGAGGAGCTCGCGCACGACCTGCTCGACCGGCTGGTCGGGCCGACCAAGCAGGCCCTGAAGGACTCCGGCGTGGGCGACAAGATCGACCACGTGGTCTTGGTCGGCGGCATGACCCGCATGCCGGCGGTGGTCGAGCGCGTGAAGCAGGTCACCGGCAAGGAACCCCACAAGGGCGTCAACCCGGACGAGGTCGTGGCGGTCGGCGCCGCGATCCAGGCCGGCGTGCTGGCCGGCGACGTGAAGGACGTCCTGCTGCTCGACGTCACCCCGCTCTCCCTCGGCATCGAGACCAAGGGCGGCGTCTTCACCAAGCTGATCGAGCGCAACACGACCATCCCGACCAAGAAGAGCGAGGTCTTCTCCACCGCGGAGGACAGCCAGAACCAGGTGGAGATCCACGTGCTGCAGGGCGAGCGCGAGATGGCGGCGTTCAACCGCACCCTGGGCAAGTTCAACCTGGTCGGCATCCCGCCGGCGCCCCGCGGCGTGCCCCAGATCGAGGTCACCTTCGACATCGACGCGAACGGCATCGTCCACGTCGGCGCGAAGGACCTGGGCTCGGGCAACGAGCAGAAGATCGAGATCCGGGCCTCCAGCGGCCTCTCGGACGACGAGATCGACCGGATGGTCACCGACGCCGAGTCGCACGCCGACGAGGACAAGCGGCTGCGCCGGGTCGCCGACGCCCGCAACACGGCCGAGGCGCGCCTGCACGAGGCCGAGCGGACGCTCAAGGACAACGGCGACAAGGTCGACGCCGCGGTGCGCGGGGACGTCGAGACCGCGGTCGCGGCCGCGAAGACCGCCGTCGAGGGCGACGACGCCGACGACATCGAGGCCAAGAGCGCCGCGCTGACCGAGGCGCTCCACCGGATGTCGGAGCAGATCTACCAGCAGGCCGCGGCCCAGCAGGCCGCCCAGTCGGGCCCCGCCGGCGACGGCGCGGCCGAGGAGGCGGTCGAGGACGCGGACTACGAGGTCATCGACGAGGACGCGCGGGACCGCGCGTAGACGACGAGAACGAACAGAGGAGAAGGAGCAGCGATGACGACGATGGTGCGATTCGACCCCTACCGCGAGCTGACCAGCCTCCGTGACGAGATGGGGCGCCTGTTCTCCCGCACGTTCGGCGAGGGCGCGTCCGCCTGGACGCCGGCCCTGGACGTGATCGAGTCCAAGGAGGCGATCGTCCTGAAGCTGGACCTGCCGGGGATGAGGGCCGACGAGGTGGACATCGAGGTTCACGACGGCGTGCTCACCGTGAAGGGCGAGCGGCGCTTCGAGGACACGGTGCAGGAGGGCCAGTTCCACCGCCTCGAGCGGAGCTACGGCCACTTCCAGCGCAGCCTGACCCTCCCCAAGGCGGTCAAGGCGGACGAGATCACGGCCACCTTCGAGGACGGGGTCCTGGAGATCCGCGTGCCGAAGGCGGACGAGGTCAAGCCGCGCCGGATCACGGTCGGGGCCGCCGCCTAAGTGGCGCCCGATCAGGACACGCGCCCGGAGGAGCGGAGGGTTCCGTTCGACGGGGCCGGGCCCGGTGACGGGCCGGCCCCGGCGGCGGAGCCGGCCGACGGCCTCCCGGATCCGGATGCGCCCGAGGCCGGCCCGGAGCTCGAGGCCGAGGAGGCCGAGGGCCCGGACCCGCTGGACGAGGCGCTGGCCGAGCGCGACCAGTACCTGGACGCGCTCCAGCGGCTCAAGGCGGACTTCGACAACTACCGCAAGCGCAGCGAGCGCGACCGCCAGGCGCTCGCCGCGGCCACGGCCCGGGAGCTGGTCGCGGACCTGCTCCCGGTGCTGGACAACCTGGAGCGGGCGGTCGCGGCGCTGCCGCCGGACGACGCCGGCCTCGCGGCCGGCGTGGACATGGTGCGCGCGCAGCTCGCGGGCGTGCTGACGGGCCGCGGCGTGGCGGAGATCGCGGCGCTCGGCGCCCCGTTCGACCCGCAGGTGCACGAGGCGGTGCTCTCGCAGCCGTCCGACGCGCACGAGGCGGGCACCGTCATGGCCGTGGTCCAGAAGGGCTACCGGCAGGCCGACTCGGTCCTTCGCCCCGCGCGCGTCGTGGTGGCGGCGAGCCCGGCCGCATAGGTCTCCCCGCGGGGGAGAGAAGGCGGGAGCGTGGACGACCTCTACAAGACCCTCGGCGTCGCGAAGACGGCGACCGACGACGAGATCAAGAAGGCCTACCGCAAGCTGGCGCGCAAGCACCACCCGGACGCCAACCCCGGCGATCCGAAGGCGGAGGAGCGCTTCAAGGAGATCTCGCACGCCCATGACGTGTTGTCGGACGCGGCGAAGCGGCGCGACTACGACGCGGCGCAGCGCATGGGCGGCTTCGGCCGCGGCGCCGGCAACGGCGGCCCCGGGGACGCCGGCGCCGCGGGCGGGTTCGGCGACTTCGCGGACCTCTTTGGATCGATCTTCCGGAGCGGTCGCGGCGGGGGCCCCGGGGGCGCGCGGCCACAGGACCGGAACGCGCCGCGCCGCGGCGGGGACATCGAGGTCGAGGTCGGCCTGTCGTTCGAGCAGGCGATGCAGGGCGCCGAGGTGCCGGTCACGGTCGACAAGCACGAGACCTGCGCGAGCTGCTCGGGCAGCGGCGCCAAGCCGGGCACCAGCCCGCGCCTGTGCCCCGACTGCAAGGGGCGCGGGGTGCGCGGCCGGGAGCTCGGCGGCTTCTCGATGAGCGAGCCCTGCCCGCGCTGCGCCGGCAACGGCACGGTCATCGACGATCCCTGCCCCACCTGCGGCGGGTCGGGGAGCGTCGCCGGCCGCAAGACCTACAAGGTGCGGATCCCCCCGGGGGCCAAGGAGGGCACCAAGGTCCGCCTGCGTGGCAAGGGCCAGGCCGGCCTGCGCGGCGGCCCGGCCGGGGACCTCTTCGTGGTCACCCGGGTCACCCCGAGCCGGCTGTTCGACCGCGAGGGCGACGACCTGACCATCCAGGTGCCGGTCAGCTTCGCCGAGGCGGCGCTCGGCGCCCACGTCGAGGTGCCGACGCTCGACGGCCGCGTGAAGCTGCGCGTGCCGGCGGGGAGCCAGGACGGCAAGGCGCTGCGCGTGCCGGGCAAGGGGGCGCCGAAGCTGAACGGCTCCGGCAGCGGCGACCTGATCGCCCGCATCCGGGTGCAGGTGCCGGGCGCGCTCGACGAGGCCCAGCGCGAGGCGCTGGAGCGGTTCGCCGAGCTCGATCCGGTCAACCCGCGCGAGGGGCTCTTCTCGTGAGGCGCGCGACGGGCAGCTGGTTCCTGATCGGGATCGCCGCCGAGCGGGCGGGCATGCACCCGCAGACGCTGCGGGTCTACGAGCGCCGCGGTCTCATCCGGCCGCGGCGTAGCGAGCGCAACACGCGGCTCTACTCCGACGAGGACGTGCGGCTGCTGCGCCGCATCCAGGAGCTCAGCGACGAGGGGCTGAACCTGGCCGGCGTCGAGCGGGTGCTGCGGTTGGAGGGGCGCGCCGAGCGCGCCGAGCGGCGGGTCGAGGAGCTCGAGCGGGAGCTCGAGGCGGCGCGGGCGGCCCACCGCGAGGAGCTGGCCGAGGCCCGGCGCCGCCCGGGCACGGCCCTGGTGAGGATCACGCGCGCGGCGGGCACCGCCCTGGTGCCCTTCCGGCCGCGAGCGAGCGACGGGACGACGAGGAGGAGAGGCTGATGGCGGTCGACAAGCCAACCGAGCGGGCCAACGAGGCCATCGCCGGGGCGGCCCGCCTCGCCGAGGAGCGGGGCAACCCGGTCATCGAGCCCGAGCACCTGCTGCTCGCGCTGCTGGATGCCCGCGAGGGCGTGGTCGGGCCGGTGCTCCAGGGCGCCGGCGCGGACCTGGCGGCGCTGCGCGCCGCCGCGCTGGCGGCGCTGGAGCGCCGGGCGCAGGCGACCGGGCAGGCGATGAGCGGGCCGCAGATCTCGGCGCCGTTCCGCGGCGTCCTGCGCCGCGCCGGCGAGGAGGCCGAGCGCCTCGGCGACGAGTTCATCTCGACCGAGCACCTGCTGCTGGCGCTGCTGGAGCAGCCCTCGCCGGCGCGCGAGGCGCTGGTCCGCTCCGGCGTGACCCGCGATGCGCTGCTCGCCGCGCTGCAGAAGGTGCGCGGCTCGGCCCGGGTCACCGACGCGAACCCCGAGGAGAAGTACCAGGCGCTCGAGCGGTACGGCCGCGACCTGACCGAGGCCGCGCGCGCCGGCAAGCTCGATCCCGTGATCGGGCGCGACGACGAGGTGCGCCGGGTCATCCAGGTGCTCTCGCGCCGCACGAAGAACAACCCGGTGCTGATCGGCGAGCCCGGCGTGGGCAAGACGGCGATCGTCGAGGGCCTGGCCCAGCGGATCGTGGCCGGCGACGTGCCCGAAGGGCTGCGCGACAAGCGCGTGATCGCGCTCGACGTGGGGTCGCTGCTCGCCGGCGCCAAGTACCGCGGCGAGTTCGAGGACCGGCTGAAGGCCGTCCTCAAGGAGATCGAGGACGCGGCCGGCGCGGTGATCCTGTTCATCGACGAGCTGCACACGATCGTCGGCGCGGGGGCGGCCGAGGGGGCCGTCGACGCGGCCAACCTCCTGAAGCCGATGCTGGCCCGCGGCGAGCTCCGCGCGGTCGGCGCGACCACGCTCGACGAGTACCGCAAGCACGTCGAGAAGGACGCGGCGCTGGAGCGGCGCTTTCAGCAGGTGATGGTGGGCGAGCCCTCGGTCGAGGCGACGATCGCGATCCTGCGCGGCCTGAAGGAGCGCTACGAGGTCCACCACGGCGTCCGCATCAAGGACTCGGCGCTGGTGGCCGCCGCGCGCCTCTCGGACCGCTACATCACCGCCCGCTTCCTCCCCGACAAGGCGATCGACCTGATCGACGAGGCCGCCAGCCGGCTGCGGATCGAGATCGACTCGGTCCCGGCGGAGATCGACGCGGTCGAGCGCCGCATCATCCAGCTCGAGATCGAGCAGCAAGCGCTGGAGGCCGAGACCGATCCCGGCTCGGTCGAGCGGCGCGAGGCCATCGCCGCCGAGCTGGCGGAGCTCCGCGAGGAGGCCTCGGCGATGCGCGCCCACTGGGACCAGGAGAAGGCCACGATCCTGCGCATCCGCGAGATCAAGGAGCAGATCGAGGCCGGCGGCCAGGAGCTGGAGCGCGCCGAGCGCACCGCCGACCTGGAGGGGGCGGCGCGGCTGAAGTTCGGCACCCTGCCCGAGCTCGAGCGGGCGCTCGAGTCGGCAAACGACGACCTGGCCCGCCAGCAGGCGGACCGCCGCATGCTGAAGGAGGAGGTCGACGAGGAGGACGTCGCCGAGGTGGTGGCGGCCTGGACCGGCGTGCCCGTGAGCCGGCTGGTCGAGGGCGAGGTGCAGAAGCTCCTGCACATGGAGGAGCGCCTGCACGAGCGCGTGGTGGGCCAGGACGAGGCCGTCTCGGCGGTCTCGAACGCCCTGCGCCGCTCGCGCGCCGGCCTGTCGGATCCCGACCGTCCGATCGGCTCGTTCATGTTCCTCGGCCCGACCGGCGTGGGGAAGACCGAGCTGGCGCGGGCGCTGGCCGAGTTCATGTTCGACGACGAGCGGGCGATGGTCCGGCTCGACATGAGCGAGTACATGGAGAAGCACACGGTGGCCCGCCTGATCGGCGCGCCGCCCGGCTACGTCGGCTTCGAGGAGGGCGGCCAGCTCACCGAGGCCGTCCGGCGCCGGCCCTACTCGGTGCTGTTGCTCGACGAGATCGAGAAGGCCCATCCGGACGTCTTCAACGTCCTGCTGCAGCTGCTCGACGACGGGCGGCTGACCGACGGCCAGGGCCGCGTGGTCGACTTCAAGAACACCGTCGTGATCATGACCAGCAACATCGGCAGCCACTTCCTGTCGGAGGGCATCGACCTCGGCGTGGCCGAGGAGCGGGTCCTCGGGGCGCTGCGCGACCACTTCCGGCCGGAGTTCCTGAATCGGGTGGACGAGATCGTGATCTTCGGGCGGCTGGCGCGGGCTCAGCTGGACCGGATCGTCGAGCTGCAGGTGGCCGGCCTGCGCCGGCGGATCGCCGCCAACGGCGTCGCGCTGGAGCTCACCGAGGAGGCGCGCCACCGGCTCGCCGAGGAGGGCTACGACCCGGCCTACGGCGCGCGGCCGCTCAAGCGGGTGCTCCAGAAGCGGCTCCAGGACCCGCTCGCGCTGCGGATGCTGGCGGGCGAGGTCCAGGCCGGCGACCGGGTGGTCGCGGGCGTCGGGGAGGACGGCGCGATCACCTTCGAGGTGGTCCGCGCCGTGGCCGAGGAGCCGGTCGAGGCGAGCTGATCCGGGGCTCGGGCGGAGCCGTTTTCGGCTCCGCCCGGTTCGACCTTCACCGGTTGTGGAAAAACCTCACACAGCTTTTGGAAAGTTCGTGGGTTTTCCTCGCTATACCTCCGAAAAATGGCAGTAGGTCATCCCCCCTGGATCGCGAACGAGGACCTCGTGTCCCCGCTCTTCCGACGCAACCGGCGCCCCGACCGGCGCGAGTCGCAGGCCTTCCGGCCGCGGCGCTCGCGTCCGCGCGCGCTGGCGGACCTCCTCGACGCCCTCGACGGCCAGACCCGCCAGCACTCGCTGAGGGTCGCCTGGGCCTCCGCCTGGCTCGGCGAGGCGCTCGGCTGGAGCCCGCGCGACGTGGCCCGGCTGCGCGAGGCGGCGCTGCTGCACGACGTCGGCAAGCTCGGGATCCCGCCGGACATCCTGTACAAGCCGGAGGCGCTCAGCCGCGGCGAGGCCGCCTGGATGCGCCGGCACCCGGAGCTCGGCGCCGACCTGGTCGACGGCCTGCTCGATCCCGAGCAGGTGAGCTGGATCCTGCACCACCACGAGCGCGTCGACGGCGCCGGCTACCCCGACGGCATCCCCGGCCGCATGATCCCCGAGGGGGCCCTCGTGATCGCCGTGGCGGACTGCCTCGACGCGATGACCTCGGCCCGCCCCTACGCCGAGGCGCTCACCTGGGAAGAGGCGGTCGAGGAGTGCCGGCGGGTCGCCGGGCACCAGCTCGACGCGCGCGTCGTCGACGCGCTGGCGCCGGTGCTCGCCCAGGTCCGCACCGCGGTCGCCTGAGCCGCCGGCGCGTCAGTCGCCGCCGGTGACGCCCTCCGCCGCGTAGCGGCGCTCCAGGTCGTGGTGCCCGGGCAGGTCCACCACCTGCTCGAAGGCGTCGAAGGCCACCAGGCCGTCGAGGTGGTCCCGCATCGTGCCCTCGGCGCGCAGCAGCGCCAGCGCGTCGCGCACGGCCTTGGTGGCCGCGAAGAGCGCGGTGAGCGGGGTCACGACCAGGCGGTGGCCGAGGTCGGCCAGCTCGAGGGGGGTGTGCAGCGGCGTGCGGCCGCGCTCGATCATGTTGGCGACCCGGATGGCGCCGCCGACCCGCTCGGCCACCTCGCGCAGCTCGTCGTCCGAGCGCGGCGCCTCGACGAAGATCGCGTCCACGCCGAGGTCGCGGGCGGCGCAGGCGCGCTCGACGGCCTCGTCGAGCGAGACCGCGGCGCGGGCGTCGGTGCGGGCGACCAGGAAGAGGTCGACGCCCTCCTCCTCGCGCAGGTCCACCACCGCGCGCAGCTTGGCGAGCCACTCCTCGCGCGGGACCACCCGCTTGCCGGCGAAGTGGCCGCAGCGCTTGGGCCACTCCTGGTCCTCGAGGAAGATCCCGGCCGCGCCGGCGGCGTGGAGAACCCGGGCGGTGCGGCGGGCGCTGAGCGCGTTGCCGTAGCCGGTGTCCGCGTCGACGATCACCGGCGTCTCGACCGCGGCGCAGATCCCGCGGGCGGTGTCGGCGACGTCGGCCATCCCGATGTAGCCGAGGTCCGGCATGCCCAGGCGGGAGGCCGAGACCGAGTACCCGGAGACGAAGAGCACCTCGAAGCCGGCCTCGGCGGCGAGCCGCGCGGTCAGCGCGTCGTAGACCCCCGGCATGTTGATCGTCCCGTCACCGGCCAGCAGGTCGCGGATGCGCTGGGCGGGCGTGATGGCGCTCGGCACGAGCCCTCCTCCGTCGGGTCCGCGCAGGATAGTGGCGCCCGGTCCCCGCCGGCGTCGCCGGGGGTTCGGGGGCCGCGGCCGTCTGCCGAAGGCCGGTCGGCCATGGCCTCGGTGGCCAGTTTGCCCTCGGGCCCGGGCTGGGGCGGGCCGGCGGCGGCCTCCGCCGAGCGCGGCTCGCTCGCCGCGGATGCGGCGAGCCGCGAACGGTGCCCGCGGTCGACGGTCCGCTCCACCGACGGCCGGTCGGCCATGACGCCGGTGGCCAATCGCTTCCGGGCGGAGAGGGGACGTCTCTCTGAGGCCCGGTCGGCCATGACTTCGGCGGGCAGTTGGGCCGGGCCCGCCGCCGACCCCCGCCGGGACCCCCGGGTCAGCCCCCCGCCGGCCCCCGGACCTCGAAGTCCCAGTCCAGGTCCAGCAGGTTCCCGCGGCCGACGGCCGCGAGGCGCCAGGTGGCCGGGCCCTTTCGCAGGACCACCTCGCCGCGCTCGTTGCGGGTGGTGGTCGAGACGCTCCAGCCGCCGGTCGAGGCCGAGGCGAGCGTCAGACCGCCCGGACGGGCGCCGGCCACCACGGTGCCCGCGTCGCCCACCCCGTAGGGCCCGGCCGGGGCGCCCCGGCGCCGGCCGTTCATCGTGATCGCCAGCTCGCCGCCGGTCAGGGCGGCGCGAAAGGTCCAGCGGTCCGCTCCGCGGGCGAAGCCGACCTCCACCGCGTCGGGGCCGTCGTCGACCGTCTCCGCGGTCCAGCCCGCGGCCGGGGCCGTTCCGGCGAGGCGCAGCGCCCCGCCCTCGAGCCGGAACTCGACCACGCCGGCGTCGCCGACCGCCCAGGCGCCCGCGCGGGCGCTCGAGGCGTCCCCGGGCGCGGCCGGCGGCGGAGGCGCGGTCGGGCTGGTGCCGTTGGTCGCCGCGGTCTCGGCCGGGTCGTCGGCGCACGCCGCGGCCAGGAGCGTCGTCGCGGCGATCGCCCCGAGGGCGACCAGGCGCCGGCGGAAGCTCACCGCGCGGCGGCCACCAGCCGCACCCGCACCGTCGCCGAGTCGGCCAGCCCCTGCCCCTTCAGCGTCACCACGACCTGATACCGGCCCGCCTTCGCGTACTGCGGGATCTTCGCGGCCACGGTCCGGGGGCGGGCGCCGACGGTCACCTTGAGCAGGTTCCGCCGCGGGCCGGCGCCGATCGGGGAGAGCCGGATGATCGCGACGCCCGGGCGGCTCAGCCGCACGCGCACGGTCTTGCCGGCGGTCACCCGGGCGCCGGAGCGCACCAGGATCTCGATGCCGCCGCCCACCGGCACGGTCACGTCGCCGCCCGGCGGCGGCGCGGTCGGGTTCGCGAGGAAGGCGCGGTACTCGGTGAGCCAGTCGCGGCCCTCGTCGGCGCTCGCCAGGCCGAAGGCCCCGGCCCCGTTGGCGAGGATCGCCCGGCCGGCCGGCGTGGAGCGGATCCGGGTCCAGAGGCCGGCGACGCTGTCGCCCTTCGGCGGCCCGGTCAGCGCGTGGAGGAACTCGTGCCGGTCCGCCGGGAAGCGCGCGAGCCAGTGGGTCAGGTGGACGCCCAACTCCTGCGCCGCGAAGGGGGTCAGGTCGCCGTGGTAGAGCTCGAGGAAGAGGTGGCCGCCCGAGCTGATCGCGCGGACCAGCGCGGCCAGCGCCGGAGGGAGCGGCGTGCGCGGGTCCGGCCGCCCGCCCTGGCTCACCAGCCCGGGCGCGCCGTAGATGATCACGCGGTCGCGCAGGGCCGGGTCGAGGCTCGCGAGCGCCTCCCGGAGCCGGTCCGCCGCCTCGGCGCTCCACTGGCCCGGGACGATCTCGTCGATGCCCACGCCGGCGTCCACCGGCGGCCGGGCGCCGGCGATCGGGATGGCGCCCGCGCCCTCGCGCAGCGCCGCGGCCATCGCCTCGGCGGTCGGCATGGCCGCGAGCTCGCGGCCGGAGACCTTGCCGAGCAGGCGCGAGGGCGGCCACCGGGCGTCGTCCACGATCGGGGCCTGGCGGACCGCGGTCGTCAGGCCCGGGAGGTCCGGCGTCCCGTCGGTGATGGCGTTGGCGGCGTCGCCCCCGCCGTAGACGACGCTGACCGCGCCGAGCGCGCCGGCCGGCGTGAGCAGGGCCGCGAGCGCGGCCGCGAGGGCGCAGCGCCGGGCGAGGGCGAGGGGTGCGGGGCGCAGGTCGGCGTCCTTTCCGTGGTGCGGTGCTCCGGCCCGGGAGGCTTCCGCCTCCCGCCCTCCGCCGTCAACCCCACCGGTTCCCGGGAGCCTGGTGGCGGGCCGAGCGGGTGCTCCCCGATTCCGGTCCAGGAGACCCGCCCGCCCGCCGGCTCGACCCGCGGGGTCCGCAGTTGCGGGTTCCGCGGTCGGCGTCGGCCACGCTCCTCCCTGAAGCCATGGCCCGGTCAGGCTACGGCGGGCTCGCCGTCGGCGCCCTGGGGAAAACCCTAGGCCACCGGCTTGCTGGGGTCGCCCGCCGCCGCGGGCTGCGGCGTCCTGCGCTGCTTGTGCTCCAGGGACTTGGACGGCCGCACGACCAGCACGTTGCGGAAGACCTTGTCCTTGATCCCCTCGCCCTGCATGAAGACCATGATCCGCCACCTGCCCGGGGCGATTCTCTCCGGGATGCGGATGCTGGCGGTCTTGGAGCTGCGCACGGCGATCCGCCCGACCACCCGGCGCTTGCCGGTCACCGGCCGCATCAGGACGATCGCGTTGCCCGGGCGGCTGATGCGCACCTTGAAGGTCGAGCCGAGCGCGAGGCGCGCGTTCGTCCGAACCATGATCCGCACTCCGCCGACCTCGGCCAGGCGCGCGTCGCCGCTCGGCGGCAGCGCCAGCGGGCTGGCCTGGTAGGTGCGGTACTCGGCGAGAAAGGCGAGGCCGTCGTCGTGCGTCTTCAGCCCGAAGGCGCCGACGCCGTTGGCCAGGATCTCCCGGCCGGCCGCGGTGGACCGCACCCGGTTCCAGATCGAGGATTGGGTCGACCACCCGGACGGTCCGATGATCACGTGCAGGTGCTCGCGGCGGCTCTCCGGCCAGCGGTCCCACCAGCGCGTCAGGTGGTTCGCCATCTGGCGCAGCGGGAACGGCTGCAGGTTCCCGCGGTAGGTCTCCAGGTAGAGGTGTCCTCCCCTGGAGAGGGCGTCGACCAGGGCGGCCAGGTTGCGCGGCAGGGGCTTGCGCGGGTCGCGGCGGCCCACCTGCTCGACCAGCGAGGGGCTCGCATAGAAGATCACCCGCTCGGCGTGCACGCCGAGGATGTCGAGGGCGTTGCCCAGCTTGGTGGCCTGGTCGGGGGTCCAGTCGGAGGGCGTGATCTCGTCAACGCCCACGCGGCCGCCGACGGCCGTGGTCGCGCCGCCGGCGGTGATCGTCTGCCAGCCGTAGGCCAGCCGGGTCGCCATCGCCTCGGGCGTCGGCAGGTGCGCGAGCTCGTCGCCGGACACCTTCCCCATCCGACGGGAGGAGGGCCAGCGGGCGTCGTCGAGGATGGGAGCCTGGCGGAACGCGTCCTTCAGGCCGGGCAGGCCCTCGGCGCCGTCGTTGATGGCCGCGGCCGCCGGCGCGCCGGTGTAGACGACGTCCAGGGGCCACGCGGCCGCGGCCGCCGGGACGCCCAACGCCGCCGCGGCGACGATCAGCGCGACGCTGGCGCGGCGCCGCGCCCGAGATGAGCCGCCTCCCCCAGATCCTGAGCGGACCATGTCCAAATTCCTCCGTGAGCTGGGACCTCCCCGGCGCCGCCGACCGTCGCCGCGTGATCCAAGCCGTCGATCGGCCGCGCCCGCACCGCGTCTGAGCGCCGGGGCGCTCGACCTGGATGTCCCGTCGCCGAGCCTGCCCGGGAAACCTCGAATTGCGCAACCGACGAGGGTGTGGGTCGGCCCCCCCGACCGGGGGGTCGGCGCTGGCGGGCGCCCAGGGGTGGCGCCTATCCTCGCCGGCGTGACCCCTGACGCTGCCGGCGCCGGCACGGCGCCGCCCGCCGGGCGCGCCGCCGCCGCCCTGGTGGGCCGCGCCGGGGAGCTCGCGCGCCTCCGCGAGCGGCTGGCGCGCGCCGCCGCCGGGCAGCCCTGCGTGGCGCTGGTCACCGGGCCCGAGGGGATCGGCAAGACGGCCCTGCTCGAGGCGCTCGCCCGCGAGGCCGACGGCGCGCGCGTCGTCCGGGCCGGCGGCGACGAGCTCGAGGCCCGCCTGTCCTTCGCCGCCGCCGAGCAGCTGGCCCGCCGTCTGGGCGATCCGGTCGCGGCGGCGGCGCTGGCCGGCGGCCCCGATCCCCGGGCGGCCGGGGCCGAGCTGCTGCGCCTGCTGGCGGGCGCCGCGGCCGACGGCCCGCTGCTGGTGGTGCTCGACGACGCCCAGTGGGCCGACGGCCCGTCGCTCGCGGGGCTGACCTACGCGATGCGGCGGATGTACGCCGACCCGGTGATGCTCGCCGTGGCCTCGCGGGACGACGCCGTCGGCCGCCTCCCCGGCGGGCTCCGGCGCCTGGCCCGCGAGGAGCCCGGCCTGGACCTCGCGCTCGAGGGGCTCCGCGCGCACGCGCTGGCCGAGCTCGCGGCCCGGCTGGGCGGCGAGCTGCCCTCTCCCCGCGCGGCGGCGCGGCTGCGCGAGCACACCGGGGGCAACCCGCTGCACGCCGCGGCCTTGCTCGGCGAGCTGGAGCCGGGCGCCCTCGACCGGGCCGACCTCCCGCTGCCCGCCCCGCGGAGCTCGCGCGAGCTCGTCCTGGCCCGGCTCGCCGGGCTGTCGCCGGAGGCCCGCGCGCTCGCGTCCGCGGCCGCCGTGCTCGGCCGGCGTGCGCCGCTCCGGGCGGCCGGCGGCATGGCCGGCCTCGACGACCCGCTGCCGGCGCTCCAGGAGGCGATCGACGCCGGCCTCCTGGAGCTGGTCGACCGGCCCGCCGGCCGGGAGGTGGTCTTTCGGGCGCCGCTGGCCCGGGGCGCCGTCTACCACCACCTGGGTCCGGTGCGGCGGGCCGAGCTCCATTCGGCGGCGGCCGGGCTGACCGACGGCGACGCCGTCCTCGCGCACCGCGCCGCGGCCGCCCTCGTGCCCGATGCCGCGCTGGCCGACGAGCTGGCCGGCGCGGCCCGGCGCGAGCTCGCCCGTGCGCCGGCGGCCGCGGGCGCGCTCCAGCTCGCGGCCGCGCGGGCCGAGCCGGACGCCGCCCGCGCGGGGCGGCGCCTGGTCGTCGCGATCGAGATGCTCCTGGACGGCGGCGAGGTGGGGCAGGCCGGCGCGCTCGAGCCGGAGCTCGCCGCCGTCGCCGACGGCGCCGCCCGCGCCGCGGCCCTGGGGCGGCTCGCGCTGGTGCGCGGGCGGGCCGACGAGGCCGAGGTCCTGCTCGCCGACGCCTGGTCGCGCGCCGCCGGCCCGGCGCGTCCGGGCGCCGCCCTGCACCTGGCGGAGCTCGCCTGCGCCCGCGGCCGGGGGGCGGCCGCACGGGAGTGGGCCGAGCGCGCCCGGGCGGATGCCGCCGCGACGGGACGCCTCGGGGACCGCGCCCTCGCCCTGCTCGCCCTGGGCCGCGGGCTGGACGGGGCCGTCGAGGACGGCCTGCGCCTCCTCCCCGGCGGCCCGGACGCCGCCGCCGAGCCGCTCGCCGCGCGCGGGATCCTGCGCCTCGCGGCCGGCGACGCCGCGGGCGCGGTCGCCGACCTCGAGCCCGCGGTCGCGGCCGCCCCGGACGGGCCTGGCCTGGCCTGGCGGCTCGCCGCGCGGGCCGCCCTGGCGCTGGCCGAGCGCCGCCTGGGGCGGTGGGACGAGGCGTTGGCGCACGCGGAGCTGGGGGTCGCGCTCGCGCGCGACGGCGAGCAGCGCTGGCTGCTCGGGATCCTCGAGGCGGTCCTGGCGGCACTCCTCGCCGGGCGCGGCGAGCTCGAGCCGGCCGCGGAGCACCTGGCGGCGGCCGTCGCGCTGGCCGGCGAGACCGGCCTCGGCAGCGCCGCGGCCGGGGCCGCGTGGGCCGCGGTCGAGGCCGGCGCCGCGGGCGACGACCCCGCGCGAACCCTGGAGGGGCTCGCGGTCCTCGATCGGGCCGCGCCGGCCGGCGCCGCGCCGCCGGGCGCCGCCGCCCGGGTCCCCGGCGCGGCGGAGGCGCTCGCCGAGCTCGGCCGCGGCGAGGAGGCGGACCGGCTGCTCGCGGCGCTCGAGGAGGACCCGCCGGCAGATCCCGCCGCCCGCGCCGCCCTCGCGCGCGCCCGCGGGGTCACCGAGGCCGCTCGCGGGCGCCCGTTCGCCGCCGCCTTCGCCCGTGCGCGCGACCTTCTCGGCGACCTCGCGGCACCGCTCGAGTCGGCCCGGCTGGACGAGGCCGAGGGCCGGGCGCTGCGCCGGGCCGGTGACCTGCGCGCCGCCGCCGCGCGCCTGGACGCGGCCCGGACGGCCTACGCCCGGCTGGGCGCGCGCCCCGCCCTCGCGCGGTGCGAGCGGGAGCTGGCGGCCTGCGGCCCGGCGGGCCGGGGCGCGCGAGCGCGCGAGCGCCCGCTCACCCCCCAGGAGCGGGCCGTGGCGGAGCTCGTCGCCGCGGGGCTCACCAACCGCGCGATCGCCGCGCGGCTGGTGGTGAGCGTCAAGACCGTCGAGTTCCACCTCGCGAACGCCTTCGCGAAGATGGGCGTCCGCTCCCGGACGCAGCTCGCGGTCGCGCTGACGCGCGACCGCTCATCCGCTTAGAGGATGTTGTCGGCGTTCAGCTCGCGGAGCCACTTGGCGGCCGAGTCGCCCACCCGGTAGGCCCCGGGGCCGTTGGCGAGCATCGCCTCGCCGGCCCTGGTCGACCGGGCCAGCTTCCACTGGCAGGCCATGGGCTCGCCGCATGACCCGGGCGCGCCGTCCGGGCGCTCGCGGACGCCGGTGAACACCATGTGCAGGCGGCCGACGTCGCCGCCGAAGACCCGGAAGTAGCTGCCGAAGCGCGCCGGCACGAGGTTCCACTCGCGGGCGGTCAACGAGTAGGTCCCGGTCGAGTGGGAGTAGTGGTACATCTCGATCCAGACCCCGCCGGCCAGCGCCAGCGCCGGCATCACGCCGCGCCAGGTCGCCTTGTGCGGCTTGCCGTCGCGGCCCAGGTGGCGGTGCTCGCCCAGGCCGGTGCCGATCGAGGTGCCGAAGGCCGGCGCCAGGTACATGTGGACGCGCTCGGCGTAGGTCCCGCCGTAGGGCGACGGGACGTCGAGGAGCCGCATGGCCTCGGCCAGGCGCGCGCCGTTGCTGTTGGGCTGGACCGCCGGAACCGGGGCCTTGCCCTTCTGGATCCGGTAGCCGGTCGGCGTGACCACCAGCTTGTTGTGGGCGGCGACGCGGATCGTCTTGCCGCGCACGGACAGGTTCCGGTACTTGATCTGGATCCGGCCGTCGTTGAACTTGTTGCCGATCTCGTCGATCGCGACCAGGTGCGAGGTCGCGCCGTGCTTGGCCTCGTCGATCTCGGTCTTGAGGCGGTCGGCCATCGCCTGGGCGCTCAGGCCGAGCAGCTCCTCGGCGGACACCTTGCCGATGCGGTGGTCCGAGTCGTTGCCGGCCTCGCTGAAGAGGCCGCCCGGCCCCGGGTCCTGGCGGAAGGCGCCGCGCGCCGCGGTGAGGCCCGGCCCGGCCGACGCGTTCGGGTGGACCATGTCCCAGACCGACTCCTGGGTGTCGTACAGGATCGCCATCGGCGAGCCGTCGGTGCCCGGCGGCGTCGTGGGGACGCCGATGTACTCCTCCTGGAAGCCGTCGTCGAGCCCGAGCCCGTCCAGCTCCGCCTCGGTCTCCGCGGCGATCGCGTCGGGGTCGATGGCCGTGTCCTGCCAGTCGTCCCCGCCCAGCAGCTCCAGGGCGGCGAGGCCCGGGACGGTGTCGCTCGCGGCCGCGACGGCGGGGGCGAACAGGGCGACCGACGCGCAGGCGAGCGCGGCCAGCCGCAACCGACGAACGGTCGGGTGCGTCATGTCTGGAAGTCCTTTTCCGGGGTGCGCGGGGCTCCGTCCCCGCGATGTGCCTATCGGCAGAAACCTCGATGGAAATCAGTCTTGCGACACCATCGCGGTCCGACTGACTGGATCGCGCCCGATGGGCTCGGCACAGCCCGCGTGCCCCGGCCGCCTATTCGCGCGCGTTGAGCTGTACGGCTCCCGAGATCGCCCCCGCGAGGGCCGCCAGCAGGGCCACGTAGAGCCCGAGCTCGCGCGAGAGGAGGTCCGCCGGCTCCGGCAGCACCAAGACCCGGTAGGCCACCAGGGCAAAGGCGCCGGCATGGGCCCCGACCGTCGCCCATCCGAGGGCGACGGCGATCTCGGGCTCCATGGCGAGCGTGCCGCGGTCGCGCATCACGAGCGCCGCGGAGGCGCCGGCGGCCAGGACGGCCAGGACGAGGGCGATGCGCGCGAGCCCGGTCCACTCCCAGCCGCTGGCCGCGCCGGTCGTGAACGGCGCGCCGAGGTTGGTCGCGTACCAGGGCAGGAAGACCGCCGCCGCGAGGGCGATGCCGCAGATCGCCGCGGCGTAGGCCGCCGCGGTCGGCCCGCCGACGCCGGCCGACGCCGGCCGGCCCGCCGAGCGGGCGCTCGTGCGCCGGGCGCGTGCGGGACGCTCCATGCGGGACAAGATACGCGCCCCTCGGGCCGGGGGCGGTCGCTGCTAGTGTCGCCCACCGCTCGGTGGACGACAGGCGGGGACACGTGTCGGCTCAGCCGAATTTCTTCATCATCGGCGCGCCCAAATGCGGCACCACGGCGCTCAGCGAGTACCTGCGGGACCACCCGCGGGTCTTCGTGAGCCGCCCGAAGGAGCCGCACTTCTTCGGCGCGGACCTCGCGTACTACTTCGCGCCGGGCCAGGCGAACCTCGAGCACTACCTGGGGCTCTTCGCCGGCGCCGGCCCCGACCAGCTGGCGATCGGCGAGGCGTCGGTCTGGTACCTGTACTCGGCCTCCGCGGTCGCCGAGATCCACGCGTTCAACCCGTCGGCACGGCTGATCGCGATGGTGCGCGACCCGGTGGAGCTGGTGCCCTCGCTCCACTCCCAGCTGCTCTACACGCTCGACGAGGACCAGCCGAGCGTCGAGGCCGCCTGGGCGCTGAACGCGGCGCGGGCGGAGGGCCGCGAGCTGCCGGGCTCGGTGCGCGTGCCGAGCTTCCTGCAGTACGGCGAGGTGGGGAAGCTGGGCGCGCAGCTACGCCGCGTCTACGCGATCGTGCCGCGCGAGCAGGTGAAGGTGATCGTGTTCGACGACCTGAAGGCCGACGCCGGCGCGGTCTACCGGGACGCCCTCGAGTTCCTCGGCGTCCCGGACGACGGCCGCGGCGACTTCCCCCGGGTCAACGAGAACAAGGTCCACCGGGCCGGCGCGCTGGCGCGCGTGACCCAGCGCCCGCCGCGGGTGCTGGTGGGCGCCGCCGGCGCGGTCAAGCGCGTCGCCGGGCTCGAGCGCCTGGGCGTGCTCGAGCGGATGCGCCGCCGCAACCGGGTGGTGCAGCGCCGCGAGACGATCTCGCCGGACTTCGCCGCGGCCCTCCGCGGGCACTTCCGGGAGGACGTCGCCGAGCTCTCCGAGCTGATCGGACGCGACCTCTCCGCGGAGTGGGGATATACCGCTTCCTGAGCCGGTTCCGGCCGGAGGCCGGTGGTAGGCTCGTCCGCGCTCGTTCACAGGTGTGAAAGGAACAGGCAAGAGTGCCCACCTACATCCTGCTCAGCACGCTCAGCCCGCACGGGATCGGGACCCTCAGGGCGAACCCGAGCCGGCTGAAGGAGGTCAACGAGGAGATCGAGCAGATGGGGGCGAAGGTCGTCCAGCAGTGGGCGGTGCTGGGTCCCTACGACTTCGTGAACATCGTCGAGGCTCCCGACGAGCGGGTGATCGCGCGCGTCTCCGTCGAGCTCGCCGCCCGCGGCACGGCGCACTTCCAGACGATGACCGCGATACCGGTGGACGAGTTCCTGGCCCTGCTCGGGTAGGGCGGCGCCATCGCCGTCTGGGATCTCGAGGTCCTGATCCCGGCCCATCGGGTGGTCTTCGCCCTGCGCGGCGGGGAGATGCTGGAGGTCAGGGGCGCGACCGGCCACGGCACCTTCACCGCGTACCGGGACCTGCCCGACGCGGTCCACGGGATGATCGCCTGGCCCAACACGATGCTGCTCACCGGGCCGCGCCCGGTCGTGGTCGACCCCGGCTACCAGACCCAGGGCGACATGCTGAAGGGCGCCCTCGCGACGCGCGGCCTCGCGCCCGAGGACATCGACACCGTGCTGGCGACGCACCTCCACTCGGACCACGTGTCCGCCCTGCCGCAGCTCGGTGACGTCGACCTCTTCGTCCATGAGGACGAGCTGGAGACGGCGCACGCCCGCGCCGGCCGCGGTGCCCGCGACCGCGCCCGGGTGCAGCTCCTTCGCGGGGACTCCGGCCGGGTGCTGCCGGGGATCCGCTGGATCCACACGCCGGGGCACACCCCCGGCCACGTGGCCTTCCTGGTCGACACGGCCGACGGCCTGGTGGCGATCGCCGCCGACACGCTCGGCCCGGACCCGAGCTGGTTCCGCGAGATGACGCTCCCCGACGGCTTCCCCGACCGGGAGGCGCACCTGGCAAGCTTCGCGCGCATCCGCGAGGCGGCGCCGGCGGTGGTCATCCCGGGGCACAACCCCCCCGAGCGGCTCGGCGGCGCCGAGTCCGCGCCCCTCAGAGAGGAGTCCCCGTGAACCTCGGATCGCTCACGCGTGAGCAGCGGCTGCTCGGCGGCGCGGCCGCGTGCGCGCTCTTCGTCATCAGCCTCTTCCTGCCGTGGTTCAAGGTCGACAGCACCAACCTCGGGGCCGACGACGTGGTTGCCTCGTGGTGGTTGCTCCTGATCTTCGCGATCGTCAGCGGGGCCGCCCTGGCGGCCGAGGGCCTGAACGTGGAGCTGCCGACCCAGGTCCGCGCGTCGGCGCTGGCCGCGGGCCTGACCTCGTTCCTCTTCCTGACGACCCTGATGTGGTTCCTCGACCCCCCGGGCGTCGGCGGCTTCAGCCGGGGGTTCGGGCTCTTCCTGGCCCTGATCTTCTCCCTGGTCGCCGCGGCCCTCGCGGTGATCAGTTGGCGCAAGGAGCGCTAGGGGCGCGTGCTTCCGGCGCCCCGCGGGCAATAGACTCGTCGTCACCACCCCGGCGACGAAGGGGAACGCCATGGGATTGATGGACCGGGCGAAGGACACGGCGCGCCGCGCGACCGAGGTTGCGCAGCGGGGCGCCGACACGGCGCGCGAGAAGGGCCAAGAGCTGGCGCTGAAGCGGCGTCACAGCGCCTTGGCTCAGGATCTCGGGCACATCGTGTTCCGCCAGCGCGAGGGCGAGGGCGGCCTCGACGCCGAGGTGGAGCGCTTGGTGGGCGAGATGCGGGCGCTGCGCGACGAGATGGAGGGCGGCGCGGGCTGAGCCGCGGGCCGGGGTCCGCCCCGGCCGCGCCTCCCGCGGGACCGCGGGGCCCTGGGCCGGTCGCGGCGGGGCTGCGACACTGTGCCCGTGCACGCGCTGATCGCCTGGACCCTGTCGGGGGCCGCGCTCGTGGCCGTCGCGGCGCTGGTGCTCTCCGTGGTGCGGATGCGCCGCGTCACGGCCGCCGCGCGCTCCCGGGCCGAGCTGGCCGAGCGCACCTCGGCCGTCGGCGAGCAGCGCCGGCGGGCGGCCCTGGAGCACCTGCCGGTGATCGCGCTGCGCGTCGACGCGACCGGGCGGCTCCTGGAGGCCAACCGGGCCGCGCTCGAGCGCTTCCCGTTCCTCACGCCGAGCCTCAGCGTGCTCGAGGCCTTCAGCGAGCACGAGCTGGCCAGCCGGGTCGGGAGCGCCCTGGCGCGGCTCGAGCCCGACGAGCTCGAGGTGCGCCTGTTCGCCGGCGGACGCCGCACCTACCGGGCCGCGCTGGCGCCCTACGTCGTGGACGGAGACCGGGAGGCGCTCCTCTTCCTGACCGACGCCAGCGCCGCCGTCGACTACCAGGAGCTGCGCTCGCAGTTCGTCGCCAACGTCTCCCATGAGCTGCGCACGCCGCTGACCGGTCTGCGCGGCCTGCTCGAGGCTTTGGTCGACCCCGAGATGGACGAGCACACCCGGGCCGCGTTCCTGCGCCGCGCGGCGTCGGAGACCGCCCGCCTCGAGGCGCTCATCCTGGACATCCTGTTCCTGTCCGAGCTGGAGACCACACCGGGCCTGCCGTCCTCGGAGGTGAGCGACCTCGCCGCCGCGGTGCGGGCCACGGTGGAGGAGCTCGCGGACGACGCCGCGGAGTACGGCGTGACCCTGCAGGCCGAGGCCCGGGGCTTGGCGCTGACCCCGTTGACCGACCGCATGGCCCGGACCGTGGCGCGCAACCTGATCGAGAACGCGGTCAAGTACGCCGGCCCCGGCGCGACCGCGCGGGCCGCGGTGCGGGTCGCCGGGGGCAGCGTGGAGCTGGTCGTGAGCGACGACGGGCTCGGCATCCCCGAGCGGCACCTGCCGCACGTCTTCGAGCGCTTCTACCGGGCGGATCCCTCTCGCTCGAAGCGGCTCGGCGGGACCGGCCTCGGCCTCTCGATCGTCAAGCACATCGCCGAGCGCTTCGGCGGCCGGGCCGAGGCGACCTCGCGCGAGGGGTTCGGCACGACGGTGCGGGTGACGCTGCCGGCGGCGCCCGGCGGGGCGCTTCCGCCGCTGGAGACACCCGCGCTCGGGGGGGAGCGGGGCCCGCGCTAGTCTCGGCGGCGTGCTGCGCCTCGACGACGTCTCGAAGCGATTCGGGGAGCGGCGGGCGCTCGACCGTCTGAGCGTCGCGGTGCCGCCCGGCGAGGTCGTCGGCCTCCTCGGCCCGAACGGGTCCGGCAAGACCACCGCGATGCGCATCGTCTTCGGCGTGGTGGACCCCGACGGCGGGCGCGTTCTCTACGAGGACCGGCCCCTCGACCCCGAGCGGCGCCGGCGCTTCGGCTACATGCCCGAGGAGCGCGGCCTGTACCCGCGCATGACCGTGCGCGACCACCTGGTCTACCTCGCCCGGATCACCGGCATGGCGGCGCCGCACGCGCGCGCGGCGACCGAGCGGCTGATGGAGGAGCTGGACATCGCCGACCGCGCCGGCGACCGCATCGAGCAGCTCTCGCTCGGCAACCAGCAGCGGGTGCAGCTGGCGGCGGCGCTGGTGCACGACCCCGACGTGCTGGTCCTCGACGAGCCCTTCTCCGGCCTGGACCCGGTCGCGGTCGCCGGCCTCACCGAGACGCTCGCCCGCCGCGCCGCCGCCGGCGGCACGGTCCTCTTCTCGAGCCATCAGCTCGACCTGGTGGAGAGCCTCTGCGAGTCGGTGGTGGTCATCGACAGCGGCCGCCTGGTCATGTCCGGGCGGGTCCACGAGCTGAAGCGCGCCTCCGGGCAACGGCGGCTGCGGCTGGAGCTGGAGGGCGCGGACGGAACGGCGTGGGCGCGGTCCCTGCCGGGGGTGAGCGCGGTCGGGGCGAACGGCGCCGGCGGCGGCCTGCGCCTGGCCCTCGAGCCCGAGGCCGACCCGCTCCGGGTGCTCGACGCCGCCCGCGCGGCCGGCACGGTCCACGACTTCGCCCTCGAGCTGCCGAGCCTGAACGAGCTCTTCCTCGAGGCCGTCGAAAGGGCGCCGCGATGACCTGGTGGCCCGGGGCCCGGCTGGTGGCGGCGCGCGAGCTGCTGGAGCGCTCCCGGACGCGCAGCTTCCGCATCGTGACCGCGCTGCTCGTGCTGATCGGGATCGGCGGCGTCGTGATCCCCTCGATCGTGGGCGGCTCCGACGAGCCGACCGAGCTGGCGATCGTCGGCCCTGCGCCCCCGGGGCTGCGCGACGCGCTGGCCGGCGCGGCGCGCGCCGTGGGGTTCGAGCTGCGGGTGGAGCGCCGGCCCGACCGGGCGACCGCAGCCCGGGCGGTGCGCGGCGGCGACCTGGACGCCGCCCTGGTCGGCGCCGCCGGCGAGGGTCGCGCGACCGTCCTCGTGGACGACGAGCTCGACCCCGAGCTGCGCGCCGCGGTCTCCGAGGCGCTGGCGGTGACGCGGCTGAAGGCCGGGCTGGTCGAGGCCGGCGTCGCGCCCGAGCGCGCCGACCGCCTGCTCGCCGGCGCCCCGCTGGCGGTCCGGCCGCTCGACCCCGACGCCGGCGACGAGCCGACCGGCGCCGAGATCGGCCTCGGCGTGAGCGCGGCGGTGCTGCTCTACGTCGCGCTGCTGCTGACCGGCATCCAGGTGGCGAGCGCGGTGGCCGAGGACAAGACGGGCCGCATCGTCGAGGTCCTCCTGGCGAGCCTGCGTCCCGGGCAGATCCTGTTCGGGAAGGTGATCGGGATCGGCCTGCTCGGGCTGGGGCAGCTGCTGGCGCTGGGAGTCCCCCTGCTGGTGGGCGCGCTGGCGTTCGGCTCGCTGGACTTGCCCGAGGCCACGGGGACGCTGGTGGCGGCGACGATCGCCTGGTTCGTGGTCGGGTTCGCGCTCTACAGCGCGGCCTTCGGCGCCCTCGGGGCGCTCGTGGCCCGCCAGGAGGAGGTCGGCCAGGCCATCAGCCCCCTGAGCATGATGCTGCTCGCCGGCTACCTGCTCACCGTGGTCGGCGGCGGCGACCAGTTCGACTCGCCGATCGTCCGGGTCCTGACGATCCTGCCGCCCTTCGCCCCGATGACGATGCCGATGAGGATCGCGATCGGGTCGGCGGAGCCGTGGGAGATCGTCGTCTCCCTCGCCCTGGCGATCGGCTCGGCGGCGGTGCTGATGGTGCTTGGCGGCCGCGTCTACCGGCGCGGAATCGTCCGGAGCGGCCCGAAGATGAAGCTTCGGGCGGCGCTCCGGCGGGGGTGAGGGCGGGGCGGGGGCTGCAGCGGGAGGCGGGCCCGGGGGTGGGGGGTTCGCCGGCGCCGGCGGGCCGCTCCCCGGGTCGAGCCAGCGGCCCTCGGTGAACCAGCGGCGAAGGGTGCGCCGGCTGGGCCGGCGCTCGCCGGCGCGGGGTCGGAGGATGCGCGCGGCGACGGCCGCCGGCGCCTCGCCGGCGGCAAAGCGCCGCTCGGCCTCCTGGCGCAGCTCGGGCCAGGCGTAGGAGCCGGGGCGGGGGCGAGGCTTGGGGGCGCGAAGCGCCTGCAGGCGCGCCAGGTGGACGTCAAGGGCCTTGTGGTGGCGCCGGCTGAGACAACCCGCCGAGCGCCAGACGCACATCAGGCTGACGACCAGGTCCCGGCCGGCGCGCTTGGTGAGAAAGGACGGATCGCGGTGGCCGGCGCACAGCCAGACCCGGACCCCGTGAGGAAGGTGCAGCTCGGCGCGCTTACCTTCCCCGGGCCCGCCGCAGATGGCGCACGGCGGCAGCTTCCCGAGGCCCTGGCCTTTGTAGAAGCTCTTGAGCGTCATGACCGACCAGGCTGGCGCGGTCCGGTGTGGCGGGACCAGGCGGCTTCGTCCCGAGACCGTCGCGGACCCGCGTCGACTCTGAGCCGCCCTCCTCGCCGAGGCTCGCCGGTCTTCCTTGGCCCCTGAGGCCAGTCGGCCATCTTCCCGGTGGCCAGTCGCTCGCGCGCGGTCAGCGATGCCCAGGCCGGCGCCGGCGATCCAACCTGCTCCGGGCGAGTCTGGCCGGGCCCCCGCCCCCCGGGAGCCAGTCGGCCATCGCCTCGGTGGCCAGTCGCTCCCCAGTCCCGGCGCTCGCCGCCGAGGGCCGGGCTGGCGGGCGGCACTCGCCGTCCCATTGGGCCCAGTCGGCCATCGCCTCGGGGGCCAGTTGCTCGTCCCCCGGCGCCCGAAGGGACCACCCTCCGGCTCGGGCCATGTGGAGATGCCGGCCCGGGGACGGCCCTGTGGGCTGACGCCCGGTCCTTGGACGGCCCTCCGGCCCGCCCACATCACCGCAGGGCCGACGGCGGATCTGGATGCCCGGACGCGGTCCCGGCCGCCGTCCTCGAGGGGGTTGTGATCCGAGGACGGAGGTCGGCTCCCGCGGGGTGCACCGGCTCCCGCGTCAGCGGTGCTCGCGCCGGCGACGCGGCCGATCCCCGTGCCGGGCGGCATGGACAGCGCGCGATGCCGTTGACGAGAATCCGCGCTCGACGCCGGCGAGCGAAGCGGCGCGGGGACGAGGAACGGTGATCGGATGACACGGCATCGCGGCAGGCGCAAGGTCGCTCTTGCGTGCTGCTCGCTGGTCGGTGTCGGAGCCGTTGCCGCGGCGCCGCACGCGCTGGCGGCCACCAAGACGTTCGGGTTCACCGGCGCGGCCCAGTCGTGGACCGTCCCCGCCGGCGTGAGCAAGGCGACCTTCGTCGTCTCCGGCGCCCAGGGCGGGGCCTTCGACGGGCGCCTCGGCGGACTCGGTGGACGCGTCACGGCGACAATCGCCGTGACGTCCGGCGAGACGCTCCAGGTCAACGTGGGCGGCCCCGGCGGGCAGGGCACGGAGGGCGGTTTCAACGGCGGCGGCGACGCCTCGTGCGCCGCGGCCGGCGGGGGCGGCTCCTCGGACGTGCGGCGCGACAAGGACGGCGACACGGTCTTCGCGCTCGGTGAGCGGCTGCTCGGGGCCGGTGGCGGCGGCGGCGCCGCCGGAAACGACGGCGGCGCCGGCGCAGGTGCGACCGGCGGCGCGGGCGGCACTGGCGCGATCTGCACCGGCGGCGGCACCGGGGGTACCGGCGCCATCGGGGGGAGCGGCGGTAACGGAGGGAGCGCCGGCACCGGCGGGATCGGCGGGACCGGGGGCAGCGGCGGCGCCGGCGGAAACGGCGGCATCGGTGGAAGCGGCGGCATCGGCAGCACCGGGGGCGCCGGGGGCGCCGGGGGCATCGGGGGAACCGGGGGCACCGGCGGGAGCGGCGGAAAGGGCGGCACCGGCGGCACCGGCGGAAAGGGCGCCACCGGCGGCACCGGCGGAAAGGGCGCCACCGGCGGCACCGGCGGCACCGGCGGCCTGTTCGGTGGCACCGGCGGCACCGGCGGCACCGGCGGCCTGTTCGGCGGCAGCGGCGGCACCGGCGCGCCCCTCGGCGGCAACGGCGGCAGCGGCGGGCTGTTCGGCGGCACCGGAGGCACCGGAGGGAGCGGAGGCTCCGGAGGCACCGGCGCGCCCCTCGGCGGCACCGGAGGCACCGGAGGTAACGGAGGCGCCGGAGGCACCGGCGCGCCCCTCGGCGGCACCGGCGGCACCGGAGGTAATGGAGGCAACGGCGGCACCGGGGCGCCCCTCGGCGGCACCGGCGGCACCGGCGGCCTCTTCGGTGGGGGCAGCGGCGGCAGCGGCGGTTCCGGGTTTGCGCCCGGTGGCGCCGAGCTGGAGACGGGCGTCCGATCGGGCGCGGGCTTGGTGGAGGTGACCTACACCGTCGCCGGCCCGCCCGACACCACACCGCCGCTCCTCACCCTCTCCGGGAACGTCAGCGCCGCGGCGCCCACGGCCGCCGGCGCGAGCGTCACGTACGGCGCCTCGGCCGTCGACGACCGAGACGGCCCGCTCGAGGTGGCCTGCGCGCCGGCCTCCGGCGCCCTCTTCCCGGTCGGCGTGACGTCGGTCACCTGCGAGGCCGAGGACGCCGAGGGCAACCTCACCAACGGGACGTTCGCGGTGACGGTCACCTTCGCCGCCGCCCCGGGCGGCCCCGCGCCACCGGCGGGCTGCCCGACCGGCACCGCCCCGTTCCTCCCGACGCTCGGACCGTGGCGGTCGAGGCCGAGCCTGAGCAGCCCGTGCTACCGCCTCGTGCGCACGGGGGCGAAGAACCGGGTCGGCCGCGGCCGCTTCCTGCTCCTGGACGCGCGCTTCCGCCAGCCCGCCCGCTGAGCCGCGGTCGGCCCTCGG
>JAWVEV010000118.1:0-4495 GCA_033856535.1 Miltoncostaeaceae bacterium | reverse complement strand
GAGCGGGTCGGCAAAGCCGACCCGACGAGGGATGAGTGCGGTCGCGCTCCGGGCGCGACCCGGCTGCCGCGGGTCCGCGATGCCGCTGGCGCTCGCCGTCGCGCTGCTCGTGCTCATGGGCTCGGTCGCGATCGGGACGCTCGGCCGGGTCCACCTGGCGAAGGCCCGGGCCCAGACCGGCGCCGACCTGGCCGCGCTCTCGGCGGCGAGCGAGCTGCGGTCGGCCCTGGCCGAGCCCCCCGGCCCGGCCGGCGCGGACGAGGCGCGGCTGCGCGCCCGGGTGGCCGGCGCCGCGCGGACGGCCGCCGGCTCGCGCGGCGGGCGGGTGGTGGCGATGGAGCTGCCCGGCGGGGCCTGGCCGCCGGCCGCGGTGCAGGTCACCGTGGCGCTCCAGGGGCCGATGGGCAGCACCGTGACCGCGACGGCCCGCGCCGCGCTCGCCGTGCCGGCGTCGATCGGCGGCCCGGTCGGCTTCGCGCGCGGTGGCGCCTACGAGGGGCCGCTGCGGTACCGCGACGGCAAGCCCGCCTGCCCGCCGGTGATCGCGGCGTTCGACCTGATGGACGCGGCGGCCCAGGCCGAGGGCGTCGACCTCGTGGTGACCAGCGGCTTCCGCACCGACGCGGAACAGGCGATCCTCTTCGCGGCGCACCCGGATCCGCGCTGGGTCGCGCGGCCGGGCGAGAGCCGTCACCGCGACGCGACCGAGCTCGACATCGCGACCGGCGCCGGGGCGGGGGAGTGGCTCCGCCGGCGGTCCGGCGAGTTCGGCTTCGTCCAGCGCTACTCCTGGGAGCCGTGGCACTTCGGCTACGTCGCCGGCTGCGGCGGCGGGGCCGAAGTGCCCACCCACGGGGCCGGTGCCAGGGCCGCGACCGGCGCGCTGCCGGCGTACGTGCCGGCCGGGTACGCGCCGCTGGTGTGGGAGGCGGCCGCCGCGAACGGCCTGCCGCCGGCGCTGCTGGCGGCGCTGCTGCAGTCCGAGTCGGGCTTCGACCCGCGCGCGGTGAGCCCGGTGGGCGCGCAGGGCATCGCCCAGTTCATGCCGGCCACGGCGCGGGGGATGGGGCTGGCCGACCCCTTCGACCCGCGCCAGGCGATCCCGGCCGCCGCCCGGCTGCTGGCCGGCCACCTGCGGGCATTCGGCTCGGTGCCGCTGGCGCTGGCGGCCTACAACGCCGGCTCCGGGGCGGTGCGCCGGTACGGCGGGGTGCCGCCCTACGCCGAGACCCAGGCGTACGTGGTGCGGATCATGGCGCTGGCCGGCGGGGCGCTGGGCGCGCCCGCGGCGCCGGGCGGCGTGCGGCTGGTGCGGGCCGGGGACCTTCTGGTCTAGGCGCGCGCCCGAGTCGCTAGCGTGGACGCATGTCCATCCAGCCGCCGGTCCCGACCATGCCCCAGCAGGTGGAGCTCGCCCGCGAGTGGCTCCCGCGCTACACCGGCATGCCGCTCGAGCGGTTCGGCGACTACGTCCTGCTGACCAACTTCCGGCACTACGTCACCGCGTTCGCCGACCGGTTCGGCTGCGAGGTCCACGGCCAGGACCGGCCGATGCAGGCGGCGACGAACGGCGACGGGCTCTCGATCGTCTGCTTCGGCATCGGCTCCCCGAACGCGGCCACGGTCATGGACCTGCTCACCGCCCACCGGCCGAAGGGCGTGCTCTTCCTCGGCAAATGCGGCGGGTTGAAGCGCTCCGCCGAGATCGGCCACTTCATCCTCCCGATCGCGGCGATCCGGGGGGAGGGGACGAGCAACGACTACTTCCCGCCCGAGGTGCCGGCGCTGCCCTCGTTCAAGCTCCACAAGTACGTGAGCGACCGGATCGTCGAGCGCGGCCTCGAGTACCGGACCGGCGTCGTCTACACGACCAACCGGCGGGTCTGGGAGCACGACGTCGCGTTCGCCGAGCGCCTGCGCCGGCTCACCTGCATCGCGGTGGACATGGAGACCGCGACGCTCTTCATCGTCGGCCACCGCAACGCGATCGCCCGCGGCGCGCTGCTGCTGGTCTCGGACCTGCCCACCACGCCCGAGGGCGTGGTCACGCGCGCCTCCGAGCAGGCCGTCACGAGTCAGTGGGCCCGCGTGCACCTGGAGATCGGCATCGAGGCGATGACCGAGATCGGCGAGAAGGGCGAGCGCATCAAGCACTTCACGTACTGATGCTCGAGGCGGCGTTCTGGGGCTTCGTCGGCGGCGCGGCGCTGCTGATCGGCGCCGGCGTCGGGATCTGGCTGCCGACCGGTCGGCGGACGATCGCGCTGATCATGGCCTTCGGCGCCGGGGTGCTGATCAGCGCGCTGGCGTTCGAGCTCACGGCGGAGTCGTTCGCACGCGGTGGCGGGGACGTGGTGGCCGCCGGCCTGGCCGCGGGCGGGGTGCTGTTCTTCGCCGGCGATTGGTACCTCGACCGCCGCGGGGCGGAGCACCGCAAGCGATCCGGCGGCCAGCAGGAGGGCGGGTCGGCGAACGCGATCGTCCTCGGGTCGCTGATGGACGGCATCCCGGAGTCGGTCGCGATCGGCGTGAGCCTGCTCGGCGGAGGGACGGTCGGCGTGGCAACGGTGGCCGCCGTCTTCCTCTCGAACGTGCCCGAGTCGCTCTCCGCCGCGACCGGCCTGCAGAAGGCGGGCCACTCGCCCCGCTGGATCCTCGGCCTCTGGACGGCGGTGGCGCTGGTCTCGGCGCTGGCCGCGGGGATCGGCTACGCGGCCCTCGGCGGGGCCTCGCCGAGCGTCGTCGGCTTCATCCAGTCCTTCGCCGCCGGCGCGATCCTGACCATGCTCGCCGACACGATGATGCCCGAGGCCTTCGAGGAGGGCGGCAACGTCGTCGGCCTGATGACCCTGCTCGGCTTCGCGCTGGCGTTCCTGCTCTCGAGCGCGAGCTGAGCGCGCGATCCGACCGCGCCCAAGTGGCCCCGGCCGGGTCAATTGGCGGAGGGCGAGGCAGGTCAGGCCTCGGCCCGAGCCCCCGCCCGGTGGCGTCGGGCGGCGTTCGGGGGCGGTCCTATACTCGGAACGGTGTCCGATCGCGCACCGCTCCGGGAGCAGCTCGCCGCGCTCCCCACCGATCCCGGGGTCTACACCTACCGGGACGCCGAGGAGCGGGTGCTCTACGTGGGCAAGGCAAAGTCCCTGCGCAAGCGGGTGCTCTCCTACTTCCAGGCGCCGCTGCGCCCCGACGGCACCCCCGAGCCCGGCGCCCCGATCGGCGCCCGGTCCGGCCTGCACCCCAAGATCACCGACCTGGTGGCGCGCATCGCCAGCGTCGACGTCTTCGTCACCGGCTCCGAGTCCGAGGCATTGATCCTCGAGGGCACGCTGGTCAAGCGCCACCGGCCGCCGTTCAACGTCCGGCTGCGCGACGACAAGAGCTACCCCTACATCGGGATCAGCCTCGACGAGGAGTTCCCGCGGGTCTACTTCACGCGCGAGCGGCACCGGCGCGACCGCGTCTACTTCGGCCCGTTCTCGAACGCCTACAAGGTGCGCGAGACGCTGAACGTGATCGCGAAGATCTTCCCGAGCCGCCCCTGCGAGGGCCGCGAGCCCGGCCGGCCGTCCGGCGTCCCCTGCCTCGATTACCACATCAAGCGGTGCCTGGCGCCGTGCGTCGGCTACATCGACCGCGAGGAGTACGGGGTCCTGATCGAGCAGGTGATCGCCTTCCTCAGCGGGCGCTACAAGGGCCTGGAGAAGGAGATCGAGGAGGACATGCGCGCCGCCGCCGCCGAGCAGCGCTTCGAGCGCGCCGCGGTCCTCCGCAACCGGCTCGATGCGGTGCGCCACATGACCGAGCGCCAGTGGGCGACCGCCGGCTCGGTCGGCACCGCCGACGTGCTCGGCGTCGCGGTCGAGGGCGACGCCGCCAACGTCCAGGTGCTCCAGGTCCGCGACGGCGTGCTGCAGGACCGCCAGTCGTTCTTTCTCGACTCGGCCGCGGCCGAGGACGAGGCCTCGGTGCTGGAGCAGTTCGCGCTCGAGTACTACTCGATGGCGATGTCGATCCCGCCCCGGGTCGTGGTCCCGCGCGGCGCCGAGGGCGTCGAGGGCCTGGCGCGGATCCTCGGCGAGCGCGCCGGCCGGCGGGTGCAGGTGCGCCCCGCCGAGCGCGGTGACCGGCGCAAGCTCTCGGAGCTGGCCCAGCGCAACGCCCGCTTCGCGCTCGACGCCGACCAGCGCCGGCACGAGCAGGTCCGCGGCCGCCGGCGCGAGGCGCTCGCCGAGCTCGCCGAGGCGCTCGACCTGCCGGCGCCGCCGGTCCGGATCGAGTGCTACGACATCTCGAACCTCGGCGAGACCTACGCCGTCGCCTCGATGGTGGTCTTCGAGGGCGCGGCGGCGGCCAAGTCCCAGTACCGCAGCTTCTCGATGCGCTACGAGGGCGGGCCGGACGACTTCGCCCGCATGGAGGAGGCCATCACCCGGCGCTTCCTGCGCCTGCGGCCCGAGGAGGGCGACGCCTCGTTCGCGGCGACGCCCGGCCTGGT
>JAWVEV010000117.1:0-3057 GCA_033856535.1 Miltoncostaeaceae bacterium | reverse complement strand
CGGGCGGTGGCGCGGGGGCCGGCGCTACGGTGCCGTCGATGGAGACGGACGGCGCCGAGGGGGGCAGCATCACGACCGTGGCGGCGCCGGACGCGCCGGTGGGCCGCGCGGACCCCACCCGCCGCTGGGCGATCGGCTTCCCCGACGGGACGGTCCGGTTCCCGGGGGTGACGCGCCCCGAGGCCGAGCGGGTGGCGCCGGCGCTCGCCGCGCTCGGGACCTCCGAGCTGACCCGGGCCTTGGTGGCGGTGGAGCTGCCGGTGCTGATGGCGGAGGGGGCCGGCCTCTACCTGCTCGATCAGGACGGCCGGCTGACGCTGGCGCTGGCGGCGCACCCGCGGATCGCCGACGCCGCCGTGGCGATGGGGGAGCCCAAGCCGGGGCATCGGATCGGGCTGGTGCGCGCCGGCCGGGACGGGGTGTGGCACTGGCTCGCGGTGGCCGAGGTCGCCCCGGGCGACCGGGTCGAGGCGCTCGACGCGCTGGACGGCCTGCCCGAGGAGACGTCCGTGCCAAACTGGGAGCGCCGGTGGGCCTGAGACCACCGAGCGTGGCGGCGGCGGACGGGAGGAGGGCCGGATGGAGATGAGCGACTATCGCGTCCGGTTTACGGCCGTCGCGGAGGAGCCGCTCGGGGCGGACGCGGCGGCGCGGCTGCAAGCGGTGCTCGAGAACATGCCGGGCGCCGGCCGGGTGGACGGCGCCGAGCAGGACGACCGGGCCCGTCGCGTGTCCGCGGGCTTCTGGATCGAGGTCCGCCTGGGCATGGCCGACGCGGCCCGCGACGGCAGCCGCCTCGCCAAGGAGGCCCTCAAGGGGGCGGGCATGGCCGAAGCGCAGCTCGTAGAGCTATCGGTGTGGCTCGGTGCTGCCGATAGCACCCCCGGCGGCCGGTGACGGCCGAACCGCGTCCCCTTCAACGAGGGGCGCTCTTGTCGGATCATGCGCGGACGTGAGTCGAGAGGAGCAGGACATTTCAGCTGAGCCCAGAGACACGGCCATGGGCCAGGTCGGCGGCAGCGCGCTTCCCGGCGGGGTGATGATGCGCACCCGCCGGCGCGTTGGCATCGCCGTGCGCCACGACGAGACCGGCGAGATCCTCACCGAGAGCTTCGACGAGGAGCTCCCGAAGGGCAGCTGGGCGCGCTGGCCGATGATGCGCGGCATCGTGGCCATGCGGGTCGCCCTCTCGACCGGCCAGAAGGCGATGTCGCTCAGCGAGCGCCTGCGCTGGGAGCCTCGCCCGGTGCCCGGCGAGGAGCCGGTCCCGGCCGGCGCGAGCGCCGACGGCGGCGAGGGCGAGGGCGGCGGCATCCTCATGCGCGAGGACGGGGCGCTCGGTCCGCTCGGCAAGGCGCTCGTGGTGCTCGGCGCGATCTTCGGCGCCGTCGTGCAGATCGCCGCGTTCCGCATCGGCCCGATCGTGATCGCCAAGGAGGCCGGGCTCGAGGGCGCCTGGTTCATCCTGGCCGACGCCGCGCTGCGGCTGGGCCTGCTGCTGCTCACGCTGCGCCTGGTGGCCCTGATCCCGCCCTTCCGGCGGATCCTGGCCTACCACGGGGCGGAGCATCAGGCGATCGCGGCCCACGAGGCCGGCCACCCGATCTCGGCCGCCGCCGCGGCTGGCTTCAGCCGCTTCCATCCCCGCTGCGGGACCTCGTTCCTGGTGGTCTCGGGCGTCGTGTCGATCGCCGTCTACGGCGGCGTGCTCGCGGCGACCGGCGTCTTCACCTACCCGGCCCTCATCGCGACCCGACTCATCGGGGGGCCGATCGTGACCGCGATCGCCTTCGAGCTGCAGCGCCAGGCGGCGATGCGGGCGCAGGGGCGCTGGCGGTTCCTGTCCTGGCCCGGGATGCTCGCCCAGCGGGTCACCACGGCCAAGCCGGAGCAGGCCGAGCTCGAGGTGGCGTGCGCGGCCCTGGCGGTGGCGCTGGAGCGGCCGGTGCCGGTGACCGAGCCGGCGACGCTGCCGGCCCGTGAGAGCGCGCCCATGGCGCAGGTGACGGCCGTTCACTCGGGCTCGCACTCGTAGGACCCGGCGTCCCCTCCGGGGGCGCCGCTAACCTCTGCCGCCGATGCCCGAGTACGCCGAGGTCCTGATCCGGTGCGGCGCGACGGTGGTCGTGGCGTTCGTGATCACGCGGATCTGCCTCGTGCTGGTCCGCCGCTTCCAGGCCCACGTGGACGCGGGCGACAACGGCACGAGCGATCTGCACCGCCGCTCGCGCACGCTCGCCTCGGTGCTGCGCGGCGTGATCCTGGCCGTGGTCTGGACCGTCGCGGCCATCACCGTGCTCGACCAAGCCGGCGTCCAGGTGGCCCCGATCCTGGCGGCCGCCGGCATCGCCGGCCTCGCGCTCGGGTTCGGCGCACAGAGCCTGGTCAAGGACATCCTGGCCGGCTTCTTCATCCTGATGGAGAACCAGTACGACGTCGGCGACGTGATCCAGATCGCCGGGGTCTCGGGCACCGTCGAGGCGGTCAACATGCGCACGACGGTGCTGCGGTCCGTCGACGGCAACCGCCACGTGGTGCCCAACGGCGAGATCACGGTCAGCTCGAACCAGACCAAGGTCTACTCGCGGTACCTGTTCGTGCTGCCGGTGCCCTATGAGGAGAACGTGGACCGGGCCGTGTCCGTGTTGAAGGAGGTCGCCGCGGAGCTGGGCGACGACCCCGAGTTCGGCCCGCTCATGACCGCACCGCTGACCGTGCTCGGCGTCGACGAGTACGGGGACTCGTCGGTGGACGTGAAGTGCTACGTCGAGACGATCCCCGGCGAGCAGTGGAAGGTGGGCCGCGAGCTGCGCAAGCGCCTGAAGGCCGCCCTCGACGAGGAGGGGATCGGGATCCCCTATCCGCACCGGGAGATCGTGATCCGCAAGATCCTCGGCCCCGAGGAGGCGGACTGACCCGGGAGAGCTAGGTGAGCTGCCCACGCTCTTCGTGAACACCTGAGAGGGCGTCCGAGCCCTCACCGAGTCTGTGGCTTGCGACAGCAACGCAGACACGGAGGGGCTCGGACATGGAAGACGCTAGAGGTCGGCTCGGACT
>JAWVEV010000116.1:0-50889 GCA_033856535.1 Miltoncostaeaceae bacterium | reverse complement strand
ACAACATGTGTATGCAGCTCGTGCAGAAGCCCGAGCTGTATGACGTGCTGGTGCTGCCGAACCTGTACGGCGACATCCTCAGCGACCTCGGCGCCGGGCTGGTGGGCGGCCTCGGCGTGGCGCCCGGCGCGAACATCGGCGAGGGCGCCGCCCTCTTCGAGCCGACCCACGGCAGCGCGCCCAAGTACGCCGGCCTGAACAAGGTCAACCCGCTGGCGATGATGCTCTCGGGCGTGATGATGCTGCGCCATCTCAACGAGATCGACGCCGCCGATCGCATGGAGACCGCGATCTCCGAGCTGATCCGCGAGGGCGAGTCGGTCACGTACGACATGAAGCCGCACCGCGACGACCCGACCGCCGTGGGGACCTCCGAGGTCGCCGACGCCCTGGTCCAGAAGCTGTCCCGGGTCACTGCATGAGCGCGGCCCCGCTGAGGGTCGCGGTCACGGGGGCCGCCGGCCAGATCGGCTACAGCCTCCTCCCGCGCATCGCCGCGGGCGAGATGTTCGGGAAGGACCAGCCGCTGGTCCTCCAGCTTCTGGAGATCCCGGTCGAGAAGGTGCAGGAGGCGATGAAGGGCGTCGCGATGGAGCTCGACGACTGCGCCTTCCCGCTGCTGACCGACATGGTCCTGACCGGTGACCCCGAGGTCGCCTTCAAGGACGCCGACTGGTGCCTGCTGGTCGGCAGCAAGCCGCGCGGCCCGGGGATGGAGCGCGCGGACCTGCTGAAGGACAACGGCAGGATCTTCGTGGAGCAGGGCCGGGCAATCGACGCGGTCGCCGCCGACGGCTGCCGGGTCGCCGTGGTCGGGAACCCCTGCAACACCAACGTGATGATCGCCGCCGCCCAGGCCAAGCGCCTGCCGGCCGAGCGCTTCACCGCGATGACCCGGCTCGACCAGAACCGGGCCGAGACCCAGCTCGCCAAGAAGGCCGGCGTGCCGGTGACCGAGGTCGACGACCTGGTCATCTTCGGCAACCACTCGCCGACGATGTTCGCCGACTTCGGCAACGCCACCATCGGCGGCAAGCCGGTCACCGAGGTCATCACCGACCGGGCCTGGCTCGAGAACGACTTCCTGCCCACGGTCGGCAAGCGCGGCGCGGCGATCATCGCGGCCCGCGGCCTGTCGAGCGCGGCGTCGGCGGCCAACGCGCTGATCGATCACGTGCGCGCGCTGGTGACGCCGGGCGACGACGTCCACTCCATCGCCGTCAGCTCCGAGGGCCGTTACGGCTTCGACGAGGGCGTCTGGGCGTCGATGCCGGTCCGCACCACCGCGGTCGGCACCTACGAGGTCGTCGACGGCTGGGAGCACGACGAGTTCGCGAAGGGCAAGATCGCCGCGACCAACGCCGAGCTGGTGGAGGAGCGCGAGACGGTCAAGGAGATGCTGGCGTAGCGGGGCTCCGCCCCACCACGCCATAGAGGCGGGGGCTCCGGCCCCCGCCGATATCTCGTTCCACCGCTGGCCGATCGGCTGACCGCCGGTTAGCCTCGCCCCGTGCTGAAAGCGCGGGGCGAGGCCCTGGTCGTCATGGAGCGGGTCAACAAGTTCTTCGGCGACCTGCATGCCCTGAGGGACGTCGACCTGACCGTGGCCGCCGGCGAGGTGGTGGCGGTCGTGGGGCCGTCCGGGTCCGGCAAGTCCACGCTCATCCGGACGATCAACCGGCTGGAGACGATCGACGGCGGCCGGATCACGTTCGACGGAAGACCGCTGCCCGAGGAGGGCAAGGAGCTGGCCCGGCTGCGCGCCGACGTCGGCATGGTCTTCCAGTCCTTCAACCTCTTCGCCCACAAGAGCGTGCTGGAGAACGTGACCCTCGGGCCGGTGAAGGTCCGCGGCGTGTCGAAGGCCGAGGCGCGCGAGCGGGCGATGGTGCTGCTGGCGCGGGTCGGCATCGCCGACAAGGCCGACCGGCACCCGGCCGAGCTCTCGGGCGGGCAGCAGCAGCGGGCGGCGATCGCCCGGGCGCTGGCGATGCGCCCGAAGCTGATGCTGTTCGACGAGCCGACCTCCGCGCTCGACCCGGAGATGATCAAGGAGGTCCTCGACGTGATGCTCGCCCTCGCCGAGGACGGCACCACGATGGTCGTGGTGTCGCACGAGATGGGGTTCGCCCGCTCGGCGGCAAGGCGGGTGGTCTTCATGGACGACGGGCGCATCGTCGAGGTGGCACCCCCCGAGAAGTTCTTCGCCGCCCCCGAGAGCGAGCGGGCGCGCGACTTCCTGTCGAAGGTGCTGGCCCACTGAAAGGGGACCCGATGGCGATTCGACCGTGGCGATGGCTGGCGGCGCTCGCGCTCTGCGCGGCCGTGCTGGCCGGCGCGGCATGCGGCGGGGACGACGACGAGGGCGACTCCGGCGGGCCGGCGGCCGAGGCGCCGGCGTTCCCCGACGGCAGCACGATGGACAAGATCCAGGACCGCGGGAAGATCATCGTCGGCACCAAGTTCGACCAGCCGCTGTTCGGCCTGAAGAACCCCACCAACGACGAGATCGAGGGCTTCGACGTCGAGATCGCGAAGCGGATCGCCGAGGGGATCTTCGGCGAGGGCAACGCCGACGGGAAGGTGCAGTTCGTCGAGACGCCCTCGAAGGTGCGCGAGACCGTGATCCGCCAGGGGCGCGTCGACGTGGTGGTCGCGACCTACACGATCAACGACGAGCGCAAGCAGCAGGTGGACTTCGCCGGCCCCTACTACGTCGCCGGCCAGGACATCATGGTCCGCGCCGACGAGGACGGGATCGCGAGCGTCGACGACCTGAACGGGCGCAAGGTCTGCTCGGCCCAGGGCTCGACCTCGATCGACAACGTGCGCGAGAAGGCCCCGCAGGCGGACCTCTCGATCACCTTCGACCTCTACTCGCTCTGCGCCGAGGCGCTGCAGGACGGGCGGGTGGACGCGGTGTCGACCGACAACGGCATCCTCGCCGGCCTGGTGCAGGCCTCCGACGGCAAGCTGAAGCTGGTCGAGGCCCCGTTCACCGAGGAGCCCTACGGCATCGGCCTGAAGAAGGGCGACGACGCCTTCCGGGCCTTCCTCAACGACCGGATCGAGGCGATCGAGGACGACGGCTCCTGGGAGGAGGCGTTCAAGTCGACGGTGGGCACCGTCATCAGCGAGGTGCCCGAGCCGCCGGCGATCGACCGCTACTGATGGACGCGAGCGGGCCGGCGTGAGCCGGCCCGCGAAGCCCTGAGCCCGGGCCGGACGTGGACCTGATCCTCGACAACCTCGACCTCTTCGGCGAGGGCCTCTGGACGACCGTGCAGCTCACGGTCCTGGCGTACCTGCTCGCCTTCGCCATCGGCCTGGCGATCGCGACCCTCCGCGTGAGCCCGGTGGGGCCGCTGCGGGCGGCCGGCGTCACCTACGTGGAGCTGGTGCGCAACACGCCGCTTCTGGTGCTGCTGATCCTGGCCTTCTTCGGGCTGCCCAAGCTCGGCCTGGTCTGGTCGCCGTTCACGACCGCCGTGATCATCCTCTCGGTCTACACCGGCGCGTTCATCGGGGAGACGATCCGCGCCGGCGTGAACACCGTCGCCGCCGGCCAGGTCGACGCGGCGCGGGCGATCGGGCTCACCTTCACCCAGACCATGTCGCTGGTGGTGCTGCCCCAGGCGGTGCGGTCGGTGGTGCCGCCGCTCGGCAACCTCTTCATCGCCCTGACCAAGAACACGTCGCTGGCGTACGCGATCTCGGTGGTCGAGCTGACCGGCACGGCCGAGCGGCTGGCCACCGACACCGCCCGGGCGCTGCCCGCGTTCGGCGGCGCCTGCGTCGCCTACCTGATCCTGACCCTGCCGGCGGGGCTGTTCTTCGGGCGGCTCGAGCGGAAGGTGCTGGTGCGCCGGTGAGCGCCCGCGCCCCCGTCATCGGCGATCCGCTGGGCCCGCGCGGGCGCCGGCGCGCGCTGGTCGCGTCGGTGCTGAGCGCCCTCGTGCTGGCCGGCCTGATCGCGCTGGTGGTGGCCCGGTTCGCCGACCGCGGGCAGCTCGACCGCGACCGCTGGGACGTGCTGCTCGACCCGGACGTGCTGCGCTTCCTGCTGGGCGGGCTCGGGCACACGCTCGAACTGTTCGCGGTCGCGGCCGCCATGGCGCTCCCGATCGCCGTGCTGGCGGCGCTCGGGCGGCTGGCGCTCTCGCGGCCGGTGCGCTGGACCGCCGGCACCTACGTCGAGGTGTTCCGGGCGCTGCCGCTGCTGCTCCAGATCCTGTTCCTCTATGTCTTCCTGCCCGAGGCCGGGATCCACATCGACCCGCTCTGGGTCGCGGCGATCGGGCTGGCGCTCTACAACGGCGCGGTGATGGGGGAGATCGTCCGGGCCGGCGTGCTCTCGCTGGAGCGGGGGCAATCCGAGGCCGCCCGCGCGATCGGGCTGAGCTACTGGGAGTCGATGCGGCTGGTGCTGCTGCCGCAGGCGGCGCGGCGGATGATCCCCGCCGGCATCAGCCAGATGATCACGCTGCTGAAGGACACCTCGCTGGCGTACGTGGTGGCCTTCGAGGAGCTGCTGCGCCGGGGGCGCATCGCCGGCGAGTACGCCCGGAGCCCGCTGCAGGCGCTGCTGCTGGTGGCCGCGATGTACATCGCCGTGAACTTCACGCTCAGCCGGATCGCGCGGCGGCTGGAGGTCCGCCAGCGCCGGCGCTACGGAGCGGGCCCGATCGCGGTGGCCGGGGCCCCCGAGGACCTCTCGGCGCTGGGGACGGTGGACGGCCGGTCCGACAGCTAGGTCAGGACTCGTTCCAGAGGCGGCCGCCGCCGGCCTGGCGGATCTCCTCGGCGTAGAACATCGCGCCGCCGGCCACGGCGTAGACCGCCCCCCGCAGCTCCTCCTGGTCGAGGAAGTCGCCGAGCAGCGCGTGCTCGAAGGCCACGTAGCGGGTGCGCTCGTCGAGCACGTAGTTCCCGAAGGTGAGCCGCAGGTTGAGCTGGTTCAGAAGCGCGAGCGTCTGGAAGGTGACCGCCACCTCCTCGTTGGAGTACGAGAGCAGCGTCACGACCGCGCTGTCGGCGGTCCAGGGCTGTGGCGAGACGTAGACGTCCGTGTCGTCGATGCGCACGGCGTAGGCGCCCGACTCCTGCGGCCGGAAGCTCCCGAAGAGCTCGTGCAGGTAGGACTCCAGCCTCACGCGAAGCGCCCGCACCGCGATCGGCTCGTCGGCCACGGGGCAACCCTAGCCGGGGGGTCGCGACCCGTCGAGAAGATAGTGTGCGCTCCCGGTGACGTTCCGCCTCCCAGGACGACCCGGACGCTCCGCCGCCGCGCTTGCCGTCGTCGCGCTGGTGGGGGTGGTCCCCCAGTGCTCCGCCGCGGCGCCCGAGTTGCGGGCCGTGCGGGTGGCCGCGCTGGACGGTGCGCTGCTGGTGACCGCGCCCCCGGGAGACACCTCGCGGGTCTTCGTGGTGCAGCAGTCCGGGCAGGTCCGGATCATCGAGAAGGGCAGGGTGCTGCCGCGGCCCTTCCTCGACGTGAGCGGCCGGATCACGACCGACGGCGTCGAGCAGGGCCTCCTCGGCCTCGCCTTCCATCCGAAATACCGGACCAACGGGCGCTTCTTCGTGGACTACACCGACGAGGCCGGGAACACGCAGGTCGTCGAGTACCGGGTCTCGTCGCGGCGCAACCGGGCCGACCAGCGGCCGGTGCGGACGATCCTCTCGGTCGAGCAGCCGTTCCCGAACCACAACGGCGGGAACGTGGCGTTCGGCAAGGACGGGATGCTCTACATCGGTCTCGGCGACGGCGGCAGCGCCGGCGACCCGAACGGCAACGGCCAGAACCTCGGCACCCTGCTGGCGAAGATCCTGCGCATCGACGTGGACAGGCGCGCCGACGGCAACAACTACGCGATCCCGGCGAGCAACCCGTTCGTGGGCCGGGCCGGCGCGCGGCCGGAGATCTGGGCGTACGGGCTGCGGAACCCGTGGCGCTTCTCGTTCGACCGCCGGCGCGGCGACCTCTGGATCGGCGACGTGGGTCAGAACACGCTGGAGGAGATCGACTTCCGGCGCGCCGGCCGCGGCGGCGCGAACTTCGGCTGGAGCGCCTTCGAGGGGACGCGGCGGTACGAGGGCGGCCAGGTCCCGAACGGCCCGGTGGTGCGCCCGGTGGCGCAGTACACGCGCAAGGTGGGCAACTCGGTGACCGGCGGCTACGTCTACCGCGGGACCGAGATCCCCGCGCTGCGCGGCCACTACGTCTATGGCGACTGGGTGAGCGGCGCCGTCTTCGCGATGCGCGCCGCCCCGAACATCGGCAAGCCGCAGCGGGTGCCGGGCGTGACGCTGCCGGGCCTGACCTCGTTCGGCGAGGGCGCGAGGGGCGAGCTCTACGCGACGGCGGACGGGGTGGTGTACCGCTTCACCCTGCGCCGGCCGAGCCGGGCGAGCACGGAGGGCTGAGCCCCGCTCCTGATCGGGGGCGCTGCGGGATTCGTTGTTCCCCGGCTGGGGTGGCCGGGAATGCCTGGACGGCATGAGCCGCACCGGGAACGCCAACGTGGGCTTCATCGCCCATCTGACGGACAACGCGGAGGCGATCGTCGCCGCCGGGAAGGCCGTGAAGCCGAACCCGTGGGCCAGCGCCGCGATCCTCGTCCTGATCGGGGCGAACGTCGTGGCGCAGGTCGGGCCCGAGCGGATCTGGCCGCCCTCCGTCGCCCTGTTTGCGATCGGCACCGGCCTGGCGGTGAAGGCCCGCCGCGAAGCCGACCCGGACCAGCTGGCGGCGCGCCTGTGGTTCTGGGCGGTGTTCGTCGGCAGCGTCGCGCTGCTCGTCGGTTCGCGGGCACTCGGCGGGAACTAGGTGGACCGCGAGCGACAGACCCAGGTCGCCAGCGTCGCCGGCGCGATCGCGTCGCCGTTCCTCGTCAACAGCGGTCTCATCGCCGTCGTCGACGGCAACGGGCGGGGGTGGGTGAACCTCGTCCTGGGTCTCGCCGGCTGGCTCTCGTTGGCGGAGATGCGCCGCCGGGCGCGGCGCACGGGTGAGGCCTGGCCCGGGCGGCTCACGGTCACGTCGCGCCGCCGGCTCGTCTACGCCGCCGTCGTGGCCGCGGTGGCGGCGGCGATCGTCGCGATCGGCTGGGTTGCCGCGACGGACGAGGACGCGGCGTGGCCGGCGGCCATCGCCGTGGCGGTCGCGCTCGTGTGGCTGGCGGCGGCGGTCGACACCTGGCGCGCCGAGAGAAGGGACCGGCTCCTCGCCGAGAGTTGACGCGCGCACGTCTGTTGGTGGCCGATTGGCCGAGGACGCCCGTGGCCGGTCGGGCGACGGCAGGGACGTGGCCTCGAGAGTGCAGCGTCGGCGGGACCGCCTGCCGCGGGGTCCTCGTCATCCCTTGGGGCGAGACCGCCTGAGGTTGTGATGCGGCGTCCGTGAAGTCGGCGCGTCGGGGGGTCTTCCGGCACGCACTCGTGCCCGCCGAGAGGCGGGCGTGCCGAAACTCGCGTAGCTCCGCGCCCAGGCTCGTGCGCTCGGTCCGTTCAGCCGAACGCGCGCGCAACCCGCACGACTCAGCACGAGGGCTTTGGGCTGGGAGTCCGGGCCGGCCTCGAGGCCCAAGTGGCCACCGAGGTCATGGCCGACCGGCCCCCCAGGACGTGGGCCGGTCCGAGGCGGGCGATCATCGCCTGTCGCCGGCGTGGTGCTCGGCCATCCGCGCGCGGGTCCGACGCTTCGCCTTGGTGCCGTCGATCCCGGGCACACGGGGTCCTCGCCGGCGGGCTTCGGGACACCCGACCCGTCCTCCGGCGGCCGCGCCGAGACGCCCGAGGGCGGCTGGTAACCTCGGCCGCCGTGCTCGCTGCCCTGCGCGGCCCACGGCTGTTCGTTCTCGCGGCCGTGGCCTCACTGCTGGTCGCCGTCGCCGCGTCGGTCGGCCTCCGGGCCGCCGAGACGCCGCTGCCGAGGGCCGGGTTGGAGCTCGTCGCCGAGGATCTTCCCGGGGCGCTGCTGGTGACCACGCCGCCGGCGGACGAGCACCGGCTCTTCGTGGTCCAGCAGAAGGGCCTGATCCGGATCATCAAGGACGGCAAGCTGCTTGCCCGCCCGTTCCTGAGCCTCCGCGGCCAGGTCGCGACCAAGGTCGAGCAGGGGCTGCTCGGGCTCGCCTTCCACCCGGACTTCTCCAAGAACGGGCTCTTCTACATCGACTACACCGACCGGACCGGCGCCACCCACGTGGTCGAGTACCGCGTCTCGGCCGACCCGGACGTCGCCGACATGTCGACCGCGCGGACGCTCATGACCTACGCGCGGCCGAGCCCGATCCACAACGGCGGGGGGCTGGCGTTCGGACCGGACCGGATGCTCTACATCGGCTCGGGCGACGGCGGCCCCGGCGCCGACCCGAGCAACATGGGCCAGCGCACCGACGTGCTCTTTGCGAAGCTGCTGCGGATCGACGTGGACCGGCGGGAGAACGGGCTGCCGTACGGGATCCCGCCGGACAACCCGTTCGCCACGCGCGCCGGCGCCCGCCCCGAGATCTGGGCCTACGGCCTGCGCAATCCCTGGCGCTTCTCGTTCGACCGCGCGACCGGGAACATCTGGATCGGCGACGTGGGCGAGCTCACCCGCGAGGAGGTCGACATGATCCCCGCCGGCGTCGGCGGGCTGAACTTCGGCTGGAACCAGTGGGAGGGCTTCCACCCGTTCCAGTCGCCCTCGGGCGCCTACGCGCCGCCGTACGTCTTTCCGGTGAGCGACTACGCCCACCGCAACCGCTGCTCGGTGACCGGCGGCTACGTCTATCGCGGCACCGCCGTGCCGGACCTGCGGGGCCGCTACATCTTCGGCGACTGGTGCTCGGGCGAGGTCTTCTGGGTGAGCGCGAGCCCGGCGCCGCAGCGGCCGCTGCCCGTCGCCGGCCTCGAGGACGTCCCGAGCGCGCTCAGCTCCTTCGGCGAGGACCCGTCCGGCGAGCTGTACCTCACCGCCGCCGGAAAGGTCTTCAAGATCGTGGGCCCCGGGGGCTGACGCCCCCGCGGCCTCTCGCCCGGGCTCCCTGCCGCGGGAAGATCTCCCTCCGAGCCCATCGTGCCCGGGGGTTCGACTTCACTCTCCGTCGATTCGCACCCCGAACGCGTCCAGCACGTGGTCGATCTCGTTCGCCAGCGCCACCGTTCCCGCCGAGTTGCTCGCGAAGAGGAGGCCGGCGGGCCGCCGGCCCGGGTCCGTCACCAGCAGCGCGCCCGAGTCGCCCGAGGCCAGGAACGGCTCCGGGCTCATCACGATGAGCTGGTCGACGAAGCGGGCCAGCCCGCCGGCGTAGGCGACCTCGAGCACGCCGTTGATCCCGATCACCTTGCCCTTGGTCAGCCCGGTGGTGCGCCCGTACTTCTGCACCTCCTGGTTCAGGGCGGCCTCGGCGGTGATGGTCTCCGAGATCGGCAGCCCGTAGCCGTCCGGCGGCGTGGCGTTGCCGAGCTCGGAGTCGCTCGTGAGCGCCAGCGCCGCGTCGATCAGGTTCTCGGCCGGCGCCGGCGCCGGCTCGCCCGAGGTCGGCACCTCGCCGCCGACGGGCACCGTGACCGGAAGGAGGGGGTCCGGGCCCACGTCGACGGCCTTGAAGCTGCTGAGGTCCCCGAGCACGTCGTCCTCGTGGATCGTGCAGTCGGAGTCGGCCGGCCCGGGCTGCACCACGTCGGTCCCGAGCGGGGCGGCGTTCTCCTGCGCCAGCACGTGGTTGTTGCTGAGCAGGTAGACGTGCTCCCCGTCGGTCACGCGCGCGCCGATCGACCCGGCCGTGCACTCGCCGACGTTGCCCACCGAGACCCCGATCGGCACCGGCCGGTCGTAGCGGCGCTGCTCCTCCACCGGCGCGAGCGGCGCCGGCCCCGGCTGCCCCGGGTCCTCCTCCTGGTACCCCTCCTCGGAGCCGTCGCCGTCCCCGGGGTTCTCCCCGCCCTGCTCCTGGCGCGTCGCGAAGGTCCCCGCGCCGGGCGCCGTCATCCGCGGCCGCCCGATCGTGCGCACCACCGTGGGCACCCCGCCGACCGAGGCGGGCAGGTCGTCCACCCGGTCCGAGCCGCGCAGGATGACCACCGCCGGCTCGCCGTCGGCGGTCCGGGTCACCGCGGTGCCGACCACGCCGGGGCGGTCGAGCAGCGCGTCGGTGCTCTGCTGCTGGGCGAGCACGGCCGAGAGGAGCCCGTCGAGGAGCCAGCTGCGGGGCGCCGCCTGGGGCGGCCGCGGGTCCTGCCAGGCGCCCGCGGTCGCGGCCAGGGCGCCCGCCAGCACGACAAACGCCAGCAGCGCCGCCAGCAGCCGCAGCTTCCCACTCACCCCGGGCACCCCCTCGATCCGCAGGAGTCCGCCAAATATGTCACGGAGCGGGGCGAGAACGCGCGTCCCGAAGGGGCAGACCCGTTGCGGTCTTCGATCAGCCTTTCAACGGTGTTTCGTCGAGCCGAGCGACCAGCTCCTCCACCGACTCGAGCACCGCGGCCGCGCCGGCCTCGCGCAGCTCCTCGCCGGAGAAGCCCCCGGTCATCACGGCGACCGTGGGAACGCCGGCCGCCTCGGCCGCCTTACAGTCCCAGGGGGTGTCGCCCACCATCACGCCGGTCTCGGCGCCGACCTTCTCCAGCGCGGTCACCACCAGGTCCGGGGCGGGCTTGGTGGCCTCGACGTCGGCCGAGCTGGTCCACGCGTCGGCCAGGTCGCGCACGTCGAGCAGGTCGAGGTAGTGCTCGAGCTCGTCGGCCTTCGCGGAGCTGGCCAGCACCACGACGTGCCCGCGGTCCTTGAGCGTCGCCACCAGCTCGCGCGCTCCGGCCAGCGGCTCGACCTCGTCGATCATCGCCAGGTAGAGCGCCTTCTCGGCGGCCCGGACGTCGTCCCCCAGGTCGCGCTCGGCCCGCTCGCCCGCGAGGGCGGTCACGATCTGGTCGCCGCCCATCCCGATGTGGCGGTGGACGATCCAGATCGGCAGCACGATGTCGTGCTGGCGGAACGCGCGGAACCACGCCAGGGCGTGGTGGTAGTTCGTGTCGACGAGCGTGCCGTCGATGTCGAGGATCGCGGCGGGTCGCTCGGGCACGAGCCCCTCTTTCCCGGCCCGGCTCGCCCCTAAGCGACGGCGGCGCGGTCGCCGCGGAAGACCGCGCCGAGCACGTCCATGCCCTCGGCGATCTCCTCGACGCTGACGCCGGAGTAGGCCAGGCGCAGGGTGCGCTGGCCGCCCTCGAGGAAGCAGTCGCTGCCCTTCACGTACGCGACGCCCGCGGCGGCGGCGTCGGCGAAGAGGTCGTCGGCCGAGAGGCCCTCGGGCAGCTCGAGCCAGGCGAAGAAGCCGCCGGCCGGCGGCACGCACCGCGTGCCCTCGGGCATCGCCGACATGCCGGCCATCATCGCGTCGCGGCGGACGCGCATCAGCTCGGTGACCTTGGCGATGTTGCCCGCGAGCAACCCGTCGGCGCACAGGCGGTGGATCGCCGCCTGCGAGAGCAGCGCGGGGGAGATGTAGGTGCGCCCCGCCGCCGCGGCCAGGCTGCCGGCCAGCGCGGTCGGCGCCACGAGGTAGCCGACGCGCAGCCCGGGGGCCACGGTCTTGGAGAAGGAGGAGGTGAAGAGCACCCGCTCCGGGCCGCCCAGCTCGAAGAGGCCGGTGATCGGCTCGCCCTCGAAGCGCAGCTTCCCGTAGGGGTCGTCCTCCATGATCAGGAAGTCGAACCGCTCGGCCAGCTCGATCAGGCGCTCGCGCTTCGCCAGGCTCAGCGTCGCGCCCGACGGGTTCTGGAAGTTCGGGATCGTGTAGAGCAGCTTGGGCACGTCGCCGGCCTCGCAGGCCTCGGCGAGCGCGTCCACCGAGAGCCCGTCGTCCTCGACAGGGATCGGCAGCACCCGCATCCCGTGCAGCTTCAGCTGCAGCAGCGCGCGGTCGTAGGTCGGCGCCTCGACGGCCACCGTGTCGCCCGGGCTGAGGGCCGACTCGAGCAGGAAGACGAAGCCCTGGAGCGAGCCGTTGGTGATCATCACGCGCTCGGCCGGCACGCCGTGCTCCTGGCCCAGCAGGTCGCGGAGCGGCGGGTACCCGTGCCCCGTGCCGTAGCTCAGGATGCGGGTCGCGTCGTCGGCCAGGGCGCGCGTCGCGCAGTCGGCGATGAGGTCGCCGGAGAGCGCTTCCGCGGCCGGTGCCCCCCGTGCGAATGAGATCGGCCTCGCCACCGGGGGGGCAGCATAGCGATGGCCGGCGCCGCGCGCCGAGCCGTCCTCGACGCTCAGCGGAGCGGGTTCACCAGGTTCGCCGGGGCGATCGACGCGTCCTGGAAGTCCGCGCCGCTCAGGCCCGACTCCAGCCGCTCGATCAGCTCCTGCGCGCGCCGCGCGGCGGCCTGCGAGATCCGCAGGTTGATGCGGAGCTGCTTCCGGTTGACCCGCACGCGCCCGTTCTGCTGCCCCAGCGGCGCGAGGATCGTCTGCGAGGCCGGCGGCGCGACGCCCGGGAGCATCGAGAGCACCTGCAGGCCCGGCTCGAGCTTGCCCAGTGTGATCACCGCGCCGCGCAGGTCGCCGCCGGTGAGGCCGCGCTCCAGGCGCGCCTCGATCGCGTTGGCGCGGCGCACCGCCGCGGCCGCGATGCGCTGGTTGATGCGCAGCTGCTTCGCCGACACGCGGATCTTGCTCCCGTCGCCCCCACCGCCGGCGGCGGCCACCACGACCTTCCGCGGGGCGGCCTCCTCGACCGCGTGCGGCGGGGTGACCGGGGCGGTGACGATCGCGGGCGAGAGGTCCACGCCGCCGATCCCACCGCCGATGATGTCGCCGGCCACCAGGCCCTGGTCGAGCCACTCCTGCACGCCGTTCAGGCGGCGGACGGCGCTCTGGGCGATGCGCTGGGCGGTCAGCATCTGCTGGCGCGCCGGCGAGCTGCTCGGCGCGCTGGCCTTGACGTCGAAGTAGCTGATGCCGAGCGGCTGGCCCGGGTAGCTGCCGTCGATGTACGGCCAGATGCGCCAGATGTAGCGGGAGCCCGCCTTCAGGCGGTTGGGCGGCAGCTTGAAGAAGTTGTTCCGCGGGAAGGCCGACACGACCTTGGTCAGCTTCTCGCCCTTCAGGGCGAAGACCTGGACGTTGTAGAGGTCGGCGCCCTTACGGGTCGGCCAGCGCAGCGTGGGCCGCAGCGCCGTGAACTCGGAGCCGGCCCGCGGCGTGAGCGCGCCGGCGTTGCGGGTCGCCGGCGGCTTGTCCTTGCTGCCCGTGTCCGGCGTGGTGTTCGTGGGCTCGGTCGGCGTGGTGGGGGTGGTGGTGACCGTCGGCGGGGGCGGCGGGGGCGGCTCCTGCACCGTGAACGGCTCGGGCGCGCTCGCCGGGCCGGTGTTCCCGGCGAGGTCGATCTGGGTGACGTCGAAGAAGTACGCGCCCGGGACCACCTGCAGCTGCACCGAGGTCGCCGTGGTCGAGGTGGGGCCCTGCACCACGCTGCCGCCCGGGCCCAGCAGCCGCCAGACGTACCTCGCGCCGGGCTCGCCGGTCCAGGTGAAGGTGGGCTTGGTGTCCGTGCTGATCGGGGCCGGGCGCCCGACCACCAGGGCCGCGGCGGGCGGGCTCGTGTCGACCGTGAAGCCGAGCACGGCGTTGCCGCTCACCCCGCCGCCCTGCCCGAAGGGCCGCGTCACCGTGATGCTGAACGCGTAGGTCCCGTCGTCGAGGCCCGGGATCGTGGTCGACGATCCGCTGACGCCGCCGCCCGGGGAGCTCGCGACGATCTCCTCCCCGGACCCGGTGCGGATCACCTGCCAGAGGAAGGTGGGCTGCATGATGCCCGGCGCGTCCCAGCTGAACGTCGGCGTGTCGTCGTTGGTCAGCCCGATGGGACCGTCCACCGCGGGTGCCGGCGGGATCGTCGGATCGACCATGAACAGCTGCGGCGCGGGTTGGGCGAGGCGGTCGCCGTCGCTCTCGACCGCGGTCACGATCCACGAATGGACGCCGGGGAAGAGGGCCCCCTCGGCGATGTAGGAGACCTGGGTCGCCGGGATCGGGATCGGGTTGCCGCCGTCGATCACCAGCTCGTAGTGGTCGAGCGGGTCGGGCGTGTCCGTCGCCGGCGACCAGACGAAGGTCGGCAGCAGGGCATCGGTCGCCAGTCGCGGCGTCAGCATGCTCGGCGTGCGGTCCTCGACCGCGCCGGGGGCCGCGCCCGGCAGGAGCAGGACCGCGGTCGCGACGCCGCTCGCCAGCACGACGAGCAGGGGCCGAAGCCGCGGATTCCTACGCCGGATCACGGCGGGATGCTACTGCGCGCCACCCCGGATCCCTGCCCGTCCCGGGTGCGAACGCCCGGTCGCCCGGACGTTCGCTCAGCGGATCTTCAGGTCCGCCTGGGCCCAGGCGGAGCCGGCGAAGGCCGTCTGCGACGCGCCCTTGCTCGCCAGCACCCGCAGCGTGATCGCGCCCTTGCCCATCGCCGTGGCGGGCACCTGGAGGGTCCGCACCGTCGCGATCTGCTCGAACGCCACCTTCGCGCCGCGCAGCACCTGGACCTTGTAGGCGGCGCTGCCGGCCTTGGCGGCCCAGCGGACCGTCAGCGCCCGACCGGCGCGAGCGGAGATTCCGGCCGGGGCGAGCAGATGGCTGCGCGCGAGCGCCTTGGCCGTCGGCGTCACGTCGAAGTAGCTGACCCCGAGCGGCTGGTTCGGGAAGCTGCGGTTCACGTACGGCCAGACCCGCCAGACGTAGCGGAAGCCGACCTTGAGCTTCCCCCGCGGCACCCGGTAGCTGAGGCCGCGCGGGAACGCCGTCACGACCTTGGTCAGCTTCGTGCCCTTCAGGCGGAAGACCTGGACGTTGTAGAGCGTGGCGCCCTTGCGCGCCTTCCAGCGCAGCACCGGCCGCAGCGAGGTGATCCTCGCGCCGACCTTGGGGAACAGGGCCCTGACGTTGCGGGTGGTCGGGACCGGCCTGACCTGCTTGACCGTCTTCTTCGGCGGCGTGATGACCGGGTCCGCGACCTTGGGCTCGGTGGGGATGGTGGTGGTCCCGCCGCCCGGGGGCGCTCCGCCGACGACCGTGAAGGGCTCGGGGACCGTGAGCGGGCTCGGGTTGCCGGCCGCGTCCACCTGGCGCACCTGGAAGACGTAGGCGCCGGGGGCCACGGTGAGCAGCGCCGCGTTCAGCGGGGTCTCGGTGGGGCCCTGCACGATCACGCCGCCCGGGCCGGAGAGCTGCCAGAGGTAGCGGGCGCCGGGCTCGCCGCCGGCCCAGGCGAAGAGCGGGGTGATGTCGTCGCTCGAGCCCGGCGGGCGGACGACGATCGTCAGCAGTCCGGGGGCGACGGTGTCGACCGTGAACGGGTGGGCCGCGGCCGTGCCGTGGATGCCGTTGGTGCGCTGGGTGACCGTGAAGACGTAGTCGCCGTCGTTCAGCGGGGCCATGTCCAGGCTGGGGGTCGCGGCGGTGAGCAGCCCGTCGGAGACCGTGTCGGTTCCCTGCCTCAGCGCCCAGTGGTACTCCTGGACGCCACTGGTGCCGGTCCACGCGAAGCTGGGCGTGTTGTCGTTGGTGGCGGCCGGCGGGGCGGCGGTGAACACCGGCGCCTCGGTCGCGTTCGGGTCGATCTTGAAGTTGAAGATCTCGGACGAGGTGGCGTTCCCGGCCTTGTCCCGCGCCCGCACGCGCCAGGTGTGGTTGCCGGTCTTCATGTCCTCGTCCGGCATCCAGTTGGTGGTGCCGGCGGCGACGCTCGCGACCACCTTGCCGTCGACGAAGACGTCGTAGCCGTCGATGCCCGAGCCGGGCGCACCGCCGACGCCGGGGTCGTCCGAGCCGAGCCAGTTGAGCTTCGGCCGCAGCTGGTTGGTGACCGTGTTGTCCGGCGGCGAGACCAGGCCGGGTGCCTCGGGGTCGTGGCTGTCGACGACCTCGTAGGTGACCTGCTTGGTGGTCGTGTTCCCCGAGGTGTCGGTCGCCTGGACCGTGAAGGTGTGCTCGCCGAGGTTCGCCGTGTCGAGCGGATCGCCGTTCGCGGTGGTGCTCTGGCAGCTCACGCCGGGCGCGTTGTCGTCGCAGGTGAACGACGCCAGCTGGAGCGTGTTGACCTCGTACTTCTGCGCCTTCGGGCTGACGATGGTGATGGTCGGGTCGACGGTGTCGCCCACCGTGTACGAGACGGTCTTGGTGCTCGTGTTCCCGGCGCCGTCGGTGGCCGTCACCGTGAACTGCTTGGAGCCGAGCGAGCCGGTGTCGATGGCCGCGCCGCTCTGGACCGGGCCGGCGCAGCTCGCCAGGCCCGCGCCGTCGGCGCAGGAGTAGTCGGCGGGCACGACCTGGCCCAGGGCGTAGCTGGCGCCGGCGTCGGGGCTGGCGATCGCGATGTCCGGCCCGGCGCGGTCGAGCAGGACCGAGGCGCTGGCGACCTTGCCGGCGTTGCCGGCGGCGTCCTTGGCCCAGAGGTGGATGTTCTTCGTCCCGTCGGCGCCGGTCAGGGTGATCCCGGTCGGGAGGGACGCGCCGTAGGCGCCGGTGGCCGGCGCGGCGGGGCCCTGCACGAGGGCGTAAGTGATCGGGGTCGAGGGGTCGCTGGCCGCCCCGGCCGTGACCGAGATCGCCGGGTTGTTGGTGACCGCCGGCGCCGTCAGCGAGCCGCCCGTGGGCGGCGCGTTGTCGACCGGCGTCGAGTCGACCACGGTGTAGTGGACGACGGTCGCCGTCTGGTTCCCGGCCGTGTCCTCGGCGGTCACCGTGATCGTCTTGGGCCCGGGCGTGGAGGTGTTGACCGCGCTTCCGTTGGACGGGGTGCAGGTCGCGTCGCTGGAGCAGATGTAGCTCAGCGAGACGATCTCGCCGACGTCGAACGTCGCGCCCTCGCTGGGGGTGAGCACCGTGGCCTCGAAGGGCGCGGTGGTGTCGACCGTGAACGAGCGCGAGGTCACCACGAGGTCGTCGTCGATCGCCTGGAGCGTGTACGAGTCCTCGGCCAGCCCGTCGACGTCGACGTTCACCGGCGCGGCGCCGCTGCCGCCGAGGCCCGTTCCAGCCACGGCCCAGCTCACGGTGCCCGTCCCCCCGATGGTGAAGTCCGGGCTTTGGAGGGCGGGGTTGATCACGGCGCCGTCGGTGCCGGAGATCGACGGGATGGCGAAGGCGGCGGCGGGCAGCGCGACGGCGCCGACCGCCACGAGGGCGGCGGCGCGACGGATGCGGCGACGGCGGGGAGAAGCGGGCACGGTCATGGCCTTCGATGGTAGGTCGGGGCCCCGGTCACCACACCCCTCGGAGCGCCGTCCGAAGGCACAGTTCTGGGCACCCCGAACAGGGAGGAAACCGGGGCGAAACGCCCTCCGGCAGGGCGCGTTCAGAGGCTCCGGCGCGACGGCCCCGGCCCGCTCGACCTAAGGTCAGCGCGAACCCCACCCCAACGGGGGTTCTGAGTCGGCATGGCGTTTGGCTCAATTTCGCGGGAACGCTCCAACCGTCTTCCTGGGAAAGGTCCACAACCATGCAAGGAAGCAACCCCGGCGCCCTGGGGCGCCAACGGATGAGGAGAGGCAGGGCCCTGGCCGCGCTGGCCGCGGCCGGCGCCGGTCTCGCCCTCGCCCCGGCCGCGATGGCGGCTCCGTCGGCGAAGGTCGACATCATCCACCCGCCCTTCCAGGGCGGCATCTCGAACGCCTCTACCTTCACCGCGGCCGCCAAGCCGATCAAGGTCGCCAACACCTCGAGCGCGGGCGAGAAGATCACGTCCATCGCCATTGATCTGGCCGATGGCCCCACGGTCTTCCCCGACCTGGTCTTCGACCCGGACGGCGTGGCCGGCGACACCGTCGGCCGGTCGATGATCCTGGAGTCGTTCACGGGCGCCGCGACGCTGGTGCCGGACGCCCCCGCGTTCACCAAGCCGCTCGAGGGCGGCTTCGGCGCGGTGTCCATGGCGTTCCCCCAGGACGATTTCGTCCCCGGCGTCATCGCGGACTTCACGGCCGACATCGACCCCACGTCGATCAAGGGCAGCGTCGGCAGCAAGCCCGCCGGCCCGATCGCCGGCTCCGAGATCCAGGGCGCGACGGTGACCGTCACCTTCTCCGACGGCACCACCCTCACCAACGACCTCAGCCTGGTGCCCGGAAGCCAGACCGACGTGCAGGCCGTGCTGGCCCCAGGCGTGCTCGCCGCGCCGATCGTCACGCGCGCCGGCGGCGCGAGCGCCCCGGTCGCGACCGCCAAGGCCGCCCAGCAGCTCATCGTGACCGGCCCGGCCGGCGCGAGCGGCGTGCTGGTCGTCTCGGAGGGCCACCTGGACGTGGAGGACGCCCCCAACGGCGGCACGGACCTCGATCCGTTCGAGGCCAATATGGGCGTCAAGTTCACCGAGTACCCCTTCACGATCGGCCCCGACGGGACCGCCCTGGTCTCGGTCACGCTCACCGACAGCGCGCCGCTCGAGGACTCTTCGGCCCCCGGCACGTTTTTCGCGCCGAGCGTCACCGGCATCAACTCCATCACCGCGCACCTGACCAGCGGCGGCACCGCCGGCGAGGTCTCGGCCCCGCTGGTGATCCAGCTCGACCCCAGCGTCGAGGTCGCCCCGCCGGCGATCACCGACGTGTCGCCGATCGACGCCCAGAAGGACGTCGCGCGCAACCAGAGCCTCCAGATCACCTTCAGCGAGCCGATGGATGCCGGCACCGTGCTGGCCGACGGCGCGATCACCCTCACCAAGGGCTCGGGCGGCTCCGCGACCCCGGTCGCGGCGACCGTCACGAAGGACGAGACGGGCACGATCTTCACCGTCGACCCGGCCGCCGACCTGGACTTCGACACCGACTACACGGTGACCGTCGGGACCAACCCGACCGACGTCGCGGGCAACGCCCTCGCGGCGCCGCTCACCTGGAGCTTCCGCACCGTCAAGGAGCAGCTGCCCCCGCCGCCCCCGCCGCCGGCCGCCCCCACCAACACGGGCGACCCGGTCTGCGTGGTGGTGCCGAAGCGGCCCACCAACACCGGCAAGGGCCAGATCAAGCTCGAGGCCGCGCAGCTGCTCATCAGCCAGCGCATCGCCCAGGCCGCCGTCCGGCGCGCCAACGCGATCGAGCAGTGGCTCGAGTCCGGCATCGTCGCCGGCGACCTCTGCGGCAACGCCTTCGGGCAGTCCGAGTTCACGGGCCTGACCTACGTCGGCGGCGGCGTGACCGCGCCCGTCGGCCCCATCCCGCGGGCCCTGCAGGTCGAGCCGGCCTCCGCCGGCTCCGGCGGCACGGTGGCCCTCAGCGCCCAGCAGCTCCTGATCAACCAGCGTATCTCGCAGGCCGCCGTCCGCCGGGTCAACGCCCTCGCGGCGCGCCTCGCCGGCAGCCTCACCGGCGGCGACCTGGTCGACGGCTCCATCGGCCGCGGCAAGCTGCTGAACGGCCTGGTGATCGCGTCGGCGACCGCCGGCACCCCGGTCGCCAAGAGCCAGACAATCCTGGGCGAGCGGGGGAACGGCGGCGGCACCGTGACCGTCAGCGTCAGGCAGCTCCAGATCAACCAGCGCATCTCGCAGGCCGCGGTGCGGCGGGTGAACGAGCTGGTCGACCAGCTGGCTCGCGGTCTGACGGCCGCGAACTTCAAGGACGGCAGCCTCACGGCCGTTGACCTCGCGGCGGAGGCCCGCCCGAGCTGATGGCCCGCGTGACCGGCACGTCCCGGACGACGTCGGCGCGCACGCGCCGGGGCGTCCGGGCGCGCCGGCCGCACCGCACCACCACCACCCACTGAGAAGGCGGAGATCAGGGAGATGCAGGGACGCGTCGCACGTCGTAACGGAGGGAGCCGCAGGCCGCGGATGGCCCGCATCGCCCTCGCAAGCGCCGCGGGCGCCGCCGCGCTGGCGCTGGCCCAGCCGGCGTTCGCCACGCCCGGCGCGGTCCTGCGCATCAACCCGCTGACGCCCGACCTCGTGAAGGCATCGACCTTCAGCGGGAACTTCATCCTCGAGAACGTGTCGAGCAACAACGAGTCGATCACCGGGTTCAAGATCGACCTGAGCGACGGCCCGGCGCTCTTCTACGACTTCGTCTTCGACCCGCTCGACGGCAGCGCGGCAGGCGACACCCAGAGCAAGAGCTTCGAGTTCAAGGGCCCCGCCGCCCCCGGCGCGGGCGAGAAGTCCACCGCGGGGGTCGCCGCCGCCAACGAGAAGGCGAAGTACCTGGTGCCCGAGGGCGGCGGCTTCTCCGTGCTTCAGCACGACGACGTGACCGGCCTCATCCCGGGCAGGAAGCTCGTCTTCGCGATCGACGTCGACCCCACCTCGGTCCAGGGGACCGACGGGACCCCGCCGCCCCACCAGGCGTCGGTGTCCGGCGCCGAGCTCCACGGCGCCACGGTGACCCTGAAGTTCAGCGACGGCTCCACCATGACCAACGACGTCGTCCGCAACCCCGCCAACGAGCAGGGCGCCGACTGGAAGGGCACCGCCACCCTGCTGCAGGGCGTGCCCGGCGAGATCGCGCTGTCCCGTCCGGGCGGCGCGGTGAGCCCCGCCCTGGTCCCGAACGTCCAGCAGAACGTGGTCGTGACCGGCCCGGCCGGCGCCAGCGGCAACGTGCTGGTCTCCGAGGGCCACCTCATCGTGACCGGCGCCCCGGGCGGCGGCTTCGACCTCGATCCCTTCGAGGCCAACATGGCCGTGAAGTTCACCGAGATCCCGTTCACGATCGGGCCCGACGGCAGGGCGACGGTGCTCGTGACGCTCACCGACAGCCCGCCGCTGATGGACCCCGAGCAGGACCCGGTGGTCCCGTACCAGCCGAAGGAGACGGGCCTCAACTACATCACCGCCTACCTGAAGAACGGCATCGGCCCCGGCCCGGTGACCGATCCGATCGTGCTCAAGTACGACCCGAACGCCACGATCGACACCACCGCGCCCACCATCGCGACCGTCAGCCCGGCCGAGGAGGCGACCGGCGTCGCCCCGAACGGCAACCTGACCGTGACCTTCAGCGAGGCGATGAGCCCGGCGACCGTCGCCGCGGCCTTCACCCTGAAGGACGCGGGCGGCGCGGCCGTGGCGGCCGACGTGGCCGGCTCCGGGACCACCTTCACGCTCGACCCGAAGGCCGACCTGGCCGCCGGCAAGCGCTACACGGCGACCGTGGCCGCGACCGCGGCCGACGCGGCCGGCAACCCGCTGGGCGGCGCCAAGAACTGGAGCTTCACCACCCAGCAGGGTGGCGTGATTCTGCCGCCGCCCCCGCCGCCCGACGGCTCGCCCTGGTGCGCGGTGGTGCCCCAGCGGCCGAAGAGCACCGGCAAGCCGGCCAAGATCAAGCTCGAGGCCTCCCAGCTGCTCATCAGCCAGCGCATCGCCCAGGCCGCCGTCCGGCGCGCCAACGCGATCGAGGCGTGGCTCGCCGGCGGCATCGTCGAGCGCGACCTCTGCGGCAGCGCCTTCCAGCAGGCCGACTTCGGCGGCGGAGTCACGCTCGCCCCCGGCACCTCGGTCGCGCCGCCCACCCAGGCCGACCCCCGGCCGATCGTGGTGACCCCGGGCAAGAAGGGCGGCAAGGCCGCCCGCGTGAAGCTCGAGGTCGGGCAGCTGCTGATCAACCAGCGCATCTCGCAGGCGGCCGTCCGGCGGGTCAACGCCCTGGCCGCGCGCCTCGACGCCGGCCTGACCGGCGGCGACATCGTCGACGGGGCCGTCACCGGCGCCAAGCTCGGCCGGAACCTGGTGATCACGGCGGCTCCGGCCGGCGCGGCCGTCCCCGCCAGCACGACCCCCGCCGGCGCCCGTGGTGGCGGCGGCGGCAAGGTGACCGTCAGCGTCAAGCAGCTCGCGATCAACCAGCGCATCTCGCAGGCCGCCGTGCGGCGGGTGAACGAGCTGGTGGACCGCCTGATGCGCGGCCTCTCGGGCAAGGACTTCCGCGACGGAACGATCGGCGCGGCCGATCTGGCGCCGGGGCTCCGGCCGGGCGCGTGATCGACACGATCTGTCGTACGATGGCCAGATGATGCGCAGGCGCGGATCGATGCGCCCCTCGTGGCTCGTCACGCTGCTCGTGATGATCGCGGCGGGTCTGCTCGCCTGCGGAGTCGCCGCCGCGCAGGACATCCCCGGCGGCCCCGACGCGCCGAACATCCCGGCCGGCCCCGACACGCCGCCGCCGGACAACCCGCCGTCGACCCCGCCGCCGACGAGCACGCCGGACAACCCGCCGCCGGTCTTCCGGCCCGACCCGCCGCCGGACCCCGGCCCGAGCGCGGCCGAGCTCGCGGCTCAGCGCCAGGCGCAGCTCGCCGCCGCGCGCGCCGCCGCCGCCGCCCGCGCCGCCGCCCAGCGCCGGCGCGAGGCCGAGCAGCGCGTCGGGAACTTCGTGCAGGAGCAGGTGCTGGCCTCGACGTCGGAGCTCGCCGACGCTCTCGAGGTCGCGATCCCTCCCCCGGTCTTCCGCGTGAGCAAGAACAGGGAAGCCGCGATGGTGGTCCTCGGCCTCCTCTTCTGGACGGCCGTGGTGGCGGCCTTCGCCGCGCTCGAGCGGCGCGGGCGGACGCTCGAGGTGATCCTGGCGATCCTCTTCCTGATCGTCCTCGACGCCACGCTCTACTCGACGGCGAACGACATCCAGGGCGGCATCTTCAACCCCGGCGCCGGAGGGTTCTCGATCAGCCTGGTCGACGCGATGATCGTCGCGGCCCTCGTGGCGCGCCTGCTCACCGGCAAGCTCTTCAAGCTGACGACCGGCGGCGTCTGGTGGCTCGCCTTCATCGGTTGGATCGTCGCCAGCGGCCTCGCCGGCGTGCTCACCCACCACAAGTCCAGCATCATCATGTTCGAGGGCCGGGTGGTGCTCTACATCCTGCTGCTGCTGCTGGCCACGAGCGTCCCGATCCAGGAGTACCTCAAGCCGCGCAACCTCGCGATGATGCTCATCCCGGCCTGCGTGGCGTCGCTCTTCCTGCTCGCGACGAGCATCTCGAGCTGGTCGACGTCCGTGCACGCGCCGGGGCTCAACATCTCCAGCCTCGGCACCATGGGCGCCGACGGGGCGTCGATCTTCTCCGGCCTCGGGATCATCGCGCTGTCGCTGGCGTTCGCCGCCGAGCGCGGCCGCGGCTGGCTGCTGCTGGCGGCCGCCCCGCTGCTGACCACCCCGCTGTTCGCGACCCAGCGCGCCGTCCTGATCGGCGCGACCCTCTCGCTGCTGCTGGTGGCGGTGATGTGGCTGATCAGCCCGACCGGGCGCCGCCGCCGCCGGCTCACCGGCGCCGAGGGCGTGGTCGCGGCGCTCTGCATCATCGGCGTGATCGTGACCGCCGCCGTCGCGGTCTCGGCGGCCGACCCGACCGAGCCGCGGATCCCCGGCGTCGAGCAGATCCACAACACCTTCGAGGGCCGCGGCAAGGCGAGCTCGGCCGAGTCGCGCGTCAGCCAGTGGAGCGAGGCCTCGGCGCTCATCAGGGAGAAGCCGGTCTTCGGGCACGGCCTGGGCGTCCAGTACACCTTCTACTCGCCGGGCGCCGACGTCGAGCTGCTGAGCAAGTCGACCCACAACATCGGCATGGACTTGCTCCTGCGGACCGGGGCCGTCGGCCTGCTCGCGTTCATGGCCGCGCTCCTCCTCACCTTCCGCGAGGGCTTCCGCTCCTGGTGGGACCACGACAACGACATGGTCGCGGCCCTCGCCCTGGCGTCGGCCGGCGTGCTGGTGGCGCTGTTCAGCAAGGGCATGGTGGAGTCCATGCTCGAGAAGTACCGGCTCATGACCTTCTTCGGGATCACGATCGGCATCGCGGGCAGCGCCATCCTCTCGCGCGGCGCCAAGGTGTCCGAGCGCGCCGTGCAGAAGGCGCGCCTCCTGGCGAGCCCGCCCGCGCGCGTGCCCTCCCCGGCGCCACGCGCCACGCGCGTCTAGCTCCCTCCGCCCGCCCCCTGCACGGCAAGGACGCCCATGAAGACGTCGAACGCGAAGCGCCCGATCCTGGTCACCGGCTCCAACCGGTCCGGCACGACCTGGGTCGGGAAGATGCTCTGCCAGAGCAACGAGCTGCGCTACATCCACGAGCCCTTCAACTCGTCGAACTGGCCGCGCCTGCTGGGCGTCCGCCTGGGCGGCCATTACACCTACGTCTGCGCCGAGAACGAGGCGCGCTACGTGGGCCCGATGTCCGACCTGCTGCGGTCGCGGCCGCGGCTCGCCGGCCAGGTGGTGGAGATCCGCGGCAGGCGCGACGTGCTGAAGCTGGGGCGCCACTCGGTCGAGGCGATGGAGGGCCTGGTCCGCCGCCGGCGGCCGATGCTGAAGGACCCGATCGCGCTCTTCTCGACGCCGTGGCTCGCCGACCGCTTCAACGTGCAGCCGGTGGTGATGATCCGCCACCCCGCCGCCTACGTGAGCAGCGTCAGCCGGCTCGGCTGGCGGTTCGACTTCGGCTACCTGCTGAGCCAGGACCTGCTGATGCGCGACCTGCTCGCGCCGTTCCGCGACGAGGTCGAGGTCATGGCCGCCCGCGGCGACGACGCCACCCCCTTCGAGCAGGCGATGCTGCTCTGGCGCCTGAAGTACGACGTGGTCGACCGCTGGCGCGAGGAGCACCCCGAGTGGGTCTTCCTGCGCTACGAGGACCTCGCCGCCGACCCGCTGGTCGGCTTCGAGCAGCTCTACGGGAGGCTCGGCCTGACCTTCGACGCGCGCGCGGCCGCCGGCATCGAGTCGTTCACCGGCGAGGGCAACGCGAAGGAGCGGCCCACGAGCGAGGCCCACAACGTGAAGCGCGACAGCCGCGCGGCGCGCTGGGCCTGGCTGAAGCGCCTGTCGCCGGACGAGATCGGCCGCATCCGCGAGGGCGTGGGCGCGATCAGCGACCGGTTCTACACCGGCGAGGAGTGGTCACCGGCTTAGCCGGGGGCCTGCGCCGGCCACGCGGCTGGGCCGGAACGGCCTAGCCGAAAGCCGGAGCCAGCAGCCCGCGGAGCCGCGCGAAGATCGCGTCGTCGATCCGGGCCGCCTTCTCCGCGGGGTAGGCGTACAGCAGCACGAGGTCGCCGGGGCCGGCGCCGGCGACCGCCCGGATCGCCGCGAGGTCCTCGGCGCCGAGGCCGTAGTTCGGGAGCTCGTCGGTGGTGAAGAAGCCGCCCGAGGCGAACTCGCGGCGGATGTGATCGCACATCGAGCGGCCGAAGCGCCACGGAATGGCCTCGTCCTTGCGGAAGAGGCCCGCCAGGCCGGGGTAGCGGACGCAGCGCAGCACGCCGCCGTTGCGCTGGACGATGCGGGAGTCGCTCGCGAGACGGACGTCGACCGGGTCGGAGCGCTCGAGCGTGCGCTGCCCGTGGCGCTTGAGCGCCCGGCGAAGGTGGAGGGCGGCCCCGTCGCGGGCCTCGTCACCCCGGCGGACCAGCGCGCGCAGGTTGTCGAGCGCCTCCGAGCGGGTGCGCCCCACCGCCGCGGTGCCGGGGAGCCCGGGGGCGGTCGCCGCGTAGCGGCCCTCGGTGCCCGACAGCATGACCATCAACCGCATCCCGAACCCCCTCGTCGCCCGTCGCCGGAGCGTAGCCAGGAGCCTCCGGCCGGGGCCCGCCTCAGTCGAACAGGCGCAGGGGCTCGCCGGCGATCGCCGGGCGGGCCGCGGGAGCCGGGGCCGAGGGTGGCTCCGGCCGCCTCGCTCGCGGCGGCGCGGGCGGGGGCGGCGCCGCCGCGGGCGCCGAGCCCATCGACCTGAGACGGTCCGCCGGCAGCACGTAGCGGCGGGCCTCTCCTGCCACCCGGATCACCAGGGCGCCCCGGTGGCGTCCCTTGGCGATCTGCCGCTCCACGGTCCCGACCCGGTTCCGCCGCTTCCCGGCGGGCTCGACGAAGCGCACCAGGTCGCCGGCGGCGGGCGGCGCCGGGGGCGCGGGCGGCGGCTGGGCGGGGCGGGTGAACACCTTGTCAGAGGGTTCGCGCCCGGGGGCGGCGATCCTGGGTTGCGCTCGGGCCCGCGCCATTTGGCGCCGGGAGAGCCGACTGGGGCGCGAGCACGAACCCCGGCCGGGAGCTACCGCACGACGAAGGGCGCCCGGTAGGTCCCGGCGTTGCTCACGGTGTGGCCGAACGGTGTCACCACCGGCGGAACGACACCTGGAGCTCGAGAACGCCGCCCCGGCCTCGCGCGCGCCAACTGGTCTCGAAGGGCGAGAGCCGGTAGCGGGCGCGCGAGTCGAGGCGTCCGCCGTGGCGAACGTCGAGCAGGACGGCTCCCGTGGGAGCCGCCCCGAATCTGAACCGAACCGTGGCGCCGCGCCGGACGGTGAAGAGCGGCGGGCTCGTCATGCGGACCGGGGGCGGATCGCCGTGCATGATCTGCCCGCCGCCGGCACCGGGGGGCGGTAGCAGGTGCCGGGGGTGAACAGGCGGAACTCGCGCCGGCCGACGACCGCCACGGCGCTCGGCGGCACGCAGACCGTCACCATCGCGTCGGTCGGCGTCTGCTGCGCGGCGCCTGACGTCGCGAGCGCGGCGAGCGCAGCGAGCGCGAGGGCGGCGGTGGCGAAGGGCACGGTCGTCTTCATGGCGCCCCGGATGCGCGGTCGACGTTCGGTCACGGCCATCGAACCATTGGGCCCTCCGGGAACCGCCCTCCGAATGGGGAGAGCTGTCGGGCCCCGATCGGAGAGGTCCACGATTGGTCGGCCGTCTTGGCCGATTGGCCGCGGCGCGGCCGATCGGCACCATGGTCACGCGCGGGTTCCCGCCCTCGACGTCGCCGCCCTGGTCCAGCGGCCGGTCGGCCATGACCACGGTGGCCACTCGCTCTCGGGGAGCTCGCCGAGACGACGCTCCTCGTCGCCGGCGCCAATCGTCGCTTCGGCCACCCGCACGCCACACGACGGCCCCGACGCCGATCGGCGCGACCGATGCCGCCAGCCCTCGAATGCTCCTCGTCCGCCGGCCCGCGGGCCGGCCTCGGGCTCAGCCGGGCTTCTGGGCCGGGGCGCCGGCGCGGCGCCGGCCGATCTTGCCCGGCCGGAGGTCCGCCCGCTCGTTCGCGGGGAGCGTGAGCCAGAAGGGGACGAAGAAGGCCGCGAAGCAGGCGACGAGGGCGGCGAGCACCAGGACCAGGCCGGCGCCCGAGACGAGCCAGGAGATCAGCAGCCAGATCGGCACGGCGATGGCGAGCGGCCGGATGACGGGCACGACGCTCTTGCGCGCCCAGTCGCTCGCCTTCATGTCGATCTCCTTCAATGCCGCCGGGAGGATCCCGACGGCGGTGCAGGTCGCGACCGCGATGACGGTGGACAGGATCACGCCGTGGGCGCCCATCACCTGGAGCAGGGACAGGCTCAGGGCGATGTTGAGGACGGTCTCGATCCCGGTCCAGACGCCGGCCTTCCTCACGCCGGTCGTGCTGCTCTCGAGGATCATCATGATCGGGGCGCGGATCATCAGTATCACGGAGGCGCAGAGGAAGATCCGGGCGACGTCGACCGCCAGCGGGTAGTCGCTCTGGAGCCAGACGCGCACGATCTCGTCGGCCATGATGATCAACGGGCCGGCGAGCCCGATCGCGATCCCCGTCGTGTAGCGCGTCGCCCGCACCATCAGCCGCTGCAGGGACGTCTTGTCCCCGTGGGCCTGGAGCTCGGAGGCCACCGGCAGGAGCACGAACGCCACCGGCATCGAGAGGCGCTGGAGCAGGCGGCCGACCTGGAGGCCGACGTTGTACGGGGTGACCGTGGTGAGGCCGATGAAGGCCGCGATGATCACCGGGTCGAGGCTCTCGGTGACGCGCCGGCCGGAGTCGACCAGGAAGGACCAGCTGCTGTAGCCGCCGATCTGGCGAAGCATGCTGCGGGTGTAGAGCCTGGGGGAGAGGCGGAAGCCCGGCAGGAAGCGCCGCAGCAGGACCAGGCGCACCCACGGCTTGATGATCTGCGGGCTGAGCGCCGCGACCACGACCCAGAGCACGCCGCCGCCGAGCAGGGCCACGATCGCCTGGCCGCCGGCCGAGGTGATCGCCACGGTCACGTGGAGGCCGCTCTCGGCGTCGTGGCGCTTGATGCCGCCCATGACGCCGCCGAGGGTCCCGGCCGGGAAGTTGTAGAGGCCCATGACCCCGAAGACGAGACAGGCCAGGAAGCCCTCGTCCTTCAGGTTGTCCGGCGTGTTGATCAGGTCCAGCCCGAAGAACGCGAACAGCACGGTCCACGCGAGGACGATCACGCCGATGCCCAGATAGATCGTGAAGGCGGTGCTGACGAAGCGGGAGATGCTCTCCACCTCGTCCTTCGCCTTGAACGCCGCCACGAACCGCACCACGGCCTTCGAGAGTCCGGCGTCGAACAGCGTCGAGAAGACGAAGACCGAGGTGAGCGTCGCGAAGAGGCCGTACGCCTCGTCCCCGAGCTTGATGACCAGGATCGGGAGCAGGAGGATGTTGAGCATCGGCGGCAGGCCCGTCTGGATGAAGACGAAGCCCGCGTTGCGCGCGGTGGTCCGACCCCGGGTCCGCTTGACCGGGGTCCCCTCCTCCCCGATGCCGCTCATTCCGAACTACTCCGCGGCGGAGGACGGATGCAGGCGCACCGTCCTCATCGCAGGCCGAGCCGGGTGTCGTAGAGGTCGAGCAGGCGGTCGCCGATGCGCTCCCAGTCGTAGCGCTCCAGCAGCGCGCGCCGGCCGGCGCGGCCGAGCTCGGCCGCCCGCTCGGGGTCGCGGGAGAGCTCCATCACGGCGTCCGCGAACGCCCGCGGGCCGTCGGCGATGACGAGGCCCTCGCCCTGCAGGTCCTCAAGGCCGCTCGCGCCGCCGGGGGTGGCGACCACCGGCCGCTCGGCCAGCAGGCCCTCGAGGATCTTCAGGCGGGTGCCGCCCGGGCTGAGCAGGGGGGCCACCACCACGCCGGCGCCGGCCACGTACGGCCAGGGGTCCGGCACCTCGCCGGTGACCTCGACGCGCGGCCCGGCCAGGGCCAGCACGCGCTCGTGCGGGTCGCGGCCCACGATCTGGATGCGCGTCTCGGGGGCGAGGAGGGGCAGGACCTCCTTCACCAGCCACTCGGCGCCGTCGATGTTGGGCATCCACGAGAAGACGCCGACGAAGACGAAAAGGTTCGGGTCCGGGGTCACGTCGCGCAGCGGCTCGCGGCTCGCGTGGACGCCGTTCGGGACGATCTCGGTCGGGCAGGGCGCCCGGTCGGCCTCGCTCCGGCTCGAGACGATCACCACGTCGTAGTCCTTGCCGACGCGGTCCTCGATCTTGCGCAGCTTGCGCGCGTCGCGCTTGGCCAGCGCCGCCCCCGGGCCGCGCATGGCCTCGCCGATGCTCTGGGCGAACAGCGACTCGATGTTGTGCATGTCGAGCAGCCGCGGCAGGCCGAGGTCGTCGGCCAGCGGCGCCAGCGGGGTGAACTCCACGTGCACCGCGTCCGGCTGCCAGTCGTCCATCGCCTCCGCGATGCGCCGGCGCATCCAGGGCGTGTCCCAGCGGGACTCCTGGTAGGCACGCCGCTTCAGCATGCAGTCGACCAGCGAGGACCAGCGGCTGCGCGGGCGGTTCGGCCCGCGCTCGTCGTAGCCGATGACGCGCACGTCGAAGCGCCGGTCGAGCGCCTTCAGGAGCGCCTGGGTGCGCACCAGCGCGCCCGAGGGCGGCCCGTCGGGCATGAACTTGGTCAGGAAGAGGACCTTCTTGCGCCCGCCGCCGTTCAGCGAGCTCATCGCGCGAGCGCCCGGTCCAGCACGGCGGCCACGGCGGTCGCGTGCGCACTCGGGCTGAAGCGCGCGGCGCCCTCGCGCCCGGCGGCGCCCATGCGCGCCCGCAGCGCGGGGTCGTCGAGCAGGGTGCGCAGGCGGTCGGCCAGCGCGCCCACGTCGCCCGGCGGGTAGAGGAAGCCGTCCACGCCGTCGCGCACCACCTCGGGCAGCCCGCCGGAGGCGGCGGCCACCACCGGCACGCCGGCGATCAGCGCCTCGGCGGCCACGCGGCCCCAGGGCTCGCGGCGGGAGGGCATCGCCAGCACGTCGAAGGCGGCGAGCGCGGTGCCGGGCTCGGCCACCGGGCCGACGAAGTCGAAGCGCCCGGGGGCGCGGGACTCGGCGAGCGCGCGCAGGCTCTCGGCGTAGCCGGGCGGGGCGTTCAGCGAGGCGCCGACGACCACGAACTTGGCGTCCACCGTCCTGGCCGCCTCGCAGAGGTCCTCGATGCCCTTGGGCGGGTCGAGCCGGCCCAGGAAGCCGACCACCGGGGCGCCGTTGCGCCAGGCCGGGGTCGCGCCGGCGGGGGAGGGCTCGATCGGGTTGGTGATCACCTGCACCCGCGAGTGCGCCACCGTCTCGGCCACCGGGTGGCTGATCGCGACCACCGCGGCGGGAACCCGGCCGAAGAGGCCGAGCAGCCGGCGCCCGAAGCCCTCCTCGACGATGTCGCGCACGTGCCAGACGCTCGGCCGGTGCGCGATGAGGCCGCCGAGGGCGACGAAGGGGTGGGCCGCGTTGGAGTTCGAGATCACGAGGTCGGCCCGCAGGCGCCGCGCGAGGTAGGCCACCCGGGCGGCGTTGGCGACGCTGCGCCCCAGGGCGGCGGCCATGAGGCCGACCGCGTAGCGCTTGCGCCCGCCGTCCTTGGTGCTGATGGCCGGGACCGACAGCCAGCGGGTCTCGACCACCCGCGCGCCGGCGGCGCGCGCGCGGCGCGCCAGGTCGCCGGGCGGGCAGGCCACGATCGGCGACCAGCCGTGAGCGGGCAGCTCGCGCGCCAGGAGCAGCATGCTGCGCTCGGCTCCGCCGGCCGATGAGGCCAGGGACACGATCAGGACCCGCCGCGCCGATGCGCCAGGGGCCTCAGCGGCCATGAATGGTCCGATACTCCTGGTAGACGAACCCCGTCAAGCCCGCGATCAGCCCCCCGCCGAACCAGATGCGCTGCAGCCCCCGCACGCGCCGGTGGCGACCGGTCACGAGGCCCTCGGCCGCGATGCCGACACCGCGGACGATGTGGCTCACGCCGGCTGCCACACGCTTTGCGCGGCGGGACGGGGAGTCCTCCAGGTGGCGCAGGCAGAGGCTCAGCGTGTTGCCGCGGCGGAACTCGCGCCGCAGCAGCCAGGGGACGTTCATGCGGCTGGCCGGCGCCCACTCGAGCACCCGGGCCTCGTCGGACCAGACGATCCGGTGGCCGTCCAGGTGCGCGCGCTTGAAGAAGTAGGTGTCGTCGCCGCCGTTCAGCGCGAAGGCCTCGGGGAAGGGGTGCTCGGCGGCGTCGTAGACGCGCGAGGAGATCAGGACGTTGCTGGTGCGCGCGAAGTGGAGCGGCGTGCCGGTGGGCCAGCGCCGCTTCTCGAAGAAGCGCCCGCGCAGGACCCAGTCCGGCGGGTCCTCCTCGTAGCGGGCGAGCACCGGACCGGTCACGATGTCGGCGCCGGTGAGGCGCTGCATGCGCAGCAGCTCCTCCATCCAGGCGGGCTCGGGGGCCTCGTCGTCGTCGATGAAGGCCACGAAGTCGACATCGCCGGCCTCGATCAGGGCGCGGTTGCGCCCGAACGGGATCCCGCGCTGGGGCTCGACCACGTAGTCCATGGGGAAGGGCATGCGCTCGCGCATCGCCTCGACCACCGGGCGGGACGATCCCTCGGCGTCGTTGTCGACGATCACCACCCGGAGGTCGGGCGCCGGACCGTCCGTGAAGGTCAGCCGGGCGATGCCGTCGAGCATGCGCTCGAGGCCCTCCGGCCGCTGGCAGGTGAGGGCGCAGATCGCGATCGTCGCGGGCGCCGTGGGGGTCGGCGTGGGCGCGATCGCCTGTGGCGACGTCCCCGGGCCGTTCGTCGTCGTCATCGCAAATGATCGTAGCCTGGGCCCCCTCCGCCGGAGGCCCCTCGTCGGGCGAGTCATGGGCTCCCCCAAAAGTTGTGAAGGTGTGAGGATTCTTGGGCGCCATGCGGGTTTGACACCGCCCCCGCGCCATGCTGACCTCCGGACGGAACGACAAGCCGGAGGGAGTCGGCGCCCCCGCCGCGGGCGGGGGACGCGCCCGGCGCTCAAGGAAGGACGCTCGTTTGGCGCGTGTGCTCATGGCGGCCGTCGCCGCCTGCCTGGTGGCCGTGTCGGTCGCCTGCTCGCAGACGGACCTCGCGAACGCGGTCGGCCCGCCGGTCGTCCCCCCCGACGGCACGGCCTACTCGGGCGTCACGGTCCGCCTCGACGGCCCCGGGCTGGCCGACTTCCGGGCCTCGAGCGGCCAGGAGCGCGTCGCGATCCTGAACCGGTACAACCGGGCGGGGCTGACCGGCTTCCGGAGCGCCCTCGACGACTTCGCCGGCGAGCCGGTGACCGGGATGATCTCCTGGCGCCTCTTCCGCGCCTTCCACTCGACCAAGCACCGCGGAGCCACGCAGGCCTCGATCCGCCAGGGCGCCGTCGACGGCTACATCCTCGGCCGCGCTGCCGAGGCCCGCCGCTACGGCAAGCCGCTCTTCATCCGCCTGAACTGGGAGATGAACGGCGACTGGATGCCGTACTCGCGGCTGGACGAGCACGGGGCGCAGCGCGAGGGCAACTCCTACGCGCGCTTTCGCGACGCCTGGCGGCGCACGGTGATCCTCTTCCGCGGCGGCACCAAGGCCGAGATCGACCGCCGCCTGCGCGCCCAGGGGATGCCCCCGCTCAAGGTGAGGGTGAAGGCCGTTCCGGCGACGACCAACGTCGCCTGGGCCTGGGTGCCGGCCTCGAAGGCGCCCCACAAGGGCGAGAACGTCCACAAGTACTACCCGGGCGACGCCTTCGTCGACTGGGTCGGGGTCGACTGGTACGGCACCGACGGCCCCGATGGCGCCGCCGCCCAGGCCAAGCGGGCGGGGCTCCCGAAGGGGCCGAACGAGATCTACGACACCTACTCGGGGCCGGCCAGCGCCGGCCACAAGCCCTTCATGCTCGGCGAGTTCGGCGTGTACGGGAAGGACCGCAGCGACTGGCTGTCCGCCATGTTCGACTGGATGGAGAGCCGGCCGAACGTGAAGGCCGCCCTCTACTTCAACGTCCCGGCCGACGACCAGAACAGCCGCCTGTCGGACTTCCCGCTCAGCGAGCAGGTCTTCAGGACCCGGATCGCCGCGCCGCGCTGGATCAGCGACTACCGCGTGGCGAGCGGGGAGGCGGACCCGCCGGGCTGACCCCGCCGCTGATCGCGAGCTCGGCCGGGTCGCGGTCGCGGAAGGCCGCAACGGCCGCGCAACGGGGGAACTGGCCGAATGGGGACTCCGTTCTCCCCGTCTGGCCGTGGCGGTCGCGGTCGTGTCTGCCTCAATGGAGGGTGCCCCCGGACGGATCACCGGAGGCCGACGACCGCCCCTCCGGACGAAGGCGCCAAGGTGATCAGCTCCTCCCGACCGGTGGTCGCCGCCGCGCGCCGGCTTCCCCTCCTGGCCCTGGTGGCCCTGGCCGCGCTGCTCGCCCTCCTGGCGGGCGCCTCCGCGGCCGCGCCGGCCGGCCCCGTCACCTTCGCCGCCGGCCTGGCCGTCGTCGAGGCCGAGAACCCGGACGTCAGGGTCGCCCGCTCGGGCGACGACTGGCTCACCGGCCAGAGCCCCTCGGGCTTCGTCGGAGCGGCCGTGCGGGCGCTGCCCGACAACGGCTCCGCCGCCGGGGCGAACGTGACCACGACCATGCCCGAGCTCGCCTACCGGGTGAGCTTCCCGGCCGCCGGGACCTACTACCTGTGGCTGCGCATGAACGCGCCCGACGGGGCGGGGAACTCGCTCCTCACCGGCGTCGATGGAGCGCTCGGCGCGAGCTACCTCTCGACCGGCACCTCCAACTCCTGGAACTGGCTCGGCGGCCGCTTCGACGGCGCCCGGAACACGGTCACCGTGCCGAGCGCCGGTGAGCACACGGTCCACCTCTGGATGCGCGAGGACGGCCTGAGCGTCGACCGGCTGCTGCTGGCGAGCAGCTCGAGCTACACCCCGAGCGGGACGGGTCCGGCGGTGACGCCGCGCGACGCCGGCGAGCCCGCCCCCGACACGACGCCCCCGACCCTGACCGGGCGGCAGCCGGCGGCCGGGGCGACCGGCATCGCGGCCGGCGCCGACGTCGCGGCGACCTTCTCGGAGGCGATGGCCCCGGCGAGCGTCACCGGCGGCGCCTTCACCCTGGCGCCGAGCGCCGCCGGCCCGGCCGTCGCCGCGGCCGTCACCGCCTCCCCGGAGAACACCGTCTTCACGCTGAACCCCAGCGCCGATCTGGCGCCGGCGACCGAGTACACGGCGACCGTGGCGACCGGCGCGACCGACGCCGCCGGGAACCCGTTGGCGGCCCCGCAGACCTGGAGCTTCACCACCGCGGCGACCCCGCCGCCCCCTCCGCCGCCGAGCGGCCTGGTCGCCGTGGACATCGCCCCTCAGGCCGGTCTGCGCGACACCACCGAGACGCAGGGCGAGAATTGCATCCTCGACTTCGACGGGGACGGCGTTCGCGACGTCTTCATCTCGACGCACGGCATCGGCTGGCGGCTGATGCGCGGCCGGCCGGACGGCACCTTCGTCGAGGTCGAGCGCTTCCCGGCCACCGACCGCCACGGCTGTGCGATCGGCGACTTCGGTGGCATCTCGCCGTCCGGGGCCTACACCGGCCCGGACGGGCGCCCGGACATCTACGCGACGATCGGCGCCTGCCAGGGCACCTGCTCCACGCCGTTCCCCAACGAGCTGTGGCTGCAGCGCCCCGACGGGCGCTACCTGCCGCCGGGCCAGAATCAGCTGGAGGGGCCGGTGCCGTCGGGCAACAAGGCCAACGCCGGCAGCGTCGCCGCCAGGGCGTTCGGCGTCGCCGACGATCACGGCCGCGGCCGCGAGCCGCTCGGCTTCGACATCGACGCCGACGGCCTGACGGACCTCTTCGTCGGCAACGAGGAGAGCGAGATGTACACCAGCGCCAGCCTGCTCTTCCACGCCGAGCCGAACGGCGGCATGTCCGTCATCTCCAGCTCGTCCGTGGTGCAGGAGGTCGGCAGCCTGGCCTCGACGGCCGTCGACATCGACGGCGACGGGCGACTGGACCTCGTCAACGTCGCCACCTCGCGCCTCTACGTCTTCCGGAACACCCCGAGTGGGTTCCAGGACGTGACCTCGGCCTGGCGCCTGCCGACCAGCGGCGACATGAAGGACATCGAGTTCGCCGACCTGAACGGGGACGGCCGGCTCGACGCGCTCATGGCCAACCACACGTCGTTCAAGGTGCGGCTCAACCGCGACGGGCGCTTCCCGACCGAGGACTACGCGCGCTCGCTCACCCAGGGCCGCGACCTGGCCGTGGGGGACGCCGACGGCGACGGCGACCTGGACGTCTACATGGTGGTGGGCCAGAACGAGACCTACGACGATCTGCTGCTGCGCAACGGCGGCCGGGCGCTGTCCACCGGCAAGTGGGACTTCACGACCATCCCGATCCCGCAGGCCGGCGCCGGCGAGGGCGACACCGCCCAGGCCCTCCCGGGCTGGGACGGGACGAACCGCGCCGCGTTCCTGGTCAACAACGGCAAATGGGACGGCCGGGGGCCGCGCCAGCTCATCTTCATGATGCCGACCTAGCGGACTTTTCCTGGTAGACAACCCAGGGAATGCGGCCAGGCCCCGTCCCGGGGCTCGACGACGGGAGGGCGGCGCTGGGCGCGGACGGCTGGTTCACGTTGGCCGTGGTGGTCGCGCTGGTCGCGGCGCTGGCGTGGGACCGCTTCTCGCCATCGGTCGTGATGCTGTTCGGCCTGGCCGCGGTCTACGTGGGCGGGATCATCGACGAGAGCCAGGCCTTCTCCGGGTTCTCGAACGCCGCGCCGATCACGGTGGCCGCGCTGTACGTGCTCGCCGGCGCCAGCGAGCGCACCGGTGCGCTGCAGTCGCTCACGGAGCGGGCCTTCGGCCGGGGGACACCCCACCAGCGCCGCCAGCTGGCGCGGATGATGTACCCCACGGCCGCCGCCTCCGGCTTCATCGCCAACACCCCGCTGGTCGGCATGCTGGCCCCGCGGGCCGACTCATGGGCCCGGCGGGTGGGCCACTCGCCGTCGCGCTACCTGATGCCGATCAGCTACGCGGCGGTCTTCGGCGGGGTGATCACGGTGATCGGCACCTCGACCAACCTGACCGTCTCGGGCCTGCTGACCGAGGACGGGCAGAAGCCGCTCGGCCTGTTCGAGATCACGCCGGTCGGGCTGCCCACCGCGATCGTCGGGGTCACGCTCCTCGTGCTGCTGGCGCCGAGGCTGCTGCCGAACCGGGTCGCCCCCTCCGAGGACCTGGCCACCAGCTCGCGCGAGTTCATCGTCGAGATGGAGGTCTTCGCCGGGAGCGCCCTGGTCGGGCGGTCGGTGGCGGACGCCGGCCTGCGCAACCTGCAGGGCGTCTACATGGTGGAGATCGAGCGCGACGGGCGGGCGATCGCGCCGGTCCGTCCCGACGTGGTGCTGGTCGCGGGCGACCGGCTGGTCTTCGCCGGCAACGCCGGCAGGGTGGTCGACCTGCAGGCGATGACCGGCCTGCGGCTCGCGGCCGAGCAGCACTTCGCGGCGGCCGGCGACGCCATGGGCCGGCGCTTCTACGAGGCGGTGGTCGGGGACGGCTCGCCGCTCGAGGGCGCCACGCTGAAGGAGCTGGACTTCCGCAGCCGCTACGGCGCCGCGGTGTTCGCGATCCACCGCGCCGGCGAGCGGGTGCTGGGCAAGCTCGGCGAGGTGCGGATGCGCGGCGGCGACGTGATGCTCCTGGTGGCCGAGCAGGGCTTCGACCGCCGCTGGCGCGACGGGAACGACTTCCTCGTGGTGTCCCCGCTCGACGGCGCGGTGCCGCTGCGCCGCAACAAGGCCCGGATCGTGGAGCTGTCCACGCTCGCCCTGGTGCTCGTCGCGGGCCTGGGGCTGCTCGACGTGACCAAGACCGCGCTCGTCGTGGCGCTCGGCCTGGTGGCCCTCCGGGTGATCCGGCCCGACGAGGCGCGCCGCTCGATCGACATGAACATCATCGTCCTGATCGCGGCGAGCTTCGGCATCGGCGCGGCGGTGTCCGAGAGCGGGCTGGCGCTCGAGATCGCCGACCTCTTCCTGGACGCCTTCGGCGGCCTCGGCGACGTCGGGATCCTCGCCGGCATCCTGATCGCGACGATGATCGCCACCGAGCTGCTCAGCAACAACGCCGCCGCCGTGCTGATGTTCCCGATCGCGATGGCGACGGCCGACCGGGCCGGCCTGGAGCCGCGCTCGCTGGCGATCGCGATCCTGATGGGCGCCTCGCTGTCGTTCCTGACGCCGGTCGGCTACCAGACCAACACCATGGTGTTCTCCATGGGCGGCTACAAGTTCCGCGACTTCGCCCGGCTGGGCTTCCCGCTCACGATCGCGTCGGCGTTCATGTCGATCCTGCTGATCCCCCTGATCTTCGGCCTGCATCGCTGAGCGTTTTTTCCCGATTGACGTGAGGGCCCGCGCGGTCTGAGGATGCGCCACCTGCCCCCGCGGCCCGCGGGGGCGCGTTCAAGGGAGAGACCATGCTCAGACGAGCGGGGCTCGTGGCCCTGGCGGTGATGGCGCTCGTCATCGCGGCCACGGCCCTCGCATCCGCCACCGGACGCGAGTCCGACGACCGCGGCGTCCAGGTCGTGAAGCTCGACTTCACGACCGTGAAGGCCGTCGACGCGGACCTCGGCGACCCGGGCTTCGGCCCCGGCGACCGCCACACGTTCCTCGACGAGCTCTACAAGGACGGCGAGAAGGTCGGTGAGCTCGGCGGCGACTGCGTCGTCGTCGACCTGGACGGGCGAACCGGGTTCACCACCCAGTGCCAGGCGACCGCGAGCCTGCCGGACGGGCAGATCGCGACGCAGGGCCTGCTCGGCATCACGAACGGCGACGTCCAGCGCTTCTCGCTGGCCGTGGTCGGCGGGACCGGGGATTACCGCACGGTCGGCGGTGAGGTCCGGGTGGAGGAGCACTCCGAGGAGGGCCACGGCACGATCGCCGTCACCCTCCTGCGTTAGTCGGGACGGACGCGAGCCGGCGCCGGAGGGACCCGGTGCCGGCCCGGTTCTCCCGCGACGCCGCCCGGGTGAGGCGGCTCAAGACGAGGCCCTCCACGCCGATGATGAGGGCTGCACGACGCGCCACGGAGCGGCGCGTCCTTCTCGGAAGGGATTCCAATGGCTGCAGCCCGCCTCGCGGCGATCCTGCTCGCATGCCTCGCGCTGGTCGGCGCCGGCGACCGCGCCCTCGGCGCCACCTTCGAGCCCCCCGACGGCACGGCCTACTCGAGTGGCTACACCTCCTCCGGCCTGGAGAACTTCTCCTCGTTCCTGGCCGCGACCGACCAGCCCTCGGTGGCCCTCTACACGTACTTCATGAAGTACCCGAGCACGTTCGCGTACCCGATCAAGCTCGTGCGCGAGCGGCCGGCCGAGCTGGCGCTCACCTGGCAGCTCTTCAACCTCGACACCGGCTACGACCCGAGCGCCGTGGCGGGGACCACGGGGCGCATGTCACGCGGCGAGATCGACGGCTACATCATCGACCGCGCCGCCGAGGCCCGCGCCTTCAGCCGGCCGCTGCTGCTGCGGCTCAACCACGAGATGAACGGCAACTGGTTCCCGTGGTCGATCCGCGGACGCGACAACGTCGTCCGCCCGGACAACGGCTACGCCGAGTACATCGGCCTGTGGCGCCGCGTCGTCATCCTCTTCCGCGGCGGCACCCGCGCCCAGATCAATGCCCGCCTGGGCGCCGTCGGCCTGCCCGAGCTCACCGCGTCGGGCGAGAGCTTCCCCGCGGCGGGCAACGTGGCCTTCGTCTGGAACGGCTCGGACGGCGGCTCGGATGACCCGCACCTCTACTACCCCGGCGACGACTACGTCGACTGGGTCGGCGTGGACGTCTACGACAAGTCCGGGACCACCTTCGGTGTCCAGATGGCCCGGAGGGCCCAGTCGATCTACGACCGCTACTCCGGGCCCCAGAGCAGCGGCCACAAGCCGTTCGCGATCCCCGAGTGGGGCCTGGCGGGCGCCGACGACTCGGGGTGGGTCTCCGACCTCTTCGACTGGGTCGAGTCGCACCCGAAGGTGAAGACGATCAGCTACTTCAACCGCAACCCCGACGGCGAGCAGTCGCTGGAGCGCCACCCGCTGTCGGCCGCCGTCTACGCCCGGCGGATCGCCGACACGCGCTACCTCCGCCTCCAATCCGACGTCCGCGAGTACGCGCCCGGCGCCCCCGCGCCGACGCCCGACCCGGTGCCGGCGCCTGACCCAGAGCCGCCCGCGGCCGACCCGGACCCGCCCGCGGCCGACCCGGACCCGCCGACCCCGGCCGGCGACACCGCCGGACCGCGGATCGCGCTCGCCGCGCCGGAGGCCGGCCAGGCCGTCTCCGGCAAGGTCAGGTTCCGCCCGCTCGTGACCGACCCCTCAGGCGTCGACCGCGTGGTCTTCCTGCTCGACGGCCGCCAGGTCGACGTCGACGGCGCCGACGACGCCGAGTACGAGCTGGACACGACGGCGCTGTCCCCCGGCCTGCACGTCCTCCGCATCGAGGCGACCGACGAGCGCGGCAACCGCTCCGCGCTGTCGGTCCCGCTGACCGTCCGCCGCGACGCGGTCGGCGCGACGATCGGCACGCCGGCGCCCGAGGCCGCGACGCCGACCCGGCCCACCACCCCGCTGTCGTCCCGCGGCGGTACCCGCCGGCGCGCCGGCGCGGTCGCCCTCACCTCGCGCCAGCTGGTCGTGAACCAGCGCATCGCGCAGGCCGCCATCCGCCGCGTCGCCGCCCTCGAGGCCCGCCTGGCCGGCCGCCCGGCCCCGGCCGCGCCGGCACGCGCGCGGCTCGTCCGGGTCGCCCCGAGCCTGGCCCAGGTGCGCGTGAACGACCGGATCGCGCGCGCCGCGCTGCGCCGTGTGCGGGCGCTTGCCGCACGCATCCCGGGGGCCGAGGCGCCACCGGCGGCGCCGGCACGCCGGGTCGGCCTGAGCGCGGCCCAGCTCCGGGCCACCCAGCGGATCGCGCAGGACGCCCTGCGGGGGATCGCGGCGCTCGAGGAGGCGCTGGCGGAGGCGGCCTAGCCGGCGCCGATCCGAGCCGAACAGGCTCGATCCGGTTACCCCCGCACCGGGCCAGCTCAAGGAAACCTTCAAAATCGCCGATTGAGGGTCTCACGACGCGCGCGGACCGACGCGTCCCTTCCGGAAAGGACGCCGATGGCCGCTGTGCGCCTCGCGGCAACCGTGCTCGCCTGCCTCGCGCCCCTCGCGGGCTCCGTCGATCGCGCGTTCGGGGCGACCTTCGAACCGCCCGACGGGACCGCGTACGCCGGCGGCTACACCTCCTCGGACCTGCCGAACTTCAGGTCGTTCCTGGCGGCGACCGAGCAGCCGTCGGTGGCCCTCTACACCTACTTCACGCAGTACCCGAGTCCCTTCGCGTACCCGTTCAAGCTCGTGCGGGAGCGGCCGGCGGAGCTCGCCCTCACCTGGGAGCTCTTCAACCTCGACACCGGCTACGACCCGGACGCCGTGGCCGGCACCACCGGGCGCATCGCCCGCGGGGAGATCGACGGCTACCTCCTCGACCGGGCCGCCGAGGCGTGCGCCTTCCGGCGGCCGCTGCTGCTGCGCCTCAACCACGAGATGAACGGCGACTGGTTCCCGTGGTCGATCCGCGGCCGCGACGGCGCCGCGCGGCCGGACAACGGCTACGCCGAGTACATCGGCCTGTGGCGCCGCGTCGTCATCCTCTTCCGCGGCGGCACCCGCGCCCAGATCGATGCCCGCCTGCGGGCCGTCGACCTGCCCGAGCTCTCCGCTCCCGGCGCGAGCTTCGCGCCGGCGAGCAACGTGGCCTTCGTCTGGAACGGCTCGGACGGCGGGTCCGACGACCCGCATCGCTACTACCCCGGCGACGCCTACGTCGACTGGGTCGGCGTGGACGTCTACGACAAGTCCGGGACCGCCTTCGGTGCCCAGATGGCCCGGAGGGCCCAGTCGATCTACGACCGCTACTCCGGGCCCCGGAGCAGCGGCCACAAGCCGTTCGCCATCCCCGAGTGGGGTCTGGTCGGCGAGGACGACGCGGCCTGGGTGTCCGACCTGTTCGATTGGGTCGAGGCGCACCCGAAGGTGAAGACGATCAGCTACTTCAACCGCACCCCCGACGGCGAGCACTCGCTGGAGCGCTACCCGCGGGCCGCCGCAACCTACGCCGCGCGGATCGCCGGAGGGCGGTACCTGCGCCGCCAGGCCGACGTCCGCGAGTACGGCCCCGGGAAGGCGGCGCCCGATCGGGACCGCACCCCGCCGGCGCCCGCCGCCGACACCGCCGGCCCGCGGATCGTCCTGGCCTCCCCAGAGGCCGGCGAGGCCGTCTCCGGCCGGGTGGCCGTCCGTCCGGTCGTGACCGTTCCCTCGGGCGTGGAGCGGGTGCTGTTCCTGCTCGACGGCCGCCAGGTCGACGTCGACGGCGCCGACGACCCGGAGTACGTCCTCGACACGACCGAGCTGTCCCCGGGCCGCCACGTCCTGCGGATCGAGGCGGAGGACGGGCGGGGCAACCTCGCCGCCCTGTCGGTCTCTCTGACCGTCCGCCGGGATGGGGGCGCGACGGTCGGCACGCCGGCCGCGCAGCCGGCGCCGCCGAACCGGCCCGCGAGCCCGCTGTCGTCGCGCGGGGACAGCCGGGCGGGCGCCGGCGCGGTCGCGCTCACCTCCCGCCAGGTGATGGTGAACCAGCGGATCGCGCAGGCCGCCATCCGGCGCGTCGCCGCCCTCGAGGCGCGTCTGGCCGGCCGCAGTGCGCCAGCCGCGCGCGCCTGCTCCAAGCGCGGTCGGGTCGCCCCGACCCTCGCGCAGCTGCGGGTGAACGACCGCATCGCGCGCGCTGCCCTCGCGCGGACCCGAGCCCTCGCCGCCAGGGTGCACGGCGTCGAGCGGCCCCCGGCGCCGCCGGCGCGGCGCGTGGTCCGGAGCGCCGCCCAGCTTCAGGCGACCCAGCGGATCGCCCAGGACGCGCTGCGGGCCCTCGCGGCGATCGAGGGGAAGCTTTCCTAACCCAGGACGACCTGAACGAGGTAGCGCACGCCAACCCCGAGCACGAGCAGCCCGAGCGCCCGCCGCAGCAGGCGCTCCGGCAGCCGCCGCGTGAGCCGCACGCCGAGCGCCCCTCCCAGGAGGCCGCCGATGCCCATCGCGAGGCCGAGGATCCAGTCGGGCCCGATCGTGTCCGGCCCCGGCTTCAGCACCGCGATCGCCTCGAACGCCGCGATCCCCGCGACCGAGGTCGCCAGCGTCACGGTGAGGGCCGCCGGCACCACTCGCGCCATCCGGTGCCCCGCCGCGGCCAGCGCCGGCGCGATCACCGCCCCGCCGCCGATGCCGTAGAGCCCGCCGATCAGGCCGACGGCGCCCGCGAAGGCCGCGAGCGCGCCCGGCCGTGACAGCGCCGGCCGGGCGCGCCGCACGGAAGGCGGCCGGCGCCCCGTGAGGAGCACGGCGCCGAGCGGCAGGAGCACGAGGGCGATGATCGCGGCGACGGCGCGGGGGCCGGTGAGGACCGTGGCGCGCAGCGCCGCCCCGGCCATCACGCCGGGGACGGCGCCGATCATGAGCGCCCGCGCCAGCGGCCCGCCCAGCCGGAGCCGCCGTCCGTGCGCCGCCAGCGGCCCGGGGGTCGCGACGACGTTGTAGATCAGGTTGGTGGGCGTCGCGGCCGGGCTCGGAACGCCGAGCAAGCCCACCTGCACCGGCAGCAGCAACACCGCGCCGGACAGGCCCGCCGGCGTCGTGATCGCCGCGACCGCGAACGCGATCAGCCCGCCCCCGAGGCAGGCGAGCAGATCACTGGCCACTGGTTCCCCCCGCGCGTTCGTGCGGCACGCCGGGACCCTGGCACACGCGGGGGCCCGCCCCGCGCCGGCGGCGCCGGCGCGAGAGGGCCCCCGAGGCTTGCTACGGGAGTCGAGCCCCCGCGTCCACCGCCGCCTGGAGGGCGTTCACCCGCCGGACGGCCGCCTGCGAGATGCGCTGGTTGATCAGCATCTGCGCGGCGGTGACCGTGATCCGGCCCTTGCCGGAGCTCGTGCTCGGCTTGGCCGGCTTCCTGCCCGCCAGGCGCGCCGAGAGGGCCTCGACCCGCCGGACCGCCGCCTGGGCGATCTTCTGGTTGATGGCCATCTGGGCGACCGTGAGCTCGAACTTGGCCGGCGTCACCCGCGGGAACTTCGGCGCGGGCCTGCCCTCCAGGAAGGCCTCGAGAATCGCGACCCGCCGGATCGCCGCCGCGGAGATGCGCTGGTTGATGCGCATCTGGGCGATGGTCAGCTTCACCTTGCCGGCGTTCTTGGTCGGGGGCTTCGGGGGCTTGACCGTGGTGTCCGTGGTCGTGGTGGTGCCGGGCCCGAGGTCCGGGTCGGTCTTGCTCGCCGGCGGCACCGCGGGGCCGGCGGCGATGGTGAAGGCGTCGAAGACGAACGCGATGGTCTCGCGGGAGCTGCCGCCCTTGGTGGTGACCAGGCCGGCCGCCATCGGGGACGCGAACCAGGAGGCCGGGACCGTCAGGGTCCCGATGGTCTTCACCTCGCCGCCGTTGATCTGGTACCGGACGCGCACCCGGTTGGAGCTCGGGTCGCCGTTCAGCATCAGCTTGACGTTGGAGCTGCCCGCGGGAAGGGCCGGCGCGGCGCGGCGGGTGAAGGTGCCCCCCTGCTCGCTGCCGAGCTCGATCACCGGGCTGCCGCCGTTGGCGTGCACCGCGAGGCGGATGTAGTTGTCCTCGTCCGGACCCAGGAAGATGCCGCCGTTCTCCTTGGCGGTCGGGCCGCCCGGGAACGGGCTGCCGACGATCACGCTGGCCTCGAACGGCCCGTTGGGCACGAAGCCCTGCTGGAGCGCGTTCTGCTGGTTGTTGGCCGCGCCCTCGAGGGTGCCGTCGGTCGAGGTGATCGACAGGTACCCGCCGGCGCCGCCGGCGCTGACCTTGCCGGCCAGGGCGCCGCCGCCCTTGGAGGAGAGCTGGACCCCGCCGAAGCCGGAGCCGTAGTACCCGCCGGAGTCGCTCTGGTCGAACTGCTGCACCCAGGGGAGGACCGTGCCCGCGCCGTTGGTGGCGTCGAGCTGGAAGCGGTCCGTCACGTCCGGGACGCCGTCGTTGTCGTCGTCCGGGTCGAGCAGGTCCGAGATCTTGTCCTTGTCGAAGTCGCGCGGGGCCTCGGCCGGGTTGCACATGTTGGTGCCGTTGGCGGTCTCGTCCGAGTCCAGGTAGCCGTCGTCGTCGGAGTCGACGTTCGGGCTGCCCGGCTTGGGGCAGGCGAGCGCGACCGGCTCGAGCACGCTGACCTGGGCGAAGCTGTCGCCGGTGTTCGAGTGCTCGGCGACGAAGATCGCGCCGTCCTTGGCGACCAGCAGGTTGACCGGGTCGCTGAAGTTCGAGGCCAGCGTGGCCTTCTCGGTCACGGCGGTGCCGTCGTCGTTCAGCTTCAGCCGGACGATGTTGTCGCCCTGGGCGTAGTTGGTCACCAGGACCTGGCCCTTCAGCAGGTTGCCGAAGGCGTTGGAGGTGTACTCCTCGACGCCGGTGCTCGACGAGCTGACGCTGAAGGTCGCGATCGGCTTGACGCCGCCGCTCGGCTCGCACTCGCCGCGCGAGGGGTTCGGGTGCCCGTGGTACTGGCCCGCGTGGACGAGGAAGAACTCGTCGGCGGTGGTCGGCTGGTCCACCGCGGTGAAGCCGGGGCAGCCGTCGGCGGCGCCGGGCGAGGTGCCGTAGCCGGTGTTGGACTCGTTCTCGGCGGTGTAGAGCTTGCCGTCGGTGTGCCAGAGCAGGTCGTAGCCGTTGCGGAACCCGGTGGCGTACAGCTCGAGCTTGCCCGGCACCGTGCCGTTGTCGCTCGCGTTGCCGGCCAGGGTGTACGTCTCCGCCGGCGGGCTGGTGAAGAAGAAGCGCGAGCCCTTGCTGGCGTCGATGGTCGAGGTGATCGCGGCCGGGTTGACCCGGATGATCGAGGCCGACAGCGGCGTCTCGGGGAAGTAGCTGAACTCCTCGCTCTGGGCGCCGTTGTTCGTGTTGCCGCCGAGCGACACGTAGAGCCAGCCGTCGGGGCCCCAGTCCATGCCGTTGGGGCCGTGGTTCTCGCCGGAGCGCGGCAGGCCCTTGATCAGGTCGGCGCGCGACACGACGTTGCCCTGCGCGTCGATCACGAGCTTGGTGAGCATCCCCGAGCTCGGGTCGACCGTGGACGTGCCGGGCGCGTTGGCCTCGAAGATCTCCGGGTCCGAGTGGGTGACGTAGAGGACGGCGTTGCCGTTCTCGCCGGTCGGCGCGAAGCGGATGCCGGTCACCTGGCGGCCCTTCTGGGTCGGCTCGGGCGAGCCGTCGAAGGTCGTGTTCGCGGTGTCGTAGATCGAGTTGATCGTCGACGACAGCGTCGCGTTGTTGTTCGCGTCGAGATTGAAGACGTAGATCTTTCCGAACTGCGTGCCCACGTAGAGCTGGCCGGTGAGCGGGTTCTGGGCCAGCGCGGTCGGCAGGGTGCGGTTGCCGAACTCGCCGAAGCCCGGGACCACCAGGCCGCCGGCGCCCTTGTTGCCGCGGATCACCGTGCGCTTGGGCTTGAAGGCCACCACGTTGCCCACGACCGGGGGCGCCAGGGTCTGGCCCATTGGCATGACGGCCCAGTTCTCGTAGGGCGCCTTGAAGGAGGGCTGGCCGTTCGCGCTGGTGGTGGCGATGCCGGCCTTCGCGGTGGCGCTGAGCGCGCCCGGGAGCGCCTCGGGGGTCGTCCAGACCGTGACCTCGGTGCCGTCGACGATCGCCTTGCCGGTGACCTTCCCGTCGAGGCCGACGGTCAGGATCAGCTGCACCCAGCCGGCCGTGCTGACCGGGAAGTCGATGTTCTTCTGCTTCAGCACGCCGGCGTTCTCGAACGCCATGTGCAGCCGCGGGCCGGTCGGGCTGACGCCGGCGACCAGCTTCACGTAGTTGTCGAAGTCCGAGCCAACGAAGATGCCGGCCGACTGGAACGAGTTGGCCTGGGCGACGATGGGGAGCGGGCCCTTGAGGGTGCTGGAGACCGTGTAGCCCGCGGTGCCGTCGAAGGTCACCTGCAGCGCGTTGTCCTGCGTGTCGGGGTTCCCGATGTCACCCGTGGTCGAGTTGACGTTCAGGACGCCGCCGGCCAGGTCGAGGAGCGACGGCTTGTACTCGGTGCCGGTCTTGTTCGGCTGGACGCTCTCGAACCCGGTCCCCTGCCCGTCATTGTCGGCGACCGTCCCGGCAACCGGGGCGGCGAAATCGAAGACGGTGGGGATGGTCGCGGCGGCGGCGGATCCGCCGCCGGCGATCAGGGTGGCTGCCGCGGTTGCGGCGAGCGTGCAGAGCACGCGCTTTCTGGTGGGGAGCCGGGTGGGCATGGTCGCCATGTCGATGGGCCTCTCGAGGGCGCGGGGTGTGGACCCGATTGCTGTGGACCACAGGATTAAGGCAGCCGATCCCGATCCGCAGAACGCACCTCTGACCAGTTCGCGCGCTCCCCGGAGGTCGAGCCGAGGAGGCCCGCCCGGGGGGCTCGGCGCGGCGTCTCGTGAGCGGCGGCGATCCGGGCGACGAGCGCGTGACCAGGCCGGTCCAGCCGTCGGCGTGCCCGTCGGCCGCGGTCGAGCGGACGCTCCCGAACCCCGGTCTTCGGAAGGCCGCCCGGCAGGGGCCGCCCCGAGGGCGGCGGCGCCGGGCCGCCAAGAGCGAGGCGCCGGCCGCGAGAGGCGCGAGCCGGCGCAAGGGGACCCGGCCCCGGCGGGTCCGCGTCGTGAGGCGGGGTGCCTCCGGGGCCGGGGCCCCGGAGCGCGACCTAGTTGGCGCCCTTCCGGAGGACGACCACGCGAACCGTCTCCACCATGATCCGCAGGTCGTTGCGGAGCGACCAGTGGCGGGCGTAGTCGTAGTCGAGCTGCATGCGCTCGTCCCAGTCGATCTCGCTGCGGCCGAGGATCTGCCAGAGGCCGGTGATCCCGGGCGGGACGCTCTGCCGGGCGAGCTGCCAGCCGGAGAGGCTGTCCACCTCGAAGGGGCGGAGCGGCCGCGGGCCGACGAGGCTCATCTCGCCGCGGATGACGTTCCAGAGCTGGGGGAGCTCGTCGAGGCTGGTCTTGCGGAGGAGCTTGCCGACCTTGGTGATGCGCCAGTCGTCGTCGTTCTTGATCGTCTTGACGACGTCGTGGATCGAGACGTGGCCGTTGGCGAGGCCCTCGAGCTGGTGCGCGTCGTGCCGCTCCGCGTTCACCAGCATGGTCCGGAACTTGACGATGTTGAAGAGCTCGCCGTCGCGGCCCACGCGGACCTGGCGGAAGAAGACCGGGCCGCGGTCGGTGGCCTTGATCGCGAGGGCCGACAGCAGCATGACCGGGGAGGTCAGCACGAGGATGGCGGTGGCGCCGAAGAGGTCGATGGCGCGCTTGACCAGGCGGGGGAACGAGGTGCTCGAGCGGCCGCGGACGGCCACCATGGCGAGTCCGCCGAAGGAGTGCGCCGTGGGCTGCGGGCCCATCAGGTCGAACATGCGGGGCACGACGGCCAGGGACACGCCGTAGTCGTCACAGTCCCGCAGGACGCCGAGGATCTCGGAGTCGTCGCGGATCGAGAAGGCCACGACCACCCGGTCCACGCCGCCCTCGGCCAGCACCGCGCGCAGGTCGCGCAGGCCGCCGATCACGGGCGGGGCGTTGGGGCCGAGGTCCACCGGGTCGTCGTCGATGCAGCCGATGACCTTCACGCGCATCTTGGGGTGGCGCTGGGTCAGGTCGATGATGCGGCGGGCCACCTGGCCGGTGCCGATCACGACGACGCGCTGGGTGGCGCGCAGCTGGCTGATGTCGACCGCCCAGCGGCCGGCCATCCAGCCGATCGGGAGCACCGCGGAGACCACGGCGAACTGCGCCAGGTCGGGGCTCTGGCCGAACGCCGCGCCGGCGAGCCAGCCGATCCAGGCGAGGAGGGCCGCCACGAGGTAGAAGCGGCCGAGGCGCTGCACGCCCTCCGGGGCCGAGAGGCTCTCCTGCCGGTAGCCGGAGGCGAGGGCCAGCCCGAGCGGGGCGAGGGCGATCATGATGATCGCGATCGGGTCGAACGGCCGGGTCCAGTTGCCGGCGAACTGCTCGCCGAAGACCGCTGAGCCGGTGAGGGCGCCGGTCATGGCGAACAGCGCCACCGGGACCAGCATGTCCCACAGCAGCAGCGCGGGAAGGCGCGGGCTGCCGGCGCGCTTCCGGGCGACGGCTTGGCGCTTCTCGGTCGGGGCAGAGACCGTGGTGTTTGGCGGCATGAGGGTCGACATCCGTGAATGACCTAGCGTCGTTGTCTCGTTCGCACCAAGAAGACCATGCCTGCCCTAAAGGGCGCGCCCTACGAAGGTTGGGTTGGCGGGACGCCGTTCGGTTAGGCGACACGCCGCCATGAGATCGCGGGCCATCCCCCGCGCGAGCCGCCCCGGCTCGCCCATGGATCGCCAGTCTCTGTTATCTGCCCCAATCCGTGCTCGCACCCGGGTCCCTCCGGAACCCATCGTGACGCCATGCGCCGAAAGGTGCATTTCAGGGTTTCGCTTCACGAAACGGGACGAGGGGCACCTCCGGTCGCGCGGGCGGCCGGGACGGAGGTTCGACGGGCCCCCGGCGGGTCCTGCGCTCGGCCGTGCCAAGTGGCGCACGCCGCGGCGCCGCCGCGGGCGGTGACGTCCTGCGGGTCATCCTCCTCCCCGGGCGGAAGGAGGGTTTCCGGGTGGCCCGGAGCGGTCCCTGGATCTGTCGGCCCACCGTCGGTGAAGTTGACCTTTTTGGAGGTTCCCTCCAAGCCTGCCGATTGGCGCCGGCGGCGTCAATCGGGGCGCGGGGAACGCCCTCGAGGGTCACTTCCGGCACTCGAGCTCGCGCCACGCGATCACGGGCGGCGATGGCGATCGCGATGACCGCATTGGTCCATCCGGCGGCGCCCATCACCTCCGCCTACCCGCGACGCCGCCGGACGACGCCGACGCCGGGTCCGGGTAGCGTGCCCGCGTGGCCGATGCGTCCCGCCGCCGCGTCACCCGCCGCCAGGCCCTGCTCGGCGCGGGCGCCGCCGTCGCCGCCGCCGGCGCCGCCGCGGCCGCGGTCGACCCGCGGCGGGTCTACGACCGGCTCACGCGCGACTGCGGGCCCGAGCCGACCCGGCCGCCGGCCTCGGCCGCCCGGGTGCTCGAGGGGAGCTTCCGCTCGGGGGTCCTCGGCGCCGAGGTCGGCTACGCCGCCGTGCGGCCTCCGGGGCCGGAGCGGCAGGCGCGCCTCCCGGTCTGCTTCTGCCTGCCCGGCCGCGGCGGGACCGGGGCGGGGACGCTCCGCGACCTGTGGGCCGCCGACGCCCTCGCCCAGGCCGTCGCGGGCCGCGGGGTCCCGCCGTTCGCGCTGGTGGCCGTGGACGGCGGGGGCTCGTACTGGCACCCCCGCGCCGGCGGTGAGGACCGGTTGGCCATGCTCCTCGACGAGGTGCTGCCGCTCTGCGCGGACCGGCTCGGCCTCGCGCCGCGGCGCGCCCTGCTGGGCTGGTCGATGGGCGGCTACGGCGCGCTGCTGGCCGCCGAGACGCGCCCGCACGCCTTCCGCGCGGTCACCGCCGTGAGCCCCGCGGTCTGGACCAGCCGCGAGGCGCAGCGCGGCGCGGTGCCGGACGCCTTCGACTCGGACGAGGACTTCCGCGCCCACGACGTCATCGCCGGCGCCGGCCGCCTGGGCGGCCTTGTCGTGCGGATCGACTGCGGCGAGAGCGACCCGTTCGCCGGCGCGGCCCGGACGCTGCGCGACGCCTGCCTCGAGACCCCCGCCGGCGGCCTCTCGGCCGGCTGCCACGAGGCGCGCTACTGGCGACGCATGCTCCCCGAGCAGCTCGACGGCATCGGGGCCGCGCTGGCCTGAGCCAGGACCGGCGCCCGCCCGGGCCTCAGCGGCGGGCGACCAGCTCCAGCATCGCCTCCTCCAGGCGGGCCGCGGTGGCCGCCCGGGAGTAGCCCTGCTCCACGTATCGCCGGCCGCTCTTGCCCATCGCCCGCCGGCGCTCCGGATCGCGAAAGAGCTCCAGCACCGCGTCGGCGAACGCCCGCGCGTCGGAGGGCGGCACCACGATGCCCGCCTCCGCCTCGCGCACCACGCGCGCTCCCTCGCCGTGGATCGCGGCCACGATCGGCCGCTCCATGGCCATGTACTCGAAGAGCTTCACCGGGATGATCTTGTGGAGGTACTCGTCCGGCAGCAGGTTGGTCGCGCAGATGTCCGCGCCGGCCAGGACGCCGGGGATGTCGTCGATCGGGCGCGCCGGCGCGATCGTCACGTTCGTGAGGCCCTTCGCCCGGACCATGTCCTCGAGGGACCCCCGGGCCGGCCCGTCGCCCTGGATCAGGAACGCGATCTCGGGCTCGCCGCGCAGCAGGTCCGCGGCCTCGACCAGGGTCTCCAGCCCGTGCTTCAGGCCCAGCAGGCCGGAGTAGGCGATCACGAAGCGGTCGCCCAGGCCGAGCTCGCGGGCCACCGGGTTGTCGCGCGGCATCGGTTTGAAGAGCTCGAGGTCGGCGCCGTTCGGCAGGAGCATCAGGCGCTCGGGCGGGACCCCGCGGCCGGCGACGGTCTCCATGAAGGCCGGCGTCGTGCAGGCCACCTTGTCCGAGCGCCGGTAGCTCCAGCGCTCCAGCGCCCGCATCACCTTCACCGCCCTGGAGCCCTCGGCCGCGGCGCCGACGGCGATGATCTCGTCGGGCCACAGGTCGCGCAGGTCGAGCACCAGCCGGGCGCGGCGCAGCAGGGCCACCGCGGCGCCGGCCAGCGCGGGGAAGAGCGGCGGCGAGGTGACCATCACCACGTCGACCTTCCCGGCGCGGATCGCGCTCCAGAAGACGGCCGGCACGAAGCTGAGGTA
>JAWVEV010000115.1:0-6534 GCA_033856535.1 Miltoncostaeaceae bacterium | reverse complement strand
CCGCGGCGTACCCGCCGGGCGCGCCGCCGGCGCACGGGCCCGCGCAGCCGGCGGCCGGGTGGAGCAACGACGGCGCCGTCCCCTCGGCGCAGATCGGGTGGCAGCGGCGCAGCGGGTACAGCCGGTGGAGCGCGTCGAGCGCCATGCGCAGCGTGCGGTCCGAGCGGATCGGGCCGAAGTAGGCCGCGCCGTCCTGCGCCGCGCGCGGGGAGACGTAGAGGCGCGGGAACGGATCGTCGAGCGTCAGCTTCAGGTAGCGGCCGCCCGCGCCGAGCCCTCGGCGGTTGCACGGCGGGCGCAGCTCCTTCAGCAGGCGGCTCTCGCGCAGCAGCGCCTCGAACTCCGAGCCGCACACCTCGTGATCCAGCCGGTGCAGCCCCTCGAGCGCCCGGCCGATCAGCCGGCCGTGGCGGCCCCCGGGACCGAAGTAGCTCCGCACCCGCCGGCGCAGGTTGGCCGCCTTGCCGACGTAGAGGACCTCGCCGTCGCGGTCGCGCATCAGGTACACGCCGGGCAGCGCCGGCAGGTCCTCGGCCAGCGCCAGCTTGTGCGAGTGGCGCGGCGCGCTGGTGCCGGCGAAGGACACCGCCCGCTGGAGCGTGTCGATGCCGCGCTCGGCCAGCATCTCGATGAAGGTCACCAGCAGCTCGGCGGTCGCCTCGGCGTCGGGCAGCGCCCGGTGGATCGGGCGCACCGCCGTGCCGGCCCAGTCGGCGAGCGTGCCCAGGTCGTGGCGCTCGACCCGCCCGCGCATCAGGCGCCGCGCCAGGATGAGGGTGTCGAGCCAGGGCTGGGTGAAGTACCTGCCGGTGAGCCGGCGGCGCTCGTAGTTCAGGAAGCGGAGGTCGAAGGGCGCGTTGTGCGCCACCAGCACGTCGTCGCCGGCGAAGGTCACGAACTCGGCCAGCGCCGGCTCGATGTCCGGCTCCCCCTCGACCATGCGATCGTCGATCCCGGTGAGCTCGGTGACCACCCGGGGGATCGGACGGCCCGGATTGACCAGCGTTACGAACCGCGCGACCGGGCGCAGCGCCGTGACGCGGACCGCGCCGATCTCGGTGACCTTCGAGGAGCCGGGCGACCCGCCCGTCGTCTCGAGGTCGACCACGCAGAAGGTGGCCCGGTCGAGCCCGGTGGCGTGCCAGTCCGGCGGCGCCAGCCCGACCAGGTCGCGCCCGAGCCAGGCGAGGCGGGAGTCCCCCTCGACGATCTCCGCGACCAGCCGGCGCTGCAGGCGCTCGGGGCACCGGCGCAGCCGCAGCAGCTGCGAGGCGACCTGGCCCACCTCGAGCGGCCGGCCCCGCCGGGCCAGCAGCGCGCAGAGCCGGTCCGCGAGCGAGTCACCCCGCTCCGCGCCCGGCTGGGGGAGCGGCAGCGGCAGCGAGAGCTGGAGGGTGGGGGCCACGGCCGAGCGACTCTAACGGCGCCGTCGGCGGCCTCCCGCCGGGCGCCCGGAGGGCCGCCTACGCGGCGGCCGCGGCGGGCGGCTTGGCCGCGCCGACCTTGCCGGGGAAGCCCGCCTCGCGCAGATCGTCGCGTTGGGCGCGGGCGTTCTCGATCAGGGAGAACCGGCCGGTCACGACGTAGTAGAGGTTCCGCTTCAGCCGGGCCGAGGCGCGCCCGCGCACCAGCGCGGCGAACCCGGCCTCGCGGGCTGCGGCGGCCCGCTCGCGCGCATCGGCGGCCCGCCGGAAGACCCCGGCGGTCACCCAGAAGCGGATCGGGACCGGCTCGGGCGCGACGGTCTCGCCGGCCTCCACCGGGCCGCCCTCGCGGACGTAGCGGTCGATGCCGGCGCCGAGGCCCTCGGCGATCTTCTCGCGGAAGTCCGGCTGGGCGAGCAGCTGCGCCTCGTCCCGGTTGGTCACGAACCCCGACTCGAGCAGGACCGCCGGCATGCTCGTGTACTTCAGGACGTAGAAGCCCGCCGACTTCACGCCGCGGTCGGCCAGCCCGTTCCGGAAGACGACCTCCTCGTGGATCGACCGGGCGAGCAGCATCCCCGCGGTGCCGGTGGAGTAGAAGCGGTAGGTCTCCGTGCCGTGGAAGCTCGGCGGTGCCGCGTTGGCATGGATCGAGACGAACAGGTCCGCGCCGGCCGCGTTGGCCATCGCGACCCGGGCCCGCAGGTCGGCGCGCTCGCTCCGGTAGGGCTCGTCGCCGGCACCCTTGTCGATGGTCCGCGTCATGAGCGTCGGGTAGCCGCGCGCGACGAGGATGTCGTTCAGCCGGCGCGCGATGTCCAGGTTCACGTCCTTCTCGTAGAGCTTCCCGCCGATCGCGCCGCGCGCCGGCAGGCCCGTGACCGTCCCGGCCGGGATCTGGCCGATCGCCCCCGTGTCGCCCCCGCCGTGGCCCGGGTCGATCGCGACGAGCGGAGGGCCCCCCTCGGGGTTCGGGTCCTCGGGGACCGCCGTGACGGCCGCCGCCGGATCGGGGACCGCCGGATCGGGGACCGCCGGGCCGACCGCGGGAGCCGGCGGCGCCGGCACGGGGGGCGCCTCCTGCGCGAGCGCCGTCCCGGCGGCGAGCGCCGGGACCAGCGCGAGGGTGAGGGCGAGCCGGCCGGCCGCCCTCACGACACCGGCTCGAGCGGGACGTCGGCCGGCGTGAAGGGCATCGAGAAGTCGAGCTGGGTGCCGGTCGGCTGCGGCACGCGCCCCTCGACCGTGATCGCCACCGACTCCACGCCGGGGATCGCGGTGGCCGTGGCCACGATCGGCCCGACCGTCGCGAGCTCGGCCGCGGCGCCTCCGGACGGGTAGCCCGACTCGAACTCCTCACTCAGGTCCACGCGCGCGAGGGAGCCCTCGACCTCGGCGGAGAGCACCCGGGTGCCGGCGGGAAGGGCAGCGACCAGGTCGGGGTCCTCGGGCCCGGCGGCCAGCGCGTCCATGGCGCCGCGCAGGTCGGGCGTCCCCTCGCGCGTCTCCGAGGCCAGCTTCCCCTCGGCGTTCGCGAAGTAGACCGTGACCTCGCCGGGGGCGGTCGCGGTCGACCCGCCGGTCGTCGCCGGCGTCGTCGCGGTGGACGCGGTCGTGGCGGGCGGGGCGTCGTCGTCGGAGCAGGCCGGCGCGAGTGCGACGACCGCTCCGAGCGCCGCTGCCGCGAGGTACCGCCGGACGATGGCTGCGCGCATTTCGAGGCCTCCTCGGCGCCGGACCCTATGCCCCTTCGGGGGCTCCCATGGGGGCGGTCGGGCGAGCGTTTACGAAACGACCTCAGAAGCCTTTCGACGGCTTCATCGCGCCGCCTTCCCCCTAAGTGCGTAACACGACGCACAAAAATCTTCATGAATGGCGTATTCCCTTCCGGAGAGCGGTCGCTTATGGTTGCCCGTGTACGTGCCGGGTCGGCCGTTCAGCCGTCCCGTGGAATCGCTGCTCGAGGTCCACTTGACAGCTCGCAGGACAAGAAACCGACACGGGAGAAGGCTCCGGTTCACGCCGGGTCTGTTCCTGTGGGCGCTCCTGCTCCTGCTCGCGGTCCCGACCCTCGCGCTGGCGCAGACCGAGGCACCTCCCTCCACCGACACCCCCGCGCTTCTGGACGACGGGACCGCGGCGGCTCCGGTGGAGAACTACGGCACGATGCCGAACGGCGAGGAGGAGATCACCTTCGAGCCGAACCAGAGCGCGACCGCTCCGTCCGGAACCCTCGAGACGCCGCCGGTCACACCGGCCCCGTCCGACCCCGGCACGAGCCCCGCTCCGGTGGACCAGACGCCGACCGACCCGGTCGGTGAGGACCCCACCACCACCCCGCCGACCGACCCGGTCGGTGAGAACCCCACCGGCGAGACCCCGGTCGACGAGCCCGTCGGCTCCGTGATCGACCAGTCGCCGGAGCAGCAGCCGTCCGACGGCCCCGTCTACATGCCGCCGGTCACCTCGTTCCCGTCGGTCGACATCCCGGCGGCGGACCCGCTCCCCACCGAGGTCATCCCGACCGACCTGGCGAGCTACTCCCAGACGGTCCCGCCGGCCGCCGAGGCCCCGGTTCCGCCGGCCTCGACCGCGACGCCGATCGTCCGCCCGCCCGAGCCCGTGACCCGCGCGGCCACGATCCCGAGCATGCTGACGCCGTCGCGCTCGGCCCTCGCGCCCAAGCCCGAGAGCCAGTTCACGACCGGCACCGACCCCTTCGTCACCACCGCCCACAGCACGCCGCCGGCCTCGACGCCGGTGCGCCGCGAGATCGGCATCCCCGCCCCCGGGCTGGACAAGGACGCCCTCGCGAACCCGTTCCAATCGCGCCTCGAGTCGCCGACCGGTTCGACGCCCGGCGGCTCACAGCTGTTCCAAGTGCTGGCCCAGTACGTGATGGCCGGAGGCAGCGGCCCGCCCACCGGCGTGGCCCTTCTCCTGCTGGTCCAGATCGCCACGGTCATCGGCGCCTTCGCCTGGCGCACCCCGCGCTCCATGTCCCAGATGGTTCTGGGCGTGGCCGACAAGGTTTCGGTCGGCTACCGCGCGGTCGCACTCCGCCCGGGCTAATTCGTCTCCCTGCCCGAGTGCGCCCTGGGCGCATCTCGGGATCGCGCTTTCTGCGGTTTCCCCACCCCCGGGGGCGCCGCACCACCAGCGAGAGACAGGGAAGAACGAGATGCAGCCGATGGAGATTTTGGTCCTCGGACCCGACGGTTCCGGACCGACCGACCTCGAGGAGACGCTGACCCGCCTGGGCCACGACGTCGTCCGCGCGGCGGAGGGCTGGCAGCTGTCGCCGCCGCCCGGCGGGGACACGCTGGTGCTCGACCTGCGCGATGGAGACCACGACTGGCGCCGGCTCGCCGACCTGCTGCGGCAGGACGAGCGGCCCCTGGTGATCGTCGCCGACCAGCCGCGCCGCCTGATGTGGGCGCTGACGGGTCGGCCGGCGGGGCTCATGGTGCTGACCGGCGCCGAGAGCGACGGCAGCTACCGCGTCGCCCTCCGCGTCTGCCAGGCGCTCCGCGCGAGCCGCCAGGAGCGCAGCCGTCGCAAGGGCTTCAGCCTCGCCTCCGGCATGGCGACGCTCTGATCGCCATGACCCGGTCCGCGTACGATGCGGGCACCGTGGCCGGCGACGCCGCGCGGTGCCTGCATCCGACCGGAGGGGTCCCCCGAATGAGCCTGTTCGAAGGAATCGACACCGTCTTCTACCAGGTGTGCTCGATGGATCGGGCGATCGAGTTCTACGAGGGGATCCTGGGTCTGACGCTCCTCCGACGGGAGGGCCGCGACTGGGCCGAGCTCCAGCTCGGCGACGGCGCGGTGCTGGCCCTTTCGGGCGAGCTCGCGACGCGGCCGCACCAGGGCGGGGCAACCGTCGTCCTGCGCACCGACGACCTCGACGCCGTCGACGCCCACCTGGCCAAGCACAGCGTCCAGAAGGGGCGCGTCGAGGACATGGGCGGCGCCAAGACCCTCCAGTTCCACGACCCGGACGGAAACGGCCTCCTGGCCATCCAGCCGATCGAGTAGCCGCGCCGCGGCGGGGCCCGGCCCCGCTCCGCATCCCGCGCCCGGTCACTCGCTCCGGGCGCCCTCCAGGAGATCCGCGGCGTCCGCCGTCCCCACCTCGCGCTCGAGCGAGGCGAACGCGTCCGTGAGCGCGCGCATCCCCTCGAGGAGGGCCGCCCACCCGCCGGGGTCGAGCCGCTCGAGCACCTCGCGCACCCGCGCGAGCCGCGCCGCGCCCTCGCGCTCGGACGCCTCCCGGCCGGCCGGCGTGATCGCCACGTAGCGCCGCCGAGCGTCGCCGCCGGCGACCTCGACCGGCGCCACCAGCCCGGCCCGGCGTAGCCCTTGGACCATGCGCGTGGCGGTGCTCACCGCCACGCCGGTGGCGCCGGCGAGCTCGCTCATGGCGAGCGGGCCGTCGCCCAGCGCGGTCAGCGTGAGCTGCTGCGGCGCGGTGAGGAGGACCTTCCGGCGGATCCCCTCGGGGCGCGCCGCGAGCAGCCGGTCGAGCCGCGCGCGCAGGTCCAGCAGGGCCCGCGCGAGCGCCGGATCGTCGGGAGGACCGAGCATGCTTGCAGGCTACAAGTATTAGGTCCAAGGACCGACCGACCCCCGCTCGCCTGGGAGCCGTGCACCCCCGCCCCGAGGCCGCCATCTCCACGCGGGCCGCCGAACCCCGGCGGCCGGCCAAGCGACCGGGCCCGGGCCTTGGAGGGGGCCGGTCGGCCATGGCGTCGGTGGTCACTCGGGCCGTGAACCCCACGGGCCCTGGCGGGCCCGTCGAGGCCGGCCGTCCAGCGCTGTGGGGGCGCGCCGGCCGGCCTCGAACCGCCCACCCTGGAGGCGGCCGCCGCTCTTTCTCGCGTGGCCGGTCGGCCATGACACCGGTGGCCACTCGGGCGCCGAGAGGACTTCGGAGGCCGGGGTCGTTTCGTTCATCGAGGGGGTTCGACCTCTGAGTGCCGAGGCCCCCGCGGCAGCGGTCGTGAGGCCGGCGCCCTCGCCGGCGTCCCGGGGCGGGCGGTGCCGTGGGGAAGCAAGTGGCCATCGCGACGACGGCCGACTGGCCCTACAGGGCGAGGAACGCCCC
>JAWVEV010000114.1:0-8868 GCA_033856535.1 Miltoncostaeaceae bacterium | reverse complement strand
GGGCGCCCCGGCCCCGCCGCCGGCAGTCCGCGCGGCGCAGCCGGCGCCGCGGGCCTCCGTGGACGCCCTGGGCCTGGTGGTGGTGCAGCTGGGGGTCCTGAGCGTCGCCGACCTCGAGGCCGCCCTCGCCCGCCAGCGGGCGGACGGCCGCCGGCTGGGGGAGATGCTGGTCGCCGAGGAGCGCATCACGCGCGAGCAGCTCGCGCAGGCGGTCGCGCGGCAGTTCGGGCTCCAGGCCTTCGACCTGACCGCCGGCATGGACCCGCGCCTGGCGGGCCTGATCGACGAGCGGACGGCGCGGCGGCTGCAGGCGGTGCCGGTGCGGGTCGACCCCGACGGGCGGCTGGTGGTCGCGATGGTCGACCCGGCGAACCTGCTCGCGCTCGACGACCTGCGCATCCTCACCGGGCGCGAGATCCGGCCCGAGGTGGCCACCAACGAGGACATCGCCACCATGATCGGCTCGACGAACCAGCTCGACGCCGTGATGGCCGACCTGGTGCCCGACGGCGAGCGGCTGGACTCGGGCGGCATGGCGGCCGACCTCGCCGACGTCGCGGACGACGCGCCGGTGGTGCGGCTGGTGAACTCGCTCATCGCGCGGGCGGTCGAGGAGCGCGCCTCGGACATCCACTTCGAGCCGCAGGCCGCCGAGATGACCGTGCGCTACCGGGTCGACGGCGTGCTGCGGCAGGCAACGGCGCTGCCGATGCGCCTGGCCGGCGGCATCGCGAGCCGGATCAAGATCATGGCCGACCTCGACATCGCCGAGAAGCGCGTGCCCCAGGACGGCCGCGTGAGCCTCAACGTCGCCGGCCGGCCGCTCGACCTGCGCGTGGCGACCCTGCCCACGGTGCACGGCGAGAAGGTCGTCATCCGGGTGCTGGACAAGACCAACGTCCTGATGCACCTGACCGAGATGGGCTTCGCGGCCGACGTCCTGCGGGCCTACGAGAGCGCCTATCAGCGCCCCTTCGGCGCGGTGCTGGTCACCGGGCCGACCGGCTCGGGCAAGTCCACCACGCTGTACGGCACGCTCAACCAGCTCAACTCGGTCGAGCGCAACATCATCACGGTCGAGGACCCGGTGGAGTACCGCCTGCCGGGGATCAACCAGGTTCAGGTGAACCCGCGCGCCGGCCTCACCTTCGCCACCGGCCTGCGGTCGATCCTCCGCTCCGACCCGGACGTGGTGATGATCGGCGAGGTGCGCGACCGCGAGACCGCCCAGATCGCGATCGAGTCGGCGCTGACGGGCCACCTGGTGCTGGCGACGCTGCACACCAACGACTCGGCCGGCGCGCTGATCCGCCTGTCGGAGATGGGCGTCGAGCCGTTCCTGTCGGCCAGCGCGATCACCGGTGTGCTCGCGCAGCGGCTCGTCCGCCGGCTCTGCCCGAGCTGCAAGGCGCCCGCGTCGGTGTCGCAGGAGCGGCTGCGCTCGATCGCCGGCGTCCCGGCGCTGCCACAGGGCCTCCCGGACCCCGTCCAGATCTACACGGCCGTCGGCTGCGCCCGCTGCCAGGGCGCCGGGTACCGCGGCCGGCTCGGGTTCTTCGAGATGCTCCTGATGACCGAGGCGATCCAGAAGCTCGCCATCGAGGGCGCCTCGGGCGAGGACATCGCCCGGCAGGCGCGCCGCGACGGGATGCGCACCCTGCGCGAGGACGGCCTCCTGAAGGTGCTGGGCGGCCAGACCACGCTCGAGGAGCTGGCGAGAGCCACGGGCTAGGCGCGCGCGTCAAGGTGCCCCCGGGGGCTGCCGATGGATCGCTGACGGGGCCGGGCATTCCGGACCGGCTCCGCCGAACCCGTCCCCCTTTGAGGAGCGCAAGTGGTCGACTTCGCGGAGCTCGTCATGACCGTCGTCTCGAGCGGCGCGAGCGACCTCCACCTCACCGTCGGCGCGCCGCCGGTGATGCGCCTGAACGGCGACCTGGTGCCGATCGGCTCCGAGGTGCTGACGCCGAAGGACACGCGCGAGCTGGTCTACGGGCTGCTCACCCAGGACCAGCGCCAGCGCCTCGAGACCAACCTGGAGCTCGACCTCTCCTACGCGGTGCCCGGGCGGGTGCGCTTCCGCGTGAACGTCTACTACCAGCGGGCCGCCCTGGGCGCGGCCTTCCGTGTGGTGCCCACCGGCCTGAAGTCGCTGGAGGAGCTGAACCTGCCGCCGGCGCTGCGCGAGTGGGTCACCAAGCCGCGCGGCCTGGTGCTCGTGACCGGCCCGACCGGCTCCGGCAAGTCGACCACGCTGGCCTCGCTCATCAACGAGGTCAACGAGACCCGGGCCTGCCACATCATGACCGTGGAGGACCCGATCGAGTTCCTCCACCGCCACAAGCGCTCGCTGATCAACCAGCGCGAGGTGGGCGAGGACACCCACTCGTTCGCGGCGGCCCTGCGCAGCGTGCTGCGCCAGGACCCGGACGTGATCCTGGTCGGCGAGCTCCGCGACCTCGAGACCATGCAGATCGCGCTCACCGCGGCCGAGACCGGCCACCTGGTGTTCGCGACGCTCCACACCTCGGACGCGCCGCAGACGGTCGACCGCGTGATCGACGTCTTCCCGCCGCACCAGCAGGAGCAGGTGCGGATCATGCTCGCCAACGCCCTGCAGGGGATCTGCTGCCAGCAGCTGATCCCGACCACCACCGGCGGCCGGGTCGTCGCCTGCGAGGTGCTGATGCCCACGCCGGCGGTGCGGAACCTGATCCGCGAGGGCAAGACCCACCAGATCTACTCGATGATGCAGACCGGCTCGCAACACGGGATGCAGTCGATGGACGCCGCCCTCGCGCACCTGGTGCGCCAGGGGACGATCGCGCCGGCCATGGCGCTCGAGCGCGCCGGCCACGCGGACGAGCTGAAGCGCCTGCTCGGGTTCACCCAGCCCGCCGCCACGGCGGACGGGAAGAAGGGGAGGAAAGCCGCATGAGCGCGCAGGTCTTCGTCTACCGCGCGGTCGACCGCGGGGGCGGGTCGCTGGTCGGCGAGCTGGCCGGCGACTCGAAGGCCGCCGTCGCCGCGGTCCTGCGCCTGCGCGGCCTGACCGTCGTCGACATCGACGCCAAGCGGTCCGCGCCCAGCGTCGGCGACCTGCTCGACCGCGCCCGCGCCGTCAAGCCGCGTGAGATCACGGTGATGGCCCGCCAGCTGGCGACGATGATCTCGAGCGGCCTCTCGCTGCTGCGCGCGCTCTACGTGCTGGAGGACCAGGCGACCTCGCCGAAGCTGAAGCGCGCGATCGTGGCCGTGCGCGGCGACATCGAGGCCGGCCTGGCCCTGTCGCAGGCGATGGCCAAGCACCCGCGGATCTTCAACGAGCTCTTCGTCTCGATGGTGCGCGCCGGCGAGACCGGCGGCAACCTCGAGGAGGTCCTCGAGCGCGTCGCGGTGCAGTTGGAGAAGGACGACCACCTGCGCCGGACGGTCCGCTCCGCGATGGTCTACCCGAGCCTGATCGGGGTCTTCGCGGTCGCGGTGCTGGTCGGGATGGTCGTGTTCCTGATCCCGACCTTCGCCGACATCTACTCCGACCTGGGCGGGGAGCTGCCCGCCCTGACCCAGTTCATGATCAGCCTCTCCGACGCGATGCGCGGCTACTGGTACGCGTTCGTCCTCGGCCCGATCGCGCTGGCGTTCGCCTTCCGCCACTGGAAGCGCACGTACCGCGGCCGCAAGATCTGGGACAGGATCAAGCTGAAGATCCCGATGCGGATCGGCGACGTGGTGCTGAAGATCGCCCTGGCGCGCTTCGCCCGGACGCTCGGCACCCTGACCGCCTCGGGCGTGCCGATCCTGCAGGCCCTGGACATCACCTCCCGCACCGCCGGCAACCGGGTCATCTCGGACCCGATGGTGGAGGTGGCCGAGCGCGTCCGCGAGGGCCAGTCCCTGGCGGTGCCGCTCCAGAAGACCGGCGTGTTCCCGTCGATGGTGATCCAGATGCTGGCGGTGGGCGAGGAGACCGGCGCCCTCGACCGGATGCTCCACAAGCTGGCGGACTTCTACGACGACGAGGTCGCGGCCACCCTGAAGGCCCTCACCTCGATCATCGAGCCGATCATGCTGATCCTGGTGGGCGCGATCGTGGGCCTGGTCGTGATCTCGATGTACCTGCCGATGTTCAAGGTCTTCGAGCTGGTCCAGTAGGGCTCTGCGGCCCCGGGGCGCACCGCGCCCCGGGCGTCGCTCAGCGGCCGATCAGCCGCGCGCAGGCCACCAGCACGGCGACCAGCGCGCCCTCGAGCAGGGCCGCGATCACGACCCGCGTCAGCGTCACGTCGGCGCCCCAGACGACCCATCCCGCCATACACGGCGGGTGCCCGGCATGCCCGACCGGAAAACCGCCGCCGCGCGCATGGTTCCTGGCGGTTCGGGCATCTCCCTCCCGCCATGGCGCGCCGCCCGCACGGATGCAACCGTCTCGTCGCCCCGGTCGCGGTCATGGCCGCCGTCGCGCTGGCATCGTGCTCCGCCCGGACGGTCACGGCGTTCCGGCTGCAGCACGACGCGGAGCAGGTGCAGTCGCTGGCCGCGGATGGCGCGCTGCTCGCGCTCGGCGCGCGGCGCGGCGACGTCACCGACGCGTTCGTCCGGGTCCACGCCGCGGAACTGGCCGCGGAGGCCGAGGACCTCCGCACGGTCCTCGCCTCGGCCGACCCCGGGCCCGCGCGCGCGAGCGCCACCGCCGCGGTCGTGCGCCTGTCGGGCCGGGTGGCCGCGCAGCTCGATGCGTTGCGCCGGCGCCCGGGCGATCGTCCGCTGGCCGCCTCCGTCCACACGACGCTCGACGGGATCGCCCGCACGGCCGAGCGGATCGCCGGGCGGACGTCGTGAAGCCGCTGCAGCTCGCTCTGGGCGTGCTCGCCGCGATCGGGGGCTTCGTCGACATCGGCGACATCGTGTTCAACACGGCCGCCGGCGCCATGTTCGGCTACCAGGTGATCTGGATCGTCGTGATCGGGGCGCTCGGCATCATCGTCTTCTCGGAGATGTGCGGGCGCGTCGCCGTGGTGACCCAGCGGCCGGTCTTCGACGCCGTGCGCACGCGGCTCGGCTACGGCGCGGCGCTCATCACGCTGATCGCGTCCCTGGCCGTGAGCCTGCTCACCTGCACCGCCGAGGTGGGCGGGATGGCGCTCGTCCTTCGGCTCCTGACCGGCGGCGACTACCGCCTGCTGGTGGTCGCGGCCGGGATCGGGCTGCTGATCGCGGTCTGGCTGCTCCCGTTCGATTGGATCGAGCGGGTGTTCGGCTTCGGCGGGCTGCTGCTGGTGGCCTTCACCGTCGGCGCGGTCGCGCTCGGGCCCGATTGGGGCCAGCTGGCGCGCGGGTTCGTGCCCCACGTCGCCACCTCCGACCACCTCATCTGGGCCTACTTCGCCGTCGGGCTCTTCAGCGCGGCCCTGATGCCGTACGAGGTCTACTTCTACTCGTCGGGGGGCGTCGAGGAGGGCTGGCGGGCGCCCGACGACCTCCGGATGAACCGGATCACGTCGATCGCCGGCTTCAGCATCGGCGCGCTGCTGTCCATCACGCTCATCACGGTGTCGGCCGAGTTGTTCCTGCCGGTCGGCATCGCGCCGGACTTCCTCGGCACCGTCGGGCTGGCGGCGGCCAACCCGCTGGGCCAGATCGGGCTGCTCCTCGGGCTCGCCGGGATCCTGTTCGCCGTGAGCGGCGCGGCGATCGACACGGCCCTGTCCGGCGCCTACAACCTCGCCCAGTTCCTCGGCTGGCCCTGGGGCAAGGCCAAGCGGCCGAGCGAGGTCCCGAGGTTCTCGCTCACCTGGATGGTCTTCATCGCGATCGCGCTGGTGGTCGCCGCCACCGGCGTGAACCCCATCGAGCTCACCGAGTACTCCGTGATCTTCGGTGTCGTCGCCATGCCCGCCACCTACCTGCCGGTGCTGCTGGTCGCGGGGGACCGCGACGTCATGGGCGAGCACGCGAACGGCCGCCTCTCGGCGACGCTCGGATGGACGTACCTCGTGCTGCTGACGGTCGCGGCCCTCTCGGCGGTCCCGCTGATGGTCCTCACCAACCTCGGGCAGGGGTGATGGGCGAGCCGCCGGTCACCGACGTCGCCGTCCAGGTGCTCGACCAGCAGCTGCTGGACTGCCGGACCCGGCACTGCGGCCGCGTCGACGACCTGGAGATCGAGCTCGGGCCCGACGGCGAGCCCTTCATCCGCTGGCTGCTGATCGGCCCGAGCGCCCGCCGGCGGCGGCTGCGCCACCTGAACCGGTGGCTGCCGCGACGCGGCCGGCCGGGACTCGTCCGCGTGCCCTGGTCGCAGGTGGACGAGCGCAAGGAGGCGATCGTGCTCCGCGACAGGGCGAGCGTCCTGGGCCTCGAGGGCGAGGACGGCGGGATCCTCCGCTGGCTGCGGCGCCTCCCGGGGTCGTGATGCGCCTCTCGGACCTGCTGGGGCGCGAGGTGTGGACGGAGGACGGGCGCCGGCTCGGGCGCGTCTACGACGTGCGCGTGGAGGAGCGCCCGGATCGCCTGGCGGTGATCGGGTTGCTCGTGGGCCCGCGCGCGTGGTGGCGGCGCATGGCGGGGAACGTCTCGCGGCGGGACGGCGTCCTCGTGCCGTGGGCGGCCCTGCGGTCGCTCGACGGCCCGCGGATCGTGGTGGGCCCGGACGTCCGGGAGCACCCGGCCGGCGGCTGACCCTCAGCCGGGCCGGGCGCCCCGGGCGGGGTGGGGTGCCGCCGCGGGCGCGCCGCGCCCGCTCTCCTCGCGGCGCTCGCGCCGGACCGTGACCTTCCGGCCCTTGAGGGAGCTCGCGCGCAGGGCCGAGACGACCTCCTCGGCCGCGGACGCCGGCACCTCGACCAGCGAGAAGCGGTCGGCGATCTCGATCGAGCCGACGTCGCGGCCCGACAGGCGCGTCTCGCCGGTCACGGCGCCCACCAGATCCTGGGGGCGGATCCCGGCGCGCCGGCCGGCGCCGATGAAGAGGCGCGTCATCCCGGGGGCCGGGGTGCCAGGGCGGCCGCGCCGGCGGGTGCGCTCGCCCGCCGCGCTCGCGCTCCGGTCGGGGGTCGCGTCCGGGATCTCCTCGTCGACCCCGTCCCCGGCGCCGTGCGCCAGCCGCACCGCGGCGAGCGCCACCTCCATGACGCCGAACTCGTCGGAGAGCGTGTCGACCACGACCCGGAACGGCTCGAGGTCGTCCTGCAGGATCGCCTCCCGCAGCGTGGCCTCGGTCAGGGCCAGCCGGCGGGCGCGCAGGTCCGCGACCGTCGGCAGCGTCTCGACGCCGATCCGCCGGCCGGTCACGCGCTCGATGTTCTTCAGGAGGCGGTGCTCGCGCGGCTCCGCCAGCGTGATCGCGACGCCCTCGCGCCCGGCGCGCCCGACGCGGCCGATCCGGTGGACGTACGCCTCCGGCGCCGAGGGCACGTCGTAGTTCACGACGTGGGTGAGCTGGTCGATGTCGAGCCCGCGGGCGGCGACGTCGGTCGCGACGAGCAGCTCGGCCCGCTCGGCCCGGAACCGGCCCATCACCTTGTCGCGCTGCTCCTGGCTCATGCCGCCGTGGAGCGCCTCGGCGCGGTAGCCGCGGCCGTTCAGGGTCTCGGTGAGCTCCTCCACCTCGGTGCGCGTCCGGCAGAAGACGAGCGCGGCGGTCGGGGCCTCGACGTCGAGGATGCGCCCGAGGGCGGCCGGCTTGTGCGCCCGCGCCACCACGTAGGCCGTCTGTCGCACCTGCGGCGCGTCGCCGGCGGCCTGGCGCTCCGCGGCGATCCGGACGCGGACCGGATCGCGCAGGTGCCGCTTGGCGATGGCGGTGATGCGCGGGGGCATCGTGGCGGAGAAGAGGACCGTCTGGCGCTCCTCGGGGACGCCCTCCAGGATCCCGTCGATGTCCTCCGCGAAGCCCATGTCGAGCATCTCGTCGGCCTCGTCCAGGACGACGACCCGCACATCGTCGAGGACCAGGGTGCCGCGCCCGATGTGGTCGAGCGCGCGGCCGGGCGTGGCGACGACGACGTCCGCGCCGCTCTTGAGCTCGCGGAGTTGGCGGCCGATCGGCTGTCCGCCGTAGACCGGGAGCACGCGCGTCCCGAGGCCGCGACCGTATTTGTGGATCGCCTCGGACACCTGCATGGCGAGCTCGCGCGTGGGCACCAGCACCAGGGCCCGCGGCCGGGGGCCGAAGCCCTCGCCGGCGATCCGCTGCAGCATCGGAAGCGCGAAGGCCGCGGTCTTGCCCGTGCCGGTCGCCGCGTCGCCCAGCAGGTCCCGGCCCTCGAGCAGGGGCGGGATCGCCTCCCGCTGGACCGGCGTCGGCTCCTCGTACCCCAGCCCCGCGACCGCGCTCACCAATTCGTCCCTCAGGCCGAGCCCCGCGAAGCCGGCCCCATCGTCATCCGCGATTTTCTCCATGGTCGGGCACGGTACCCGTCCGCCGGGACCGGCATCGCGGCGGTGCCCGAGCGAGGGACGGTGCGCCCCGCCCCCCGGGTGGACGCGCCGCCCGTCCGCGGCGGTGACCCGCGCCGCTAGCATCGAGCCCCCGCGACCGGGATCGAGGAGGGATGGGATGAGGCCGGCGGTGGTGGCGTGACCTCGCTCGAGGAGTCCCGCGGGTACCCGCCCTCGGAGGCCGGCCGCGCCGCGCTCGCGCGGGTGCGGGCCTTCATCGCCGACACCGCGCTGCCCATGGTCGAGGAGGTCGAGGGGCGGCTCGCCGACACCGCCGTCGCCGTCGAGGCCGACGGGCGGCTCGCCGGGCCCCTGATCGACCTCAAGCGGCGGATGCAGCAGGCCGCCGCCGCCGCCGGTCTCTACTGCCCGCACCTGCCCGTCGAGGACGGCGGGCTCGGGCTGAGCCTGGTCGACACCTTCTAC
>JAWVEV010000113.1:0-2965 GCA_033856535.1 Miltoncostaeaceae bacterium | reverse complement strand
CCCCGTTCGCGCAGACGAACATCGCCCGCGGCTTGGTCGGATCGCGGCGGATTGCGCCGGCGGCCTCGAGCTTCGCCAGGTGCGCATGGACCGTGGACGGCGAGGCGAGGCCCACCGCGAGACCGATCTCACGGACCGTGGGGGGATAGCCGTTGGACGCGCAATGGCGCGAGATGAAGGCCAGGATCGCCTGCTGGCGCTCGGTCAGTTCCATCGTCCGGTGCCCCCAGATCGTCAGATCGTCGAACAGGTGTTCCGACCCTAGCAGACCCTCCGGCCGCGATCCAAAGGGGTTCCCGCTCCGCGACCGGCGTCCGGAGACCGTGGGCTATACTCCCGCGACCCTCAGGCGCCTGTGGCGGAATTGGTAGACGCGCAAGGTTGAGGGCCTTGTGACCCCTAGGGTCGTGGGAGTTCAAGTCTCCCCGGGCGCATTCTCGAAGTCCCCGCTCCGGCGGGCTTTTCGTGCCGGCCCGGGCTCGCCGTCGGCTCGGACGACACCGGTTGCGCCGGCCGGGGATCTTGCCTAGGTTCGTCCCGTCCGAGCCGCCCGTGACCAGGAGCCCGCCGTGAGGACCCGTGCCGTCATCGCCGCCTCCGTAGCGCTACTGGTGGGCGTCCCGGTCGCCCACGGGGCCACGTGGAAGCGGGTGACCGCGCCGGACGGCACCAGCATCGACCAGGCCGGGCTGATGCGCACCGCGGATGGGGTCCTCCACGTCGCATGGCACCACCGGACGGGCCCCAACACCGAGGACCTCCTCCACACGACGATCTCGCCCGCGGGCGCGATCGGAGCGACCACGCCGATCCAGACGGGCTGGATCGGGTTCCAGAACGCGGCGCTGGTCCCCGCGCCGGGCGGTGGGATTCGGGCGTTCTGGGGCGGCCAGCGCTCGGTGGACGCCATGGACCCGAACCAGGAGATGAACACGGCGGCGTCCGCCGATGGCGGCGCGACCTGGGCGCTGCAGGTCGGCTCGATCGTCCCGGCCGGCGCCCAGCCGCACGGCAGCCCGGTGAGCGCGACCGCGCGCCCTGACGGCACGCCGCTCCAGACATGGGCGGGCACCCTCGGCACCTGGGTCCACGCCGGGCTCGACCCCGCGAGCCCGAACCACGACTTCCAGGCCCCGCTCGGCCCCTACGGGTACGACGCGGCGATCGCAACGGACGCGGCGGGGCGGTCGGTCGTCGCCTGGTACTCGAGCGCGGCCGGCCATCTCGGCGTCTTCGCGCAAGACGTGGCGGCCGACGGCTCGCCGGTCGGCGCCCCCGTCAACTTCCCCGGCACCGGGAACATGCCCATCGGCATGATCGCCCGGACCCCGATCGTCGCGCGCGCCGGCGGCGGGTTCTACGTCGCGTATCCGACCGGCAGCCCGTCCTTGAACAGGATCCGGCTGTGGCGCGTCGGCGCGTCGACCTCCCGCGTCCTGGCCACGGTGGGCCGGGGGCAGAACGGGCTCGCCGCGCTCGCCGCGGCGGCCGACGGCCGGCTGTGGATCGTGTGGAGCAGCGCCAGCGGCGTGAGCCCGCGCGTCTTCGCGCGGCGCTCCAACGCCGCGGCCACCGTCTTCGGCGCCACCGTCGCGGCGGGCCGGCCCGCGGGCACCACGAGCAACTACCGCCTGGACGGCAGCGCGAGCGGCGGGGCGCTCGACATCCTGGGCGTCTTCAACAACGGCACCACCCCGACCGCGTCGACCTTCCACACCCGAGTGCTCCCGGGCCTGACCCTGCTGGCCAGCAGCCGGCGGGTGGCACGGGACGGCATGGGCGTGACGTTCACCGTCCTCGACGCCGGCGACCCCGTGAAGGGCGCCCGCGTCCGGGCCGGCCGGGCATCGGGGCTGACCAACGTGAAGGGAAAGGTGCGGCTCTCGATCGCCGCCGGAACCGCCGCGGTGAGCGCGAGGGTGACGGCGAAGGGCTACGCGGGCGCCGGCCTCCGGCTGCCGCGCGCCGGGCGGTGAGCCCGGCGCGCCCGGCTTGCCGGCCGGCGGTCGGTGCCGCTACGCCGTGATCGGGCCCTCGCCGCCGGGATAGCAGAAGGACGCGTTGGGCGAGTAGAAGCCCCACGTCACCTGCAGCGGGTCGGCCGGGCGCAGGGCCGAGACCGGGTGGTCGGGCTCGAGGAACTCGAAGGTGAGGACCTCCCACGGCTGGACCAGGCCGGCGTTGAACGGGTAGAGGCCGCTGGTCAGCGTGCCGTCCACCTCGGTCAGGTAGCGCAGCTGGCCGCGGCCGACGACCGCGATCTCGTCGCCGACACGGGCCGTTGTGCGGATGACCGGGGTGCCGTCGGCCGACGTGGTGGCGGTGAGGATGCCGTCCTCGATCACGAGGGTCGTCTCCCCCGCGCCGGCCGGCACGCCGCGCTGCGAGGCATACGCGCGCATGTCGGCGTTCGAGTTGAAGTAGTGGGTCCACCAGCGGCCGGGGATCGCCCCGTCGGGGGTGTCGTGGCCCTTCAGGTCCGCCCCGGCGTAGGTGAGCGAGTAGGCCTCGAATCCGGAGGTCTGATCGGTCGTGTCGACGACGTACTGGTTGATGAAGCACTGCGCGCCGTCGGCGAGCTCGAGCTCCGGCGGGACCAGCGCCCGAACCGCGTCGGGGTCGGCCGGGATCCAGGTGAAGTAGAGCATCCGGCTGTTGGTGACCAGCTGGGGCGCTTCGAGCACGGGCATGCGATGGCTCCTCTGTGAGGCCGTGTCAGGATCGCCCTGCGGTCCCCGCGTCGGGCCGCGGGACGGGCGGAACGGCCGCCGCCGAAAGTGGGATATGGTGCCGCCTAATCGGTTAGGCGACGGTCGGAGACTAAGGGGTTAGATGCCGCAGCACAAGGCAGCTCCCCGCGCCGGACGGCGGCGCGGCGCCACGCTTCGCGACGTGGCGGCGGCGGCCGGGGTCTCGGTCTGGACCGTGTCCACGACCTACTCGAACCCCGCGAAGGTCGCCGAGG
>JAWVEV010000112.1:0-2590 GCA_033856535.1 Miltoncostaeaceae bacterium | reverse complement strand
CCGGCCACAGGTCACGGCCCTTGTCGGTGAGCCGGTACTCGTGGCGCAGCGGCTTCTCGGAGTACGCGCGCTTCTCGAGCACGCCCTCCTCGACCAGGCGGTTGAGTCGGTCGGTGAGGACGTTGCGCGCCACCCCGAGGCTGCGCTGGAAGTCCTCGAAGCGCCGGACGCCGAGGAGGGCGTCGCGCACGATCAGCAGGGTCCAGCGCTCGCCGACCGTCTCCAGCGCCCGGGCGGCGGAGCAGACCTGGCTGTCGTAGGTGCGGTGGAGCACACCGCCGAGCATAGACAGTTGCATGACGAAACGCAATGGATTACGGTTGCATCATGCAACGGACTTGGCAGGTCTTCTGGGTCGTCTCCGCGGGCGTCTTTCTCTCCTCGCTGGACCTCTTCATCGTCAACATCGCCTTCCCGGACATCCACGCCGAGTTCGCGGGCAGCTCGCTTGCTGGCCTGTCGTGGATCCTCAACGCCTACGCGATCGTCTTCGCGGCCCTCCTCGTCCCGTTCGGTCGCCTCGCCGATCGCGCCGGCCGGCGCCGCGCGTTCCTCGGCGGCCTCGCCCTGTTCACCGCCGCCTCGGCCCTGTGCGCGGTGGCGCCGTCCGTCGGCACGCTGGTGGCGGCGCGCGTCCTCCAGGCCGCCGGCGCCGCGCTGATCGTGCCCACGTCGCTCGGGTTGCTGCTGGTCGAGTTCCCCGCCGAGAAGCGCGCGGTGGCGGTCGGCCTGTGGTCGGCGATGGGCGCGGTCGGCGCCGCCGCCGGGCCGCCCGTGGGCGGCCTGCTCGTCCAGGCGTCGTGGCGCTGGGTCTTCCTCGTCGCGGTGCCGGTCGGCCTCCTGGCGATCGTCGCCGGGCGCCGCGTCCTGCGCGAGGTTCGCGACGCGCCCGGCGCGCCGCTCCCGGACCTCCTCGGCGCCGCGGTCCTCGCCGGGTCCGTGGGCGCGATCGTGCTCGCCCTGGTCGAGGGCCCGACCTGGGGCTGGGGCTCGGCCCGCGAGCTCGCCGCCTTCGCCGCGGGCGCGACCGGGCTCGTCCTGTTCGCCGCGCGCTCGGCCCGCCACCGTGCGCCGGTGGTCGAGCCCGACCTGCTCGCCCTCCCCGGTTTCGCGGTGGCCAACCTGGCCAGCATCGTCTTCTTCGCCGCCTTCGGCGGGCTGATCCTGGGCGCCGCGCTCTTCCTCACCGGCGTCTGGCACTACTCGACGCTCGAGGCCGGCCTCGGCCTCGCGCCCGGCCCGGTCATGGCCGCCGTCGGCTCGGTCGTGGGCGGGCGCGTCGTGCAGCGCGCCGGCGTCCGCGCCGCCGCCGTCCCCGGCGGGCTGATCTTCGCCGCGTCCTGCGTCTGGCTCGTGCTGCGGGTCGACGCCACCCCCGCCTACGCGAGCGCCTACCTCCCCGGGAACGCGGTCGGCGGCTTCGGCATCGGCCTGACCATCGCGTCCCTCTCCGCCGCGATCGCCGCCGCCGTGCCGCCGGCCCGCTTCGCGACCGGCACGGGCGTCTTCGCCATGGCGCGGCAGATCGGCATCGCGCTCGGCGTGGCGGTGCTCGTCGCCATCGTCGCCCATCCGGACGCCGCCGACCCCGCGGGCGTCTTCCACGACGCCTGGACCGCGATGGCCGGCGCCGGCGCGGTCACGGCCGCCCTGGCCGCGACCCTCGGATGGGGATGGGGCGGGCGTAGAGCGCCCGCCCCAGTGCCCACCGGATCATGAACCGCCGTTGATTTACTACGTCCCCGGTTCGTTGGTGTGTCGAGCCGGGGCGGCTTGACACTCTCGATCCCCGGGGCGGTCCGCACGCGGCGGGACCCCGGGACTGCAGATCAAGTGGGCAGTCCGCCGGAGCAGACGAGATTAGCGGTGGGCGCCGTCGCCGGCTGGGCCAGGACGGGCAGCGTGAAGTGGATGGTCGCGCCCTGGCCGGGCGCACCCTCGGCCCAGATGCGGCCGCCGTGCTGCTCGACGATCTTCTGGCACACCGCGAGCCCGATCCCGGTCCCCTCGAAGCGGTCGGCGGAGTGCAGGCGGTGGAACGGCCGGAAGATCGCCTCGGCCTGCCCGTCGGGGAACCCGATGCGGTTGTCGTGGACCGAGATGCGGACCATGCCGCCGCGCTCGAGCGTGCCGGTGACCTCGACGCGCGGGACCGTGTCCTCGTCGCAGAACTTGACCGCGTTGGCGAGCAGGTTCTGGAGGACCTGGCGCAGGCGGCCGGCGTCGCCGAGCACCGTCGGCAGCGACTGCGCGACGACCTCGGCGCCGCGGTCGCGCAGCGGGCCGGCCAGGGCGTCGAGCGTCTCGCGGAAGGTGACGTCGAGGTCGACGGGCTCCCGCTTGAGCTCCTCGCGGTCCAGCCGCGCGTAGCCCAGCAGGTCGCGCACGAGCCCGCGCATCCGCTCGGCGCCCGTGCGGATGTGCGTAGCGAGCGCGCGCGCCTCGGGGTCGTCGCCGAGCTTGCGCTCGAGCAGGCCGGCGTACATCCCGATCGTGACCAGCGGGCCCTGCAGGTCGTGCGAGGTCACCGAGGCGTAGTCCTCGAGCTCGCGATTCGAGCGCTCGAGGTCCTCCGTGCGCGCCGCGATCT
>JAWVEV010000111.1:0-7778 GCA_033856535.1 Miltoncostaeaceae bacterium | reverse complement strand
TGACACCCTCGGGCCGTGGCCACCCCGGTCGACCGCCCGCCTGACCGGCGCCTCGGGTGGATCGCTACCGCCGCCGCGGTCCTGGCCGGCGCCGCGGTGTTCGATGTCAGTGGAGCGGCCGCCTGGGCTTCCGCCCCAGGCCGGTGCACGTGCGCGGAACCAGGGTTGCGTTGAAGGCGAGCGGGCTAGAGCTCTTCACGGGGCGGGTGACCGTCACCGTCCACGCGAGCGACCAGAGCGAGGCGCAGCGGGTGGCGCGCGCGCTGCGCGCGGTCACCGGCCGATCGGCACGGATGACCGCCTGCCGGCGCCGGTGCCGGGCCACCCGGGCATCCGCGGCGGGCGCTGCCCCGATCGCCCCGTGCCGAGCAATTGACCCATCCTGCGCCAATTGCCGATCAGGCCCTTCTGCCTCCCCGACCTCGGCCTCAGGCCGGCGCGAGGCCGGCCAGCCGGCGGACCACCTGAAGACCCTCCGGCGTTCCCGGCCAGTGGCGGGCGACGGCCGCCGGCCCCGCGCGCCGCACCACCGAACGCAGCGCGAGCGCCACGACGATCGCGTCGTCGGCCCAGCCGACCAGCGGGATGATGTCGGGCACCAGGTCGAGCGGCATCGCAAGGTAGGCGACGGTCACGCCCAGGCGCCAGCGGACGCCGCGGGGGACCGCGGGGTCGGCGGCCAGCCGGCGGAGCAGCCGGAGCAGGTCCGGCGCCAGCCGCAGGGCGTCGCGCAGGCCGGCGCGACCGCGCCCGGCGCGCCAGAGCAGGGCGACCGCCGCCGCCCACAGCACCACCAGGCCCGCGGCGGCGGTCAGGACCGCCCCGGGCCAGAGGCCCGTCAGTCCTCCCGGCAGTTCGGGCAGCGGCCGCGCAGCACCACGTCGTGCTCGTCGATCGAGTAGGACGCTCGCCGGGCGGCGCCGGTCAGCGCGCGCTCCAGGGACGGGTCCTCGAAGGGCCGCACCTCGCCGCAGCCGACGCAGACCATGTGGTGGTGGTGCTCGCCGCCGGGCAGCGTCGGCTCGTAGCGCGACACCCCGCCGCCGAGGTCCAGCCGGGTCACCAGCCGCAGGCCGAGCAGCAGCTCGAGGATCCGGTAGACGCTCGCGATGCCGACCCGGCGCCCGTCGGCGCGCAGCTGGTCGAAGATCTCCTGGGCGGATCGGCAGCAGTCCTGGTCGGCCAGCGACTCGATCACCGCGCGGCGGGCCGCGCCCGAGCGGTGCCCGGCGCTCGCCACGGCGTCGAGCGACTGCTCGACCCAGGTGGCGTGCTGGGGGCTACGACGCGTCGCCGTCGACACGCTGGTGCACCTGCCGCTTCAGGCGGCCCAGGATGGCCCCCATGCCGCGCAGGCGCAGGGGCGAGATGATCTCCGACAGGCCCATCGCGGTGTAGAAGTCCGACGGCGTGGTGAGGATCTCCTCCGCGGTCGCGCCGCTCAGGCCGGCCGAGAGCACGCCGGCGTAGCCGCGCGTGGTCGGCGCCTCGGGCGGGGCGTCGAAGTAGAGCGCCACCCGGCCGTCGGGCCCCGGCTCGGCCGCGACGAAGAACGGCGTCTGGCACTCGACCACCTGCTCCAGGCCGCTGCGGTCGTCCGCGAGGTGCGCCGGGAGCGCCGGCAGCGAGTTGGCGAAGTCGAGCAGCAGCTCCAGCCGCATCGCCTTCGGGGAGGCCGCGAAGTCGTCGACGATCTCCTGGAGCTCGGGGCGCACGGTCAGCGCCCCCCGCCGATCGGCGGCCGCACCGGGTGGCCCGGGCGCTCGATCGGAACGCGCACGGCGTTGCCCCACTCCACCCACGAGCCGTCGTAGTTGCGCACGTTCTCCAGGCCGAGCAGCTGGGTGAGCACGAACCAGGTGTGGCTCGAGCGCTCGCCGATGCGGCAGTAGGCGATCACGTCGTCGCCGGGGCGGAGCCCCTGCTCCTCGAGGTAGATCGCGCGCAGCTCGTCGGCCGGCTTGAAGGTGCCGTCCTCCTCGTTCACCGCCCGGCGCCAGGGCACGTTCACCGCGCCCGGCACGTGGCCGCCGCGGATCGCGCCCTCCTGCGGGTAGTCCGGCATGTGCGTCAGCTCGCCCGAGTACTCGCCCAGCGAGCGCACGTCGACCAGGCGGCCGGCGGTGCCGATGTGGGCCAGCACGTCCTCCTTGAAGGCGCGGATCGCGACGTCGTCGCGCTCCACCCGCGGGTACTCGGCCGGCGCCGGCGCCGGCACCTCGGTCGTGAGCGGGCGCCCCTCGTCGATCCACTTCTTGCGCCCGCCGTCCAGCAGCCGCACGTCCTCGTGGCCGAAGAGCTTGCAGACCCACATCGCGTAGGCCGCCCACCAGTTGAAGTTGTCGCCGTAGAAGACCAGCGTCGTGTCGCGGGTCACGCCCTTCGCCGCCATCAGCGCGGCGAACCCGTCGGCGTCGACGTAGTCGCGCGCCACCGGGTCGTTCAGGTCGGCGTGCCAGTCGATCTTCACCGCGCCGGGGATGTGCCCGGTCTCGTACAGGAGCACGTCCTCGTCGGACTCGGCCACCACGATCGCCGGGTCGTCCAGGCGCTCCGCCAGCCACGCGGTGGTGACCAGGCGGTCGGGCCGGTGGTAGGCGGCGAGCTTCGGGTCCGGGTCGGTCTCGGTCGACGGCGCCATCGTTCTCCTGGGTCGCATGCCGGGCGCCTCAGACGTTAAACGCCCCGGGGAGCGACCGCCTCCCCGGGGCGTCGGAGTCCCGTCTAGTAGGGCGCCTCGTGCGCGGCGCCCTGGGCCGCGGCCGGCGCCTCCAGCGCCGGCAGGTCGCCGGCGGCGAGGATCATGCAGTAGGGCCCGAGCGCCCGGAGGCGCGCCGCGGGATGCTCGGCCTCGTCGATCACGATCGTGATCAGGGCGCCGCTCTCCTCGTCGAAGACGACGTCCGTGATCCGGCCGAGCTCGAAGCCGTCGTCGCTCAGGACCATGCGCCCGTCCAGGCCGCGGTGACCCGAGGCCACCTCGAGCTCCTCGCCCTCCCCGGGCCCGCGGAGCGAGCGCTCCGAGTCGATGATCACGCCGTCCGGGCCGAAGCCGACGATCGCGTCCCAGTCGACCAGCCGCGCGCGCGCCTTCCGGCCGTCGACGTGGATCGCGGCGATGCGGCGTCCCGGCACGTCGAGCACCAGGTTGCGCACCTTGCCCACCCGCTCGGCGGTCTCGCGGCTCAACACGGGCTCGCCGCTCGCGTCGCTCAGGCGCCTCATGACGCCACCCCCCGCCCCTCGCGGACCAGCCGCTCGACCGACGGCGGGACGATCATGGCGTCGCCGGACACCGAGATGACGTCCTCGGCCGGGATCAGGGTGGTCGGGGCGTCCCGGCCCGCGTCGAGGCGGACCATCGCGAACCCGACAACCGCGGCGCGGCTCCCGCTCACCTCGATCACCATGTCGACCACCTCCCCGAGGGCCGTGCCGTTCTCCGTGATCACGCGGGCGCCGATCACGTCCGCATTCGGGTCCGCGCCGGCCCCCTCCATGACCTCGTCGGGCTCGCCCAGCGCGCCCTTGCCGTCGATCATCACCGCGTCCGGTCCGAGGGCCCGGATCCGCGACCAGGGCAGCACCTCGTGCAGCGGCCCGGACAGCAGTCCGCGCCCGTTCAGCGTGAGCCCCACCACGACGCCCTCGACGCCGTCGAAGACCACGTCCTTCACCTCCGCGATGTCATCGGCCTCGTCCAGCGTCACCACCGGGCGGCCGCTCACGTCGCGGCACCGCATCAGCGTGCCCATCGTCAGCCGTGCCGCTTCTTGCCGGCGATCACGCCGCCGGCGCGCCGGCGGCGCTGCACCATCGCGAGCGCGCCGACGATGACCAGCAACAGCACGATCATCAGGATCAACCATTCCACCGAGCCACCCCCGCTCTCCGGGCGAGCGGTCCCCGTGCCGCCCCCGCTCCCGCCCTTGTACCCCGCAACGGGGCGAAGGATGCGGGGACGGGCCGGTCAGTGCGCGTGCCCGTCCCCGACGTCGTGCCCGTGCTCGTGATCGTGGTCGTGCCCGTGGCCCGGATCCATCGCCAGCACGCCCTCCTCGGCGGTGGCCGAGAGCGCCAGCCCGAAGGTCGCCAGGAGGGCCTCGCGGGTGATCACCTCGGCCGGCGGCCCGAACGCCACCACGTGGCCCGCGAGCAGCAGCGCGAGGTCGGCCTCCATCGCGTCGCGGATGTCATGGGTCGCCACCACGCACGCCGCGCCGCGCGCCCGCTCGGCCGCCAGCGCGGACGCGAGCAGCGCCCGCCCGCCGGGGTCGAGGCCCGTGGTGGGCTCGTCCAGCACCAGCAGGTCGGCGCCCCAGGCCAGCGCCTGCGCCAGGTAGACCCGCTGCTGCTGCCCGCCCGAGAGGCTCGGCAGCGGCGCGTCGGCGAGGTCGGCGACGCCCATCCGCGACATCGCCCCGGCCACCGCCTCGCGGTCCTCGGCGCGCATGCGCCCGAGCAGGCCGCGCGCCGCGAAGCGCCCCATCGCGACCACGTCGGCCGCGCGCAGCGGCAGGGCGAAGCCCGAGCGGCGGAACTGGCCCAGGTAGGCGACCCGCGCGGGAGCGGCGCCCGGATCGCCGCCCAGCACCGCCAGCCGTCCGGCCATCGGCTCCAGCAGCCCCACCACGGTGCGGATCAGGGTGGACTTGCCCGACCCGTTGGTCCCCACCAGCGCCACCGAGGCGCCCGGCGGCAGCGCGAAGGTCAGCCCCTCGACCACCGCGCGCCGGCCGTAGCCCACCGCGAGCCCCTCGGCCGCGATCGCCGGCCCGCTCACGGCTCGTCGAGCCGGCTCTGCCGGCTCGCTCGCACGCGCGTGAGACGCCCCGCTCGTCTCACGTGATCGCCGGCGCCCGCGCGGCCCGGATGCTCGTCGCCGCCAGCGCGCAGAAGAAGATCCCCACCTCCACCAGCACGATCGTCGCGCCGGCGGCCAGGTCGAGGTGGTACGAGAGCAGCAGGCCGACGAGCACCGAGAGGCTCCCGATGGCGGCGCCGCCGGCCATCATCGTCCCGATCCGGCGGGCGACGAGCGCGGCCGTCGCGGGCGGCGCGATCAGCATCCCGAACACCAGCAGCGTCCCCACCGCCTGAAACGAGGCGATCACCGTGGCCGCGACGAGCGCGAGCATCAGCGCGTGGTAGCGCTCGGCCGCGAAGCCGGCGGCGCGCGCCTGCTCGCGGTCGAACGAGAGCATCAGGAAGGGCCGCGCGCAGAGCCCGGCGATCGCGATCACCGCGACGGCCGCGGCGAGCTGCCAGGAGAGGTCGCTCCAGGCGATGCCGAGCACGTCGCCGAAGAGGATCCGGGTCAGGTCGCCGCTGAACGAGCTCGAGCGCGAGACCATCACCACGCCGAGCGCGAGCATCCCCACGAAGAGCAGCCCGATCGCGGTGTCGCCCGAGAGGCGCGAGCGGCGCGTCACCAGGCTCACGCCGGCGATCATCGCGCCGGCGCCGACGGCCGCCCCGAGCGCCCCGGGCAGCCCCAGCAGGAGCGCGCCCGCCACGCCGGGCAGCACCCCGTGCGCCAGCGCGTCGCCGATGAAGGCCAGGCCGCGGAGCACCACGAAGGTGCCGACCACGGCCGACGCGCAGGCCACGATCACCCCGGCCAGCAGCGCGCGGACCATGAACTCGTTCGACGCGAACGGGTCCCAGAGCGCGCCGATCACGGGGCGAGCCCCTCGAGCACGGCGTTCGCGACGGTGCGCATGAAGCTCGCGTAGCTCCCGTCGTCGGGCAGCGTGTGGCTCGGCACCTCGATCACCCTGATGCCCAGCTCGCCCCCGAGGGCCTCGGCCACGTTCCGCGGCGTGCCGAGCTCGGTGAAGACGGCCGGCACGCCGAGCCCCTCGACGCGGCGCTTCAGGCCGGCCAGCTCGCCCGCGGACACCTCGGCCTGGGAGCTGAAGGACGGGATGATCGAGCCGACCAGCGAGAAGCCGAAGCGGTCGGCGAAGTAGCCCATCGAGTCGTGCCCGGTCACCAGCCGGCGCCGGCCGGCCGGGATGACGGCCAGGTCGTGCCGGATCTCACGCGTCAGCGCGACCAGCCGGCGCTCCTCGCGGGCCGCCGCCGGGGCCAGGTCGGCGCCGACCGCCTTGCCGGCGGCGGGCGCCAGCGCGGTCACCACGTCGCGCATCGTGAGCGGGTCCATCCAGATGTGCGGGTCCTCGAGGCCGTGGCCGTGCTCGCCGTCCTCCTCGAGCTCCTCCCCCTCGCCCGGGTGCCGCAGGCGCACGTGGTCGGTCGCGGTGAAGATCGGCACGCCGGCGCGCCGCGCCTCGTCGAGCGCCTCCTCCAGGCCCTGCTCGAGCCCGAGGCCGTTCTCGACCACCAGGTCCGCGTGGGTCAGCTCCTCCACGTCGCGGGCGGAGGGCGCGAAGTCGTGCGGGTCGGCGCCGTTCGGCATCAGGACGTCCACCTCGGCCGCGTCGCCCACCACCTCGCGCACGATCGCGCCGAGCAGGGGCGTGGTGACCGCGACGGTGGGCTCGCCGGCCCCTGGGCCCGCGTCGTCGCAGCCGGCCAGCGCCGGGACCAGGGCGAGCGCCAGCGCGACCGCGGCCACCACGGCCCGCCCCGGCGTGCTCCGCCGCGGCCATCGGCGGCTGCCCATGCGTCCTCCGTCCGTTCAGGCGCGCGCTCGTGACGCGCGACAACGGGAATCACTATCAGAAAGTGGCCGGCCCGGAGCGACGCCGGCGCCCGCCGGGCCTTGCGCGGTGCACTACGATCGCGCCGTGTCCGGCCAGGCGCCCACGACCCCGGCCGGCGGGCCGCCGCCCGCTGCGCGTCCCCACCTCCCCGGCGGTCGCCCGTGACGGCCGCGGCGTTCGCGGCGTCCATCCCGGCGCCGTCGATCCGCCAGTTCGAGATCGGCCCGCTGGAGATCCGGCTCTACGCCCTCTGCATCCTGGCCGGCATCGTCGTGGCCACGGTGCTCACCACGGTGCGCTGGCGCGCGCGCGGCGGCGACACGGACCTGGTCTTCGAGGTCGCGCTCTGGTCGGTGCTCGCCGGCCTGATCGGGGCGCGCCTGTACCACGACGTCACCAGCTGGGACCAGGTCGGCGACCAGTGGTACGCCCCATTCGCGATCTGGGAGGGCGGCCTCGGCATCTGGGGGGCGATCCTCTTCGGCGTGCTGGCCGGCGCGCTGGTCGTGCGCCTGAAGGGCGCCAGCGTCACCGGGTTCATGGACGCCGCCGCGCCCGGGATCCTGCTCGCCCAGGCGATCGGGCGGCTCGGCAACTACTTCAACCAGGAGCTCTTCGGCACCCCGACGGACCTGCCCTGGGGCCTCGAGGTCGACGTCCAGGACCGCCCGGACGGCTACCTCGACAGCACCACGTTCCACCCCACCTTCCTCTACGAGATGGTGTGGAACACCGCGGCCGCGCTGCTCCTGATCTGGATCGGCCGGCGCTTCCGCATCCGGGCGCCGGGCATCTTCTGCCTCTACGTGGCCTTCTACTGCGCCGGGCGGATCATCTGGGAGCAGCTGCGGATCGACCCCTCGCAGCAGTTCTACGGCCAGCGGCTCAACTTCTACGTCGCCGTGGCGGCGCTGGCCATCGCGGCCGCGGCGTTCCTGGTGACCCAGCTCCGCACCGAGCGCCGGCAGCCGATGCTGCCCAAGGTGCCGCGGCGCGCCGGCGGCTCGCACGCCAGGACGGCGCGACCGAGGCCGCGCTCCAAGCGCCGCTAGGCGGGGGCGGCCTCTCCGCCCTCGACCGCGACCGTCAGCCGGCTCTCCGGCGGGGCCA
>JAWVEV010000110.1:0-3220 GCA_033856535.1 Miltoncostaeaceae bacterium | reverse complement strand
CCGGGATCGAGATCCATCCGCGCGCCACGGTCGGCGACGGGCTGTTCATCGACCACGGGATGGGCGTCGTGATCGGCGAGACGGCCGAGATCGGCGAGAACGTGACGATCTACCAGGGCGTGACGCTCGGCGGCACCGGCTTCGCGACCGGCAAGCGGCACCCGACGATCGAGGACAACGTCACGATCGGCTCCGGGGCGAAACTGCTCGGCCCGATCACGATCGGCCACGGGGCCAAGATCGGCGCCAACGCGGTCGTCATCCACGACGTGCCGCCGAACTCGACCGTCGTCGGCAACCCGGGCCACACCGTGCGGGTCGAGGGGCGCCGGCCCGAGGGCCCGGACGCCGACTGGGTGCACCTGCCCGACCCGATCGCCGACGCGATCAAGGTCCTCTCGCGCCGGATCGCCGACCTCGAGCGCGAGCTCGCCGCCCGCGAGGGCCGCCAGGATCCCCAGATCGGCGACGTCGTGCCGCTGCGCAACGTCCGCGGACCGAACCCCGCCGGTGGCTAGCTTCAGCCACACCATCAGCGTCCCCAAGCCGCCAGCGGAGGTCTTCCCGTGGCTGTTCGAGGAGGACAAGGTCCCGCAGTGGACGGGCCGGCTGCAGGCCTACGAGGTGCTCGGCGACGGCACGCTCGGCTCCGGGACGAAGATCCGCCAGGTGCTGACGATCAGCGGCCAGCCGCTCGACCTCGAGCTGGAGGTCACCCGCTACGAGCCGCCTGGCTTCGCGGAGAGCCGCTTCTCCACCAACGGGATGGACGTCGTGACGACCTACGCGCTGCGCGAGGCGGGCGGCGGCACGGAGCTGACCCAGTCGCTGGAGGGCAAGGCCTCGTCGTTCAAGGCGCGCCTGCTCGTCCCGGTCGTGCAGCCCAAGCTCGAGGGCAAGCTCACCGAGGACCTCGAGCGGCTGCGCGAGCTGCTCGCGTAGTGGAGCTGCGGCCGCCGCTCGCGCCGCGCGTCCCCGACGCGCTCGAGCCGCTCGAGCCGGCCGCGGTCGAGGACGAGGGCCGCTACGAGGCGGTCGAGCTGGCCGGCGCGGGGGAGCTCGCGGTGCGCCACCTCACGCTGGCCGAGTGCCGGGTGCGCGGGACGCTCGGAGGATCGCGCCTGCCCGACCTGCACCTGTCCGACGCGATCGTGGCCGGCGCCGACCTCGCCAACCTGCAGGCGCCGAAGGCCGCGCTGCGCCGGACCTCGGTCGGCCAGGCGCGCCTCACGGGCGCCACGTTGAGCGAGGCATCGCTGCGCGACGTGACCTTCAGCGACTGCCGGATCGACCTGGCGAGCCTCGCCGCGGCGCGGCTCGAGCGCGTGGTGTTCGCCGACTGCGACCTGCGCGAGACCTCCTTCGGGGAGGCGGTGCTGCGCGACGTGCGCTTCGAGCGCTGCGACCTCGGCGGCGCGGAGCTCTCCCGGGTGCGGCTGCAGCGGGTCGTGCTCGCGGGCTGCCGGCTCGAGGGCATCAACGCCGTCGGCGACCTGCGCGGCGCGAGCATGCCGTGGCCGGACATCGTCGCCAACGCCGGCCTGTTCGCGGCGGCCGCCGGGATCCGAGCCGCCGAGGGCTGACTGGCCGGGGCCCGCAATGGGCAGCCCAGGGTCATGGCCCGCATCCTCCTGCTCGCGCTGCTCCTGGCGCTCGTCTCCGCCCCGTCGGCCACCGCCCAGGACGCGGTGGGGGACGCGGCGGCCGCGCTCGCCACGGATCCCGTGTACGTCGACCCCGGCGCGGAGCGGGCGCTGACCGCCGCCCAGGCCGAGGCCGTGCGCGGGAGGATCGAGGAGCGCGGCGCCGGGCCGCTCTACGTCGCGGTGCTGCCGGCGGCCGCAAAGCGCGAGGGCGGCGGCTCGGCGCAGGGCGTGGCGCAGGCGATCGCTCGGCGGCTCGGGCGCCCGGGCACCTACGCGGTGGTGGCCGGCACGTCGTTCTCCGCGGGCAGCACGGACGTGCGCGGGACGGGCGCCGAGGCCACCGCCGCCTTCAAGGCCCACCGCGCCGAGGGCGTTCCCGCCGTGCTGCTGGACTTCGTGGACCGCGTCGGCGCGCTGCGCGCGGGCGGATCGGGTTCCGGGAGCGGCGGGTCCGGCGGCGGCGGGCCGGGGGCCGGCACGCTGCTGCTGGTGCCGCTGCTCGCGCTCGGGGCGGGTGCGCTGCTGCTGTCACGGCGCCTGCGCCGCAACGAGGAGCGGGCCCAGCTCGCCGAGCTGCGCGAGAACGTCCGCGACGACCTCGTCGCGCTCGGCGACGACATCCGCGCGCTCGACCTCGACGTGGAGATGCCGGGCGTCGACGCGCGGGCGAAGGCCGACTACGACCGCGCGGTGGAGGCCTACGACCGCGCGGACACGCTCGTGGACCGGGCAGGCCACCCGGGGGACTTCGAGCCCGTCGGCGCGGCGCTCGAGGAGGGTCGCTTCGCGATGACCTCGGCCAAGGAGCGGCTCGCCGGCCGCGAGGCGCCGGAGCGGACGCCGCCGTGCTTCTTAGACCCCCGCCACGGCCCGTCGTCGCGCGAGGTCGAGTGGGCGCCCTACGGCGGCGCGCCGCGGATGGTGCCGGCCTGCGAGGCCGACGCACAGCGCGTCGAGCGCGGCGAGGATCCCGAGGCCCGCGAGGTGCTCGTCGGCGGGCGGCGCATGCCCTACTGGAGCGCCGGCCCGATGTACGCCCCCTTCGCGGGCGGCATGTTCGGCGGCTTCGGCGGCGGGCTGTTTCCCGGGCTGATGGTCGGCACGCTGCTCGGCAGCTCGCTCGGCGGCTGGGGGATGGGCGACGCGTACGCCTCGGGCGGCGACTGGGGAGGCGGCGGCGACTTCGGCGGCGGCGGGGGAGACTTCGGCGGCGGCGGGGGCGACTTCGGCGGCGGCGGGGGCGACTTCGGCGGCGGCGACTTCTAGCCGCGACGCTCAGTCCTCGCCCGACAGCCGGCGCACCGCGGCGTCGATCCCGTCCCCCTCGCGCTCGACCGGCTCGACGTAGAGCCGCGCCCAGGCCATCCGCCCGTCGCGGACGCCGGCGACGATCACGCCGGCCATGTCGAGGACCGAGCCGTCGGGATGGGTGCCGTGCCAGCGCCATTCGCTCCATTCGGCCCCGTTGGCGGCGTCCGCGCGCACCAGCTCGGCCCGGAAGTCCGGGGTGCTCTCGAAGATCGCGGACCAGTTCTGGCGGACCTGCCCGCTGCCGCGGAACGCCCGGTCCGGGT
>JAWVEV010000109.1:0-18479 GCA_033856535.1 Miltoncostaeaceae bacterium | reverse complement strand
CGCCCGAGGGCACCTTCGACGCCGCCATCGGGCGCCTGACCGGCCTTCGCGACCTGGGCGTGACGGCGATCGAGCTGATGCCGATCGCGACCTTCCCGGGCGACCGCAACTGGGGCTACGACGGGCTCTACACCTTCGCTCCCCACGCGGCATACGGCGGGCCCGAGGGCCTCGCCCGTCTGGTCGACGCGGCCCACGAGGCCGGCATGGCGGTGCTGCTGGACGTGGTCTACAACCACCTCGGCCCGGGCAGCGAGGCGCTCGAGGCCTTCGGCCCCTTCCTGACCGACCGCTACGGCACGCCCTGGGGGCACGCGGTCAACTTCGACGGGCCCGACTCCGGGGCCGTGCGCGAATGGGCGATCCGGAACGCCCTGCAGTGGGTCGAGGGTTACCGGATGGACGGCCTGCGCATGGACGCGGTGCACGCGATCTTCGACGCCGGCGCGCGACCGGTGCTCGCCGAGCTGTGCGACCGCGTGCACGCCGCGGCGCCGGGCGCGCTGCTCGTCGCCGAGAGCGACCGCAACGACCCGCGCACGGTCCGGCCGACCGACGTCGGCGGCCTGGGCTTCGACGCGCAGTGGGCGGACGAGTTCCACCACGCCCTGCACGCGATCCTGACCGGCGAGCGCGATGGCTACTACGCCGACTTCGGGACGGTGGGCCAGCTCGCCAAGGCCTTCCGGCGCCCGTTCGTCTACGACGGCGGCTACAGCCCGGAGCGCCGGCGCCGCCACGGCGCGCCGGCCTTCGACCGGGCGCCGTGGCGGTTCGTGGTCTTCGGCCAGAACCACGACCAGGTGGGCAACCGGGCGATCGGCGACCGGCCGCCGGAGGAGACCCTGCGCCTGGCCGCCTTCTGCACGCTGCTCTCCCCCTTCGTGCCGATGCTGTTCATGGGCGAGGAGTACGGCGAGCGGCGCCCGTTCCAGTTCTTCACGGACCACGTGGACCCGTTCATCGCCGACGCGACCCGCGAGGGCCGCCGGCGCGAGTTCGCCCACTTCGCGGCCTTCGCCGGGGACGTGCCGGACCCGCAGGACCCCGCCACGTTCGTCCGATCGACGCTCGACCCGGCCGGCGGCGACGCCGCGCTGGCCGACCTCTACCGGCGCCTGATCGCCCTCCGCGCCGGTCTCGCGCGCGAGTGCGAGCCCCTGGCCGTCGACGAGGAGGCGGGTACGCTTCGTCTCCGGCGGGGCGACATCGAGCTCCTGGCCAACTTCGCGCCGGCGCCGGCGCGGATCACGACCGACGGGGGCGAGGTGGTCCTGTCCACGCACGAGATCGAGCTGGAGCGCGGGGTGGCGACGCTGCCCCCGTGGGCCGGCGCGGCGGTGCGATGTCGGTGAGGGTCTGGCCCGGGCAGCCCTTCCCCCTGGGGGCGACCTGGGACGGCGAGGGGACGAATTTCTCGGTCTTCTCGGAGAACGCCGAGCGGGTCGAGCTCTGCCTCTTCGACTCCGAGGACCGCGAGGTCCGCGTGGACCTGCCGGAGCGCACCGCGTTCCAGTGGCACGGGTACCTGCCGGGCGTCGGGCCGGGGCAGCGGTACGGCTTCCGCGTCCACGGGCGGTGGGACCCCCGCAACGGCCATCGCTTCAACCCCTCCAAGCTGCTGATCGACCCCTACGCCAAGGCGATCGAGGGCGGCGTGCTCTTCGACGTGGCCAACGTGCTCCCCTACGAGCCGGACGGCCCGGACGCGGACCTGATCCCCGACCGCATCGACGACATGGACGCGATCCCCAAGTGCGTCGTGACCGACCCCGGCTTCGACTGGGAGGGCGACCGGCCGCCGAACACCCCCTGGTCCGAGACGCTCATCTACGAGGTCCACGTGAAGGGGTTCACCGAGCGCCACCCCGAGGTGCGCGACGACCTGCGCGGCACCTACGCCGGCCTGGCCTCGGACGAGGCCGTCGCCTACCTGCGCTCGCTCGGCGTGACCGCGGTCGAGCTGCTCCCGGTGCACCACTTCGTCGACGAGCACCACCTGGTGGCCAAGGCGCTCACCAACTACTGGGGCTACAGCTCGATCGGCTTCCTCGCGCCGCACGCGGTGTACGCGGCGACCGGCCGCCACGGCGAGCAGGTGCGCGAGTTCAAGGGGATGGTCAAGGCGCTCCACCGCGCCGGCATGGAGGTGATCCTCGACGTGGTCTACAACCACACCGCCGAGGGCAACCACCAGGGCCCGATGCTCAGCTTCAAGGGCATCGACAACCTGAGCTACTACCGCACCGAGGAGGACCGGCGCTTCTACCGGGACTTCACCGGGACCGGCAACAGCCTGAACCCGGTGCACCCGAGCGTGCTGCGCCTGATCATGGACTCGCTCCGCTACTGGGTCATCGACATGCATGTCGACGGCTTCCGCTTCGACCTGGCGTCGGCGCTGGCGCGCGAGTTCTACGACGTGGACCGGCTCTCCTCGTTCTTCGACACGATCCACCAGGACCCGGTGCTGTCGCAGGTGAAGCTCATCGCCGAGCCGTGGGACGTCGGCCCGGGCGGCTACCAGGTGGGCAACTTCCCGGTGCTCTGGACCGAGTGGAACGGCGTCTACCGCGACGAGATGCGCGACTTCTGGCGCGGGCAGGCCGGCGGCGTGGCGGAGTTCGCCTCGCGGCTGACCGGCTCGAGCGACCTGTACCAGAACGACGGGCGCCGGCCCTTCGCCTCGATCAACTTCATCACCGCCCACGACGGCTTCACGCTGGCCGACCTGGTCGCCTACAACGAGAAGCACAACGAGGCGAACCTCGAGGACAACCAGGACGGCACCGACGACAACCGGAGCTGGAACTGCGGCGTCGAGGGCCCGACCGACGACCCCGAGATCCGCGCGCTGCGCGCCCGCCAGCAGCGCAACTTCATGACGACTCTGCTGCTGAGCCAGGGCGTGCCGATGCTGCTCGGCGGCGACGAGATGGGGCGCACCCAGGGCGGCAACAACAACGCCTACTGCCAGGACAACGAGATCAGCTGGTTCGACTGGGAGCTCGACGACGAGCGCCGGGAGATGCTCGAGTTCACCCGCCGGCTGATCTCCCTGCGCCAGCAGCACCCGATCTTCCGCCGGCGCGACTTCTTCGGCGGGCCCCACGACGGCGCCTACGGGCTGCCGGACATCCGCTGGTTCCGCACCGACGGCCGGGACATGACCCGCCGCGACTGGCGCGCCGAGGACCTGAACTCGCTCGGGGTGTTCCTCAACGGCGAGGCGATCCCGACGGTCACCGACCGCGGGCAGCCGATCGTCGACGACTCGTTCGTGATGCTGGTGAACGGGGGCCACGAGCCGGTGAGCTTCCGGCTGCCGGCGCGGCGCTTCGGCAACCGCTGGCGGTTCGTGCTCTCGACCGCCGAGCCGGACCTGCCGGACGGCGCCGAGTCCTACCCGGCCCGGGCCGAGGCCCCGGTCCCGAGCCGCTCGATCCTGCTGCTGCGCCGGGCCTGGTAGCGGCGCCACCCCGAGACGGCGCGGCGGACCGCGGACCGGTGGTGCGCCGGGACGGGACCGACGCCGCCCGGTCGGCCTGACGGGCGCGGGCCGGCGGAGTCCGCGCCGGCCGCCGGTCGCCTCCCGGGCCGACGAACCGCCCGCAGGCCGGTGCCCGCACCCAGGCGTCGTTGTACGCTCGCCTCGGCGACCGAAACGGGGGAGCGATGGAGACGTTCACGCGCGAGACGATGGCCGTCGCGATGGAGAGCGACGGGCTCGAGATCCGCCTGGAGCCGGCCGGGGAGATGACGGTCGGGCGCTTCAGGCTCCCCGCCGGCACCGACCTCCGCCCGCTCGTGCAGGGGCTCGAGGGCGACCTGTGCCAGTGCCCGCACTGGGGCTACATGCTCAAGGGCACCCTGCGGATGCACACCGCCACCGGGCCGAAGGAATACCGGGCCGGCGAGGCGTTCTACTGGGCGCCGGGACACGCCCCGGAGGCGCTTGACGACGTCGAGTACGTCGACTTCTCGCCCTCGCGGGAGCTGGCGACGGTGCTGGAGCACGTCCAGCGGCAGGCGGGAGGGTCGTAGCCCGGGGCGGTCACGCCGCCGGCCAGTCCCGCGGGTAGCCCGGAGCCCGGAGCCATCCCGGCGGCGGGCGGTGGTGCGGCGCGCGGGACCGGAGGCGGCCCTCGCCGTCGATCTCGACCGCCCCGGCGCGCCGGAGCTCGGCCAGAAGCTCCTCGGTCAGCGCCGCGGGCGTGACGCCGAGGAACTCCGCGTGGTCCCGCAGCCACGGCCGGGTGAGGACGTAGGTCACCGTCTCCCGCGCCGGGATCCCGTCGTGGATCATCAGCGCGAAGGCCAGGATCCGCTTCATCGCGTGCCATGCGGCCTTCGGCGGGTCGGCGAGCATCCGCTCGAAGCGGCTCCGCGCCGCCGCGAACGCGGCCGGCGGGTCCAGCGCCGGCGGCCCGTGGCCCGAGAGCGCCACCCGCACGGGCAGCCGCGCCAGCTCGTCCACCGTCGCCAGCGAGCGCTCGATCGCCGCCGTCCCGTCGAGCGGCAGGTTGAGCCAGCCGACGTCGTCGGCGTGCAGGGCGTCACCCAGCAGCAGCACGCCGTGCTCGGGCTGCCACAGGCTCAGGTGGCTCGGCATGTGCCCCGGCGTCGCCAGCACCTCCCATTCGGCCGGCCCGATCGCCAGGCGCTCGCCGGGCTCCAGCACCCGGTTCACGCGGTACGGCTCCACCGGCTGGTCGAGCCACTCGGCCAGGCACGCCTCCGGCCGGCGCGCGTTCACCTCCGCCGCGTCCGCGGCGGAGGCCGCCACCGGCACGCCGTGAACCCCCTGCAGCCGCGCGTTCCCGCCCACGTGGTCGCTGTGGGAATGCGTGTTCACGACCAGCTCCAGGTCGTCCGGCGCCACCCCGGCGCCGGCGAGCGCCGCGACCAGCCGCTCGACGTCGCTCCCGTACCCGGAGTCGACCAGGACCCGCACGCCCTCGGTCGCGACGATCAGGTTCGCGCTCGGGAAGCCCGGCCGCAGGAACCGCAGCCAGGCCGGAAGATGGTCCTCGGCGGCCACCCGGAGGCTCTACGCCAGGAGGGCCCGGTCCTCCTCCGCGCCGGTGGACGGACCCTCGACGACCTCGACCACCTCGAAGGCGCCGTCGACCCCGATCTCCTCGATGAACCCGCCCATCGCGGCGGCGCGGGCGCGCTGCTCCTCGGCGGTGTCGGGGTCGGTCCTCAAGGCGTCGAGCTGCGCCCGGCTCAGATCGAAGAGCCCGAACGAGACGACGTGGTCCGGGTCGCCGATCGCGCGCAGGTGGAACGCCCGGATCAGGGACGGTGGCGGGTCGCCGACGGGCTCCCAGGCCTCCCGGAACTCGTCGAAGGTCCCGGGGCGGAGCCGGCGCTCGGTGAGCAGGCAGATCATGGAAAGGCCTCCTCGTCAGGGGGGTCCGACCACCCGATCGTCCCCCTCTCGGCCGCGGCGCGCAATGGCCTCGCACGTTTCTGAACTGTGATTCAATAACGCCGTGGGACGTCCTCGGACCATCGCCGACGACCGCCTCTTGGCCGCCGCGGCGGCGGCGATCGGCCGTCACGGGCCGGGCTTCACCCTCGCCGACGTCGCGGCCGAGGCCGGCGTGGCCGCCGGCACGCTGGTCGCCCGCTTCGGCTCCAAGCGCGGCCTGCTGATCGCGGTCTCGCGCGGCGGCACGGTCCGCACCATCGCCGCGATGCGCGGCGCCGCCGCCAGCCGGGCGACCGGCGGCGCCGCCCTGCGCGCCGCCCTGGTCGCCGCCGCCGCCGACCTCGACGACCCCGCCACCGCGGCCAACCACCTCGGCCAGCTCGGCGCCGACCTTGCCGACGCCGAGCTGCGCGCCGCCGTGCTCGAGGGCCAGAAGGCGATGGGCGCGGAGCTGCGCCGACTGCTCCGCCGGGCCCCCGACCTTCCCGCCGCCCCGCCCCCCACCCGCGCCGCCGAGGCGCTGCTGGCGGTCTGGAACGGCACGCTGCTGAGCTGGTCGATGGACCCCCGGGGCTCGCTCGGCGCGCGGGTGGGCCGATCCGTCGACGTCCTTCTCGCCGGCTGGCGCGGCCCGTCCGCCCGCCGCGCACCCCGAACCGAGGAGAGCATGTGAACGAGCACCCCCTGGCCGGCAAGGTCGCCCTGGTGGCGGGCGCCACCCGCGGCGCCGGCCGCGGCATCGCGATCGAGCTGGGCGCGCTCGGCGCGCGGGTCTACTGCACCGGCCGATCGACCCGCGACGAGGCCTCGGAGATGGGCCGGCCCGAGACGATCGAGGAGACCGCGGAGCTGGTCCAGGCCGCCGGCGGGCGCGGCATCGCGGTGCGCTGCGACCACTCGTCGCCCGATGACGTCGCGAGCCTGCGCGCCCGGCTGGAGCACGACACCGGCGGGCAGCTCGACATCCTGGTCAACGACGTCTGGGGCGGCGACGGCCTGGTCTCCTGGAACGGCCCCTTCTGGGAGCACGACCTCGAGGCCGGCCTGAAGGCCTGGCGCAACGGCGTGCAGACCCACCTGGTCACCTCCCACGCCCTGGTGCCGCTGATCGTCGAGCGCGGCGAGGGCGGCCTGGTGATCGAGGTGACCGACGGGGTCGGGGAGCGCTACCGCGGCTCGCTCTTCTACGACCTGGTGAAGGCGTCGGTGATCCGACTCGCCGTGGCACAGGCCCAGGAGCTGAAGCCGCACGGCGTCACCGCGCTCGCGCTGACGCCCGGCTTCCTGCGCTCCGAGGCGATGCTCGACCACTTCGGCGTGACCGAGGCCACCTGGCGCGACGCGGTCGCCAAGGATCCGCACTTCGCGCTGTCGGAGACCCCCCGCTACGTGGGCCGGGGGGCGGCGGCGCTCGCCGCCGACCTGGCGGCCGCCGGCCGCTTCAGCGGCATGACCATGTCGTCGTGGGGGCTCGCCCGGGGCTACGGCTTCACGGACCTCGACGGCTCGCGCCCCGACTGGGGGCGCTGGTTCGACGACGTCGTCGCCACCGGTCGCGGACCCGACCAGTTCGACCCGGCCCGCTACCGCTGAGCGGGGCGGGGGCGGCTCAGGCCGGCCGCAGCTCCGCGTCGGGCAGCCGGTCCGGGAAGGGCACGTCCGCGGGGCCCTTGGGCGCGTCGTCGTCCCAGGCGGCGAAGGCCTCGGCGTCGCGGCCGGCGTGCTCGCCGATGCCGCCGAGCGCCAGGACCGCCAGCCGCCCCGGGCCCCGGTTGGTCAGCTGCCGGCGCACCGCCGGCGCCACCCGCGCCAGCTCGCCGGCGGCGAGGTCGCGCTCCTCGCCCTCCACCGACAGGCTCAGCACGCCCTCCAGCACCAGGTAGACCTCCTCCTGGTCCCGGTGGCGGTGGATCCGGCCGCGCTCGCCCGGCGCGAACAGCAGCTGGTTCATGCCGATCGACGTGACCCCGAGCGCGCGGCGCAGGCTGAGGAACATCTCGCCGTGCTCGAGGTCGAGCTTGGCGTAGGCGACGCCATCCTCCATCAAACGTCCTCCCGCAGCAGGTCCCGGATGCCGAGCAGCGGGATCAGGACCCAGTCGGGCCGGTTGTTGAGCTCGTAGCCCAGCTCGTAGACGGCCTTCTCGAGGAGCGCCGTCTCGAGCAGGACGGTCAGGTCGGCGTCGTCCTCGGGCAGGTACGGCGCGCCCTCGGCCGCCTCGAGGTAGGCGCCGAGGAAGGCCGCCGACACCCAGTCGTACCAGTAGGCGCCCCACGCCTCGAGCACGCGTGCCGTGTCCGAATCGGGATCCAGCAGGCCGCGGTTCCCCTCCTCGCGGATGGCCGCGAAGGTCGCGTAGTGGAACGAGCGGAGCATGCCGGCGACGTCGCGCAGCGGCGTGCGCTTGGTGCGCCGGTCGCCGAGCGAGCGCGATGGCTCGCCCTCGAAGTCGAGCAGCAGGAAGTCGCGGCCCGTGTAGAGCACCTGCCCCAGGTGGAAGTCGCCGTGCGAGCGGATCCGCGCGCAGGTGATGCGCCGGCCGAGGAGGGCCTGGAACCGGTCGAGGATCGCGGCCTCGTCGCCGGCCACGCCCTCCCCCAGCTCCCGGGCGCGATCGGGCAGCGCGGGGAGCGCCTTGCGCAGCAGGCCCAGGTTCCGCCCGGCCAGGTTGCGCATCGACTGGTAGACCGAGCGCAGGTGGTGCGGGGTCATCGGCTCGGGCGTGAAGGCCGCGTCGCCCTGGTCCTGCGCGAGCGCGTTGTGCAGCTCGGCGGTGCGCCGGCCGATCTGACGGGCCGACTCGAGGAACGAGCCGACCACGTCGTTGGCCTCGGCGGGGATCTCGGCCCGGGCGCGCGCGAGGAGGCCCGGCGCCGGGAGCGGGACCTCGGCTGTCGGGGGGCCCTCGGTGAGGATCCGCTCGTAGAAGAGGCCCAGCGTGTCGAGCGTGTACGACCAGGCGTCGCCCTCGTTCGGGGCGTAGCGGTGCACGATCGCCAGCGTCGCCGGCTCGTCGCCCGCGCTCTGGTACTCGATCGCGCCGGCCACCGCCGGCGTGTGGTCGTAGCCGGCGCGCTCGGTCAGGTGGCGCCCGATCTCGAGGTCCGGGTTCACCCCCAGCTCGATCCGGCGGAAGAGCTTCAGGATGAGCCGGTTGCCGAAGATGATCGAGGTGTTGCTCTGCTCGGCGCGGGAGACGTGCGGCTCGAGGGTCCCCTCCTCCACCCCCTCCAGCGCGGCCCGCATCGCCCCGGTCGCGCGGCCGGCGAGCGTCCCGTCGCCGCCCTTCAGCCGGCGGCGGCGGCGGACCGCGTCGAGGAGCGCCGCGCAGAAGTCCTGGTCCTCGGTGGCGTCGGCGAGGATCGCGGGCGCGGCGTCGCCGCGCCGGTCCAGACGCGCGATCACGGCGCCCGGGTTGTCCTGCAGCTGGCGCTCGGCGCGCTCGCCCTCGAGCAGCGCGACCGGCACCGCGTAGGTCTCGGGCTCGCCCTCGGTGAAGTCGACCCGGACGATCGCGATGCGCGCCTGGAGCGGCGCGCGCGGACCGGCCACCGGCACCGCGTCGAGCACCTGGACGCCGCGGATCACGCGGGCCTTTCCGGCGAACCAGCGCCGGCCGGGCAGGTGGCGCACCAGCGCCTCCTCCAGGCTCGCCCGGCCGCGGCCGGTGAAGAGCTCGTCGAGCGCCTTCGGCGGCGCCAGCCGCGGCGGGCCGCCGTCGCCGTCGACGGCGGCGTCCTGACGGTTCTCGAGCGCCAGCCAGTACACCGCGTGCGGCCCCAGCGTGAGCAGGTAGGTCAGGTCGCCGATCGGCGGGAAGGGCGTGTGGCCGAAGAGCTCGACCGGCGTGCGGCCCTTGAACTCCGACAGGTCGAGCTCGACGTACTGCGCGAAGCGCGACAGGTTCGCGACGATCAGGATCACCTGGTCCTCGTCGCGGCGCAGATACGCCAGCACCCGCCGGTTGTCCGGGTGCAGGAACTCGAGCTCGCCGCGCCCGAAGACCGAGTAGCGCTTTCGCAGCGCCAGCACCCGCCGCATCCACCACAGCAGCGACTGCGGGTTGTCGGCCTGCGTCTCGACGTTGATCTTCTCGTAGTGGAACTCGGGATCGATGATCGTCGGCAGGAACAGGCGCTGGGGGTTGGTGCGCGAGAAGCCGGCGTTGCGGTCGCCGCTCCACTGCATGGGCGTGCGGACCCCGTCGCGGTCGCCGAGGTAGATGTTGTCGCCCATCCCGATCTCGTCGCCGTAGTAGATGACCGGCGTGCCGGGCAGCGACAGCAGCAGGCCGTTCATCAGCTCGATCTTGGCCCGGTCGTTTCCGAGCAGCGGCGCGAGGCGGCGGCGGATGCCGAGGTTGATGCGGGCCTCGCGCTCGTGCGCGTAGACCCGGTACATGTAGTCGCGCTCCTCGTCGGTGACCATCTCGAGCGTGAGCTCGTCGTGGTTGCGCAGGAAGAGCGCCCACTGGCAGCCCTCGGGCAGCGGCGGCGTCTGCTGGAGGATGTCGATGATCGGGAAGCGGTCCTCCATCTGGATGGCCATGAAGAGCCGCGGCATCAGCGGGAAATGGAACGCCATGTGGCACTCGTCGCCCTCGCCGATGTAGGCGACCGCGTCCTCGGGCCACTGGTTGGCCTCGGCCAGCAGCATCCGGTTCGGGAACTTCTCGTCGATGTGCCGGCGCAGGTCCCGGAGGAACTCGTGCGTCTTCGGCAGGTTCTCGCAGATGGTCCCCTCGGACTCGTACAGGTACGGCACCGCGTCCAGCCGCAGCCCGTCGACGCCCATCCGGAACCAGTAGTCGACCAGCGACACCAGCGAGCGGCGCACCTCGGCGCTCTCGAAGTTCAGGTCCGGCTGGTGCGAGTAGAAGCGGTGCCAGTAGTACTGCTCGGCGACCGGGTCCCAGGCCCAGTTCGAGGACTCGAAGTCCTTGAAGATGATCCGGGCGTCGGTGTACCTGTCCGGCGTGTCGCTCCAGACGTAGAAGTCCCGGTAGCGGCTGCCGGCCGGCGCCCGCCGCGCGCGCTGGAACCAGGGGTGCTGGTCCGAGGTGTGGTTCAGGACCAGCTCGGTGATCACCCGCAGGCCGCGCTCGTGGGCCGCCTTGATGAACGCCTGGAAGTCGCGCAGCGTCCCGTAGGACGGGTTGACCTCGCGGTAGTCGGCGGTGTCGTACCCGTCGTCGCGCAGCGGCGAGGGGTAGAACGGCAGCAGCCAGATCGCGGTGACGCCGAGGTCGTGCAGGTAGTCGAGGCGCTCGATCAGGCCCCGGAAGTCACCGATCCCGTCCTCCGAGCTGTCGTTGAACGCCCGGACGTGGAGCTCGTAGATGACGGCGTCGCGGTACCAGTCGGGGGCGTCCCCGACGGCCGCGCCCCGCTCCGGGGGCCTCACCCGTCCCAGTAGGTCGGGCGACCGTAGAAGTCGTACAGGCGCGTCTCGTACTCCCGGTTGACCGGGGCGGCCTCGTCGAACTCGGGCGAGGCCTCGATCTCGGCGCGGGTCAGGCGCAGCGTCGCGGTGCGATCGGCCCAGTCGAAGCGCTCGACCCACTGCGGCGCGATCAGCACCCTCCGGCCGGAGAGCCACCTGCGCGTGTCGACGACGAGGTAGCGGACCTGCCAGCCCTCGTCCTCGACGATCAGGTCGTCGACGTGGCCGACCTCCTCGTCAGTGCCGGTCACCGCGTAGCCGATGACGTCGGCGCTGCTGCGCAAGTGCGGATCCCCTTCGGGCTCCGTACCCCCGGGCGGGGCCTCGGTCGCGACCGCGTCGGCCGGGATGTAGGCGCCGGGCGCGCCGATGCCCCCGAGCGGGCCGACTCCGGCCCACCAGTGGGGCCAGCCGTAGTGGGCGTGCAGGTCGACCCGGCGCTGGCGGTCGACCGGCGCGTCGCGCTCGATCGGCGGGCTCGCCTCCACCTGCTCGCGCGTGAGGTCCGCCATCAGCGTGCGGCTCTCCCAATCGGCCTCGCGCAGGGCGGCCGGCGAGATCAGGGTCAGCTCGTCCTCCAGCCACCCGCCGGTGTCGACCACCGCGTAGCGGACGGTCCACCGCTCGTCGTCGAAGAGGAAGTCGTCGGCGCGGCCCACGTCGCCATCGGTGGCGTGCACGTGGTACCCCTGCAGGTCCCTGAGGCTTCTGAGCATGCGGCTCCCCGGCTCACGCCGCGGAGCCTAGCGAGCCGTCCGCGGCCGGTGGCCGGATGATTCCCGATCGTCCCGGCTCCTAGACTCCGCTCCGTGGCAGCGCTCGCGCCCCCTCCCACCGTGCGGGCCACGCGCTACGTCGAGCCGCTGCGCGAGGGCGGCTCGCTGCCGGCGCTGGTCGAGGCCGACGACGACGGCCTCTACGTGGTGAAGTTCCGCGGCGCCGGCCAGGGCCCGAAGGCGCTCATCGCCGAGCTGGTGGCCGGGGAGCTGGCCCGCCGCGCCGGCCTGCCGGTGCCCGACCTGGCGTTCGTGGAGCTCGACCCGGCGCTGGCCCAGGCCGAGCCGGACCCCGAGATCCAGGACCTGCTGCGGGCGAGCGGCGGGCTGAACATGGGGCTCGACTTCCTGCCCGGCTCCCTGGCCTTCGACCCGGCCGCGAGCCCCGAGGTCGATCCGGTGCTGGCGGCCGACACGGTCTGGCTCGACGCGTTCGTGACCAACGTCGACCGCACCGCGCGCAACCCGAACCTGCTGGTCTGGCACGGGCGCATCTGGCTGATCGACCACGGCGCGGCGCTCTACCGCCACCACGGCTCGACGGACCTGCCGGCCGACGCCGAGCGCCCCTTCCCGGCCATCGCCGAGCACGTGCTGCTGCCCTACGCCGGCTCGATCGCCGAGGCCGACGCGCGCCTGGCGCCGGCCTTCGACCGGGGGGTGATCGACTCCGTGACGGCGATGATCCCGGACTCGTGGCTCGAGGACGGCGACGGCCCGGGCCCGGACGAGCGCCGGGCCGCGTACGCCGAGTACCTGGGGCGCCGCCTGGCGTCGCGCCGCTTCGTGGAGGAGGCCGAGGCTGCTCGATAGCCCCTTCCAGTACGCCCTGCTGCGCGTGGTGCCGCACGCCGAGCGCGGGGAGTGTCTCAACGCGGGCGTGGTGCTCTTCGCGCGGACCCGCGACTTCCTCGGCGCGCGGGTCGGGCTCGACCGGGCCCGCCTCGCGGCGCTCGCGCCCGGCGCGGACGCCGACGCGGTGGAGCGCCAGCTCGAGGGCCTCGTCCGGATCGCCGCCGGCGCGCCGGACGCCGGCCCGATCGCGCGCCTGCCGCGCCACGCCCGCTTCCACTGGCTGGTGGCACCGGCCAGCACGATGATCCGCCCCTCGGCGGTGCATGCCGGGACCTGCCCGGATCCGGCCGAGGCCCTCGACAAGCTCTTCGAGCGGCTGGTGCGCTGAGGTGACGATCAGGAGGGCCGTGCCGAACATCCGGTCGGAGCGGCCCGAGGAGACGCGGGCCTTCTTCGTCGATCTGCTCGGCTTCGAGACCGCGATGGACCTCGGCTGGGTCGCGACCGTCGCCTCACCGGCGAACCGCACGGCCCAGGTGAACATCGTGAGCAACGCCGACCCGTCCGCCCCCGGCATCTCGGTGGAGGTGGAGGACGTCGACGCGGCGCACGCGCGGGCCGTCGAGGGCGGGTTCGACATCGTCTACCCCATCCGCGACGAGCCGTGGGGCGTCCGGCGGTTCATGCTCCGCGAGCCCGGCGGGACCGTGGTCAACGTCGTGTCCCACCGCCGGGGCTGAGCGGGCGGGCTACCCCCCGCCCGACGGGGGCAGCAGCCCCAGCGCCCAGAGCCGCGTCAGCGCCCCGACCGCCTGGGGGCAGAAGTGCCGGCCGGCCTCGCGCCGGACCTCGCCGAGCGCGTCGACCGGGGTGCGCGCCGACTGATAGACCCGGTTCGAGGTCATGGCGTCCCAGGCGTCGGCCAGCGCCAGCAGGCGCGCGCCGAACGGGATCTCGTTTCCGCGCAAACCGTCCGGGTAGCCGGCGCCGTCGAAGCGCTCGTGGTGGTGGCGCAGCCAGGCCGCCTGCTCGTCCGACAGCACGCCCCGGACGACGCGGGCGCCGATCCCCGGGTGGAGGCGGATGCGCCGGCGCTCGTCGGGGTCGAGCGGGCCGGGCTTCAGCAGGATCGCGTCGGGCATGCCGATCTTGCCGACGTCGTGCACCAGGCCGACCTCGCGCAGCTGCGCCGCCCGCGCGGCCGGCCACGCGCAGGCGCCCGCCAGGGCCTCGGCCATCACGGCGACGCGCTCGGAGTGGCCGCGCGTCGCCGGCGACTTGCCGTCGACGATCTCGGCCAGCGCGCGGATGCCGTCGATCGCCGCCGGACCGCACCGGCCGTCCACCGCCGCGAAGGCGCGCGCCGACTCGACCGAGTATCGGAGGCAGAGGTCGCGGCCGCGGCCCTTGGCCCAGCGGAGCGCCGCCCGCGCCAGGCGCAGCATCTCCCCGGCGTCCGCCGCCGGCGCGCCGAGCTGGCCGACGCCCGCCGACGCGGTCAGGTCGCCGACCCCCGCGAAGGGCCGCGACCCGACCGCCCGGCGGGCGGCCTCGGCCGCCGCGTGGGCGCGGGCCCCGTCCACCGCCGGCAGCAGCCACGCGAAGGCATCGCCGTCCAGCCGCGCGACCGACGCCCCGGCCGGCGCCGCGACGGCCAACCGCGCCGCGACCTCGGCCAGGACGCCGTCCCCCGTCCCCCGTCCATGGAGCCCGTTGACCTGCCCGAACCGGTCGATGTCCAGCACCACCACGCTGAGCGGCCAGGCGCTCCGGCGGGCGGCCTCGGCCTCCGCCTGCAGCCGGCCCGCGAAGCCCTTCCGGCCGACCAGCCCCGTGACCGGGTCGAGGGCGGGGGCGGCCCCCCGCCGCCCCGCCCCGCGCCCCCCGACGGTGCCCCCGCCGCGCGCGCCCGGGGCTCGACGTGCCCCGACCGCGGCGGCCACCGCCGGCCCACCATCCATGACAAGGCCCGACTCGTTCATCCGCACACCCCCTCCGTAGGGCTCGCCAGGGTCATCGGCAGCTCCGGCGCGCGGATGCACCCCCGCACGGGGGGCTCGGACCCCCCCGTTCGGGGAGGTCAGGCCGGAGCGGGGACCGGCGCCGCCTCGGCGACCAGCACGGCGAGGTCGCGGCGGGACCACTCCAGGCGCGGGCGCAGCCCGGCGGCCGCCAGCCAGCGCAGCTGGTCGAGCGCCGAGCTCGGCCGGTCGTGGGCCGGGTCGAGCGGCGTGAGGGCGTCGGCCGGGTCCTCGGGCAGGACCACGTCGGCCACCACCAGCCGGCCGCCGGGCGCCAGCAGGGCCGCCAGCCGGCGGAAGAGGTCCTCCTTGGCGGGCCCGTCCAGGTGGTGCACGCAGAGCGCCGACACCACCACGTCGAACGGGCCCGCGGGGAGCGGGCCGGCCAGGTCGCCCAGGATCAGGTCGGCGCGGTCGGCGGGAAGCGCGGCCCGGGCCAGCTCGAGCATGTCGGCGCTGGCGTCGAGGCCCACCAGGCGGGCCTCGGGGTGGAGCGCGAGCACCCGCCGGGCGGTCTCGCCGGTCCCGGTCCCGAGCTCGAGGATGCGCGCGGCACCGGCGCCGGTGGCGGCCGCCGCGGCGTCCTGGAAGAGGTCGTAGTCGGGCACCTCGGCGCGCATCAGCGCGAGGTACGCGTCCGGTCGCTCGTGGAACTGCCCCACCGAGGCCGGAGCCTAGCCGGCCCGGCCGCCGGCGCTCCGCCGGCGGCCGGGCCGAGCACCGTCGCTACGCGCGGGCGATCTCGAAGCGGCGCGCCACCTCGGACCAGTTCACGACGTTCCACCACGCCGAGACGTAGTCCGGCCGCTTGTTCTGGTACTTGAGGTAGTAGGCGTGCTCCCAGACGTCCACGCCGAGGAGCTGGATCTTGCCCTCGGTGAGCGTGTTGTCCTTGTTGGGCGTCGAGGTGATCGCCACGCCGGAGCCGTCCCAGACCAGCCAGGCCCAGCCGCTGCCGAAGCGGTTGGCCGCCGCGGCCGCGAACTGCTCCTGGAAGGAGGCGAAGTCGCCGAAGGCCGCGTCGATCGCCGCGGCCAGCTCGCCCTCGGGAGCGCCGCCGCCGTCCGGGCTCATGACGGTCCAGAAGAGCGAGTGGTTGGCGTGCCCGCCGGCGTTGTTGCGGACCGGGCCACGGATGTCCTCGGGCAGCTCGTCGAGGTGCTGGATGACGACCTCGGCCGGCTCGTCGGCCCACTCGGTGCCCTCGAGGGCCGCGTTCGCCTTGTCCACGTAGGTCTTGTGGTGCCGGTCGTGATGGATGCTCATCGTCTGCGCGTCGATGTGCGGCTCGAGCGCGTCCTCGGGATAGGGCAGCGGGGGAAGCTGGTAGGCCATCGAAGCTCCTGGGTCAGGTGGGGTCGGCGCGGCGATCCGCGCGGGTGTCCGGCCATGGCTCGGGGATCCTGGCGGGCCCGGGCTCGGGAGTGCGGGCGGGGCCGGGCACGGGCTCGGGCACCGGGTCGGGACCCGGCTCCGGGATCTCGGCCGGCCCCGGCTCGGGAACCACGGCCGGGCCGGGCACCGGCTCCGGCATCGGTGCCGGGCCGGGAACCGGCTGCGGGCCGGGCTCCGGGGGCAGGACGGGGGTTCCGCTCGAGGGTCCGCTCGTCACCGGGCTGGAGGCTATCTGACTGACCATTGCGCTCCTGGCTGGGGGCGCGCCGGCGCTCCGCGGCCGGCGCCTGGAGTTCGAGGTACCCCCGCCTCGGCCCGGGAAACGGTGGGGCGACCGGGCCGCTGGGGCAGAATAGGGCTCATGCATGAGCTACAGCGCACCTACCGGGGCAAGGCCACCAAGCCCGACGACGACCGTCGCGGTCCCGAGCGGGCGGTCCTGATCGCGTCGCTCGACGGCGACCTCGAGGAGGAGCGCGACCGCCTGGCCGAGCTCGTCGAGCTCCTGCGGACCGCCGGCGCCGAGGTCGAGCACACGCTGGTGCAGCACCGGGAGCGCCCCGACCCGCGCACCTACCTGGGCAAGGGCCGGCTCGAGGAGCTGGCCGAGCTCGTGCAGGAGACCAAGCCGGACCTGGTGGCGGCCGAGGGCCAGCTGAGCCCCGGCCAGCAGCGCCACCTGGAGGACAAGCTCAAGACCCGGGTGGTCGACCGCACCGCGGTGATCCTCGACATCTTCGCCCAGCACGCCCGCTCGGCCGAGGGCAAGCTGCAGGTGGAGCTGGCCCAGCTCGAGTACTCCTACGCGCGCCAGGAGGGCCTTTGGCAGCACCTGGAGCGTCTCGGCGGCGGCGTCGGCACGCGGGGCCCGGGCGAGACCCAGCTCGAGTCCGACCGGCGCATCGTGCGCAACCGCATGGCCACCGTGCGCCGGCGCCTTCGCGAGGTCGCCGGATCGCGCGACCTGCAGCGCGGCCGCCGGCTGGCCTCGGGGACGCCCCGGGTGGCTCTGGCCGGCTACACCAACGCCGGCAAGTCGAGCCTGATGAACGCGCTCACCGGGGCCTCCACCTCGGTCAACGACGCGCTCTTCGAGACGCTCGACCCGACCACCCGCCGGCTCGAGCACGACGGTGACGAGCTGCTGCTGAGCGACACGGTGGGCTTCATCCGCCATCTGCCCCACCAGCTGGTGGACGCCTTCTCGGCCACCCTCGAGGAGGTGCGCGACGCGGACCTGATCCTGCACGTGGCCGACGCCTCGGAGCCCGAGTCGCGCCGGATGGCGCAGGCGGCGGCGGTCGAGGACGTGCTGGCCGAGATCGGCGCCGGCGAGGTGCCGCGCCTGCTGGTGCTGAACAAGATCGACCTTCCCGACGCCGCCGAGCGGGCGGCGCTGACGGGGCGCTCGCCGGACGCGGTGATGGTCTCGGCCCGGACCGGCGAGGGCCTGGACGCGCTGCTCGACCGGCTGACCGAACGGGCCCGGGCGAAGCTGGTCCCGATCGACGTCACCATCCCCTACTCGCAGGGCGCGCTGCTCTCGTCGGTCTACGCCGGCGGGCGCGACGTCGAGCAGGAGGCCACCGAGGAGGGCACGCGGGTGCGCGCCCTGGTGCGCCCGGCCGACGCGGCGCGGATCCGCCAGGCGCTGGCGGCGGGCTGAGGCCGCGCGCGGGCCGATGCCCGCGCGCGCTCACCTCAGACGATCACCACGGGGGTGCCGATGTCGATCCGGTCGTAGAGGTACTCGGCGTCCGGGATCCGCATCCGGATGCAGCCGTGCGAGGCGGCCGTGCCGATGGAGCCCGGCAGCGGGGTGCCGTGGATGCCGATGGCCGGCGCGGAGGTGCCCATCCACCGGGTGCCCAGCGGGTTCTCGACGCCGGGCGGGACCGGGCCGAGGCCCTCGGCCCACGGCGAGTCGGGCGGGAACCAGGTGGGGTCCACCTGCTTCTCGATGATCCTGTAGCTGCCGCTCGGGGTGGTGTGGCCCGGCGCGCCGACCGCCACGCCGAAGACGTGGCGCTTGCCCTTGCTGAAGAGCGTGAGCCGGAAGGCCGAGCGCTCGATCAGGATCGCCGGCGGCGCCGTGGTGACCGTCGGGACCACCCGGAGCTGAGGCAGGGCGTACGTGGCCTTCGCGCGCTGGAGGATCGCGTCGATGACGACGCCCTCGGCCTTCTTCAGATCGATCCTCTTGCCGATCCGCGGCTTCTGGATGACCGGCTTGGCGCCCTTGAACGAGATCGCGGCGTCGAGCGGCGCGAGGTCGAGTCGCTCGGCCTGGCTCTTCAGGATCGCGCGGACGCGCAGGCGGTTGACCCGCTCGCGCAGCGGGACGTCGACCGCCGGCCGCAGCGCGTGCGTGCGGCCGAAGGCCAGCGCGCCCCTCACCGCGTATTTGACGTCGGCCACGTAGCCGGCGCGCACCGGGTCGATCGGGATCCGCCGGCCGCGGAAGGTGACGATCAGCGCCGCGCGCTTGGGAAGCACACGCTCGGCGATCACCTTCTGGGTGGCCGGGACGCGTGTGAGCCCGGCGACGTCGACGCCGTCGATGGTCACCCCCGGGGCGATCACCCCCGGGGCCAGCGGCACCAGCACGGGTGG
>JAWVEV010000108.1:0-6209 GCA_033856535.1 Miltoncostaeaceae bacterium | reverse complement strand
CCCGCCGCGCCGGCGCCGGAGGTGGTGCCGCCGCCGCTCAGCTTCGCGCCGGCCGGGGGCCGGCTGGGGCACGAGCTGCCCTTCGAGGCGCGGGTGATGCTCGACCCGTCGCGGGCGGCGGTGCGGCGCTCGCGCGCGCTGCCGATGCTGGTGTTCATGCGGCCGGACCGCTTCGGCCCGTTCACCGGCGCCGAGGTGGAGCGCGGCGCGGCGCTGGCGATCCAGCTCGCGGCGGCGGGGCGGGCGGCCCTGGTGGCGCTGGTGGGCGACGTCTCGCCCGAGGCGATCCAGGACGCCGAGCGGCGCTGCGCGGCCCGCGGCGCGCCCGGCCGCCTCACCTGGGCGCCGCCGCCGGTCTACCTGTCGCTCCTCGCGTGGAGCAGCGCGGCTCACGCGTTCCTGGACCTGTCCTCGGGCGCGCCGTCGCTGAGCCAGGCGCTGGTCGATCACGCGCTGCTCTGCCGCCGGCCGATCCTGACGCTCTCGGCGGCCGGGTCCGACGGCCCGGCGGTGCTCCGGCGCGAGCAGTCGGCGACGCCGGACGAGCTGGCGAGCGCGGCGGCGAGCCTGCTGGACCTGCCCGATCCGGAGGACGCCGAGATGGCGGCGGCGGTGCCCGGGCGCGAGCCCGAGCGGGTCGCCGCGGAGCTGATCCGGATCGCCCGCGAGGCGCCGGGGGAGACCACATGAGCGAGCTTGGCGAGCGTCACCCGGAGCGCTTCGACCCGGCCACCATGGGCGGCCAGATGGTCGAGGCCGAGCACGTCAGCCGGTACCTCTGGGCCGCCCCGCTCGCCGAGGGGCGGCGGGTGCTCGACGCCGCCTGCGGCACGGGCTACGGCTCGGCGATCCTCGCCGGCGCCGGCGCCGCGTCGGTGACGGCGGTCGACCGCAGCGAGGAAGCGCTCCGCTGGGCGCGCCTGGCGGCGAAGGAGGGCGTGCGGCACGAGCGCGCGGACCTCGCCGCGCTGCCGTTCGAGGACGGCGCGTTCGACCTGGTGGTCTGCTTCGAGGCGATCGAGCACGTCGACGACCAGGACCGGGTGCTCGACGAGCTGGTGCGGGTGCTGGCGCCCGGGGGCGTGCTCGCGATCTCCTCGCCGAACCGCGACGTCTACATGCCGGGCAACCCGTACCACACGAGCGAGTACCTGCCCGACGAGTTCGACGCCGCCCTGCGCGCGCGGCTGGGCAACGTGCGGCTGCTGCGCCAGCGCAACTGGATCGCCTCCTCGGTGATGGAGGACGACCAGTTCGCCGCCGCCGACCGGTCGCGGCTCGAGGGGATGGGCGTGCGCAACCTCGCCGGCTACCGCCCCGGCCAGGAGATCTTCACGGTGGCGCTGGCGTCCGACGGCGAGCTCCCGGCGCCCGAGGCGGTCACCGTGCTCACCCACCTGGAGGAGCTGCGCCTGTGGCTCGAGTGGAACCAGCACGTGGAGGGCGTGTTGAAGGAGGCCGAGCGCCAGCTCGAGGTGATCCCCGTCGCGGCCGGGCTGGTGACGGCCGCCGAGGCCGAGCGCGACCGGCTCCACCAGGAGCTCACGACGCTCACCCGCTCGCTCAGCTGGCGCGTGACCGCGCCGCTGCGGGCGGCGGCGAGTGCGCTGCGGGCGGCGCGCGCCAATCGCCGCCGCCGCCGGGACTGAGGAGCCGCGCCTCCGCCTGAGCGCCATTGGCGCCGCCCGCGCCAACTGCGCCGAGGGGCGTCCGGGAACCCGGGGGTGGCGTCCCGGGCGGAGCGCTTCTCCCTCTGAGGCCGATAGGGTCGGCCGGATCGATCGACAGGGGGGGCCGATGACTCGGTTCGTATGGCGGACGGTGCCCGCGCTCGCGCTCGTCGCGGTCGCGACGGCGGCGGTCGGGAGCGCGGCGGGCGGGACCGTGGTGGGGACGGTCCGCCACGTCGCGCCGGACGGCGCCGGCACGGAGTGCACGGCGGCGGCCCCATGTGCGCTCGAGCCCGGCATCGAGGGCGCCGCCGCGGGCGACCAGGTGGTGATCGCGCCGGGCAGCTACACGGCCGCCACCGGGCCGGGCGACATCATCGACGTCCCCGCGGGGGTGGCGGTGCGCGGCGCGGTGACCGGCCCGGGCCGGCCCGTCATCACCACCAACCGGATCACCCTGAACGGGTTGGGCGCGCTGCTGCAGGACGTCGAGATCGACGACACCGAGGAGGCCAGCGGCGCCACCACGGTGCTCCTCATGCAGAACGGCGCCCGGGCGGATCGCGTCCTGGTGGTGATGTCCAGCGGGGCGGGCGCCAGGCCATGCTCGCTGTACGGAGCCGTGCTCACGAACAGCGTGTGCCGGGTCACCGCGGGCGACGGCGGCGCGGGCGTCGACGTCTTCGACGACTCGACCATCCGGAACGTGACGGCCATCTCCGAGGCCGCGGGGATCCACACGAACGACTCGCTCGCCGCCAGCAACACGATCGCCCGGGGCGGGACCTACGACGTGAAGCGCGACGGCGGCGCGGTGAGCCTCACCAACAGCTACCTCTCGACGACCTCCGGGGCACCGTCCCCGATCACCGACCCGGTCAGCTCCGGCCTGGCATTCCGCGACGCCGCGAGCGACCTGCGTCAGGCCGCCGGCTCGACCACGATCGACGCCGGCACCACCGCGGGCGTCGCCGATGGCGAGCTCGACCTCAACGGCAACCTGCGCGTCTGGGGCGACGACCCGGACATCGGCGCCTACGAGCAGGTGGGCTCGCCGAGCACGACCGCGGGGACCGTGGAGACCACCCAGACGACGGCGGTCGTGAAGCCGATGGTGACCACCGGCGGCGGCCTGACCGAGGTGACGGTGCGCTACGGGCTCGATCCGGACGCCCTCTCCGACGAGGTCACGGTGACCGCGCCGGCCGCGCTCGATCCCGGTGCCGTCGAGGTTCCGCTGGCCGGGCTCGGGCCCGCGCCGTTCACGACCTACCACTACCGGGTGGCCGTCACGAGCGACGGCGGGGCCGACCAGAGCGCGCCGGCCTCCTTCACCACGCCGGCCGACCCGGCCTCGGCGACCCTCGGCGAGGCGAGCGAGATCGGCGAGACCAAGGTCACGCTCGCCGGCGAGGTCGACACCGGCGGCGCGCCGGGCACGGTCCGCTTCGAGCTGACGCCGGTCGGCGGCGGCCTGACCATCGAGACCCCGGCGAAGGCGCTGCCCGCCGCCGACGGCCCGCGCGCGGTCGGCGGGCAGGCCACCGGGCTGGCGCCCGGCACCGAGTACGACGTCGTCCTGGTGCTGACCACCCCGGCGGCGGGAACGCTGCGCAGCGCCTCCAAGACCCTGCGCAGCGCGGCCGTCAAGGTCACCACGCTCGAGCCGCCGCCGGCGCCGCCGGGCACGCCCCCCGACACGAGGCGGCCGCGCCTGACGGTCCGGCTCCCGGGCGCGGTGCGGATCGGCAAGCACGGCGTCCTGGTGGCCAAGGTCACCTGTGACGAGCTCTGCACGCTGGACGCCACGGCGCGCCTCGGCGTGCGGGGCGGGAAGCCGGCGCGCTTCCGTCTCCTCCCCAGCTCCCGCATCACGCTGCGCCTGCGGCCCGTGCGCACCAGCGCCCTGGTCGACGTCGACAACATCCGGCTGACCCTGACCGGCGCCCGGAAGGCCGCCCTGAACGCGATCAAGGCCGGCCGGCGCGTGGTCGTCCGCATCGACATCGCGGCGACCGACGCCGCGGGCAACGTCCGCAGGGTCCGGATCTTCGTGCAGGTGCGCCGCTAGCGACCCTCGCTCCCGACGCCGATCGGCGCCGGCGGCGCCGAACGGCGTCGGGAGCGGAGCGACGGCTCACGCCGGCGCGTGGGGCAGCGACATGCGCACCAGCGCGCCGGCGGCGCCCGGGTCGAGCTCCGCGTCGCCGCCGTGCGCCCGTGCCACCGCCCGCACGATGGCCAGTCCCAGGCCGGCGCCGCCGCGCCCGCGGGCGGCGTCGCCCCGCGAGAAGCGATCGAACGCGCGCGCCGCGAAAGCGGCCTCGAAGCCGGCGCCCTCGTCGGCGACCGCGATCTCGACCCCCTCCGGGCGCGCCGTCGCGCGGACCGTCACCGTGCCGTCGCCGTGGCGCAGCGCGTTGTCGATCAGGTTGCGCAGCGCCTGCTCGATCCGGAGCCGGTCCCCCGTGATCGCCAGGCCGCCCTCGGCCTCCACCCGCACCGCCCGCCCGGCGGCCGCCGCCCGCGCGGCGAACGGCCCCGCGACGTCCTCGAGGAGCGCCCGCGCCGGCAGCGTCTCGGCGTGCAGCGCCAGACGGCCGTCCTGGGCGCGCGCGAGCACCAGCAGGTCCTCGGCGAGCCGGCTCAGACGGTCGGTCTCCTCGCCGGCCGAGACGAGCGCCGCGCGCAGCTCCTCCGCCGGCCGCTCGCCGGCGAGCGCCAGCTCCACCTCGGCGCGCAGGATCGACAGCGGCGTGCGCAGCTCGTGGCTGGCGTCGGCCACGAAGGCCCGCTCCCGCTCCAGGGCGGCGTCGGTGCGCTCCAGCATGGCGTTGAGCGTCTCCCCGAGGCGGCGCAGCTCGTCGCGCGCCTCCGGCACCGGCAGGCGGGCGCCCACCCGACCGCCGGAGACCGCGGCCGCCTCGCGGCGCATCCGCTCGACCGGGCGCAGCGCCGCCGAGGCGAGCGCGTAGCCGAGGACGGACGCCAGCAGCAGCGCCAGCGGGCCGGCGACGAGGAGGATCCCCGTGAGGCTCGCCACCGCCTCGTCGCGGGGCTCGAGGGTCTCGCCGACGACCACCAGCAGGGTGCCGTCCTCCGTCGGCACGGGTCGGGCGATCATCCGGAACGGGTCCTCGACCCCCGGGCCGGGGCGGAAGGTCGTGTACGGGGCGCCGTTCCTCGCGATGCGCTGGCCCTCGGGGTCGAGCGCCGGCGCATCCGACGCGCCGCCCACCAGGCGCCCGTCGGCGCCGATCACCTGCACGAAGCTCGCGCGATCCTCGGCCGGGCCGCGCTGGTCCAGGTCGCGGACGCCCTCGGCGCCGGAGCGGGCCACGAGCGCGCCGACCTCGTCGGACCGGGCGCGCAGCGACCGCTCGATGCCGGAGTCCAGCTCGTCCGCCAGCCGGGCGCGCAGGATGAGGCCGGTGGCGGCGAGCAGCACCGCCATCGCCACGGCGAAGGCGAGCGCGAGGCGCCAGCGAACCGGCATGCGCCGGAACCTCACGACGCGCGCAGCCGGTAGCCGGCGCCCCGCAGGGTCTCGATGTCGGACCGCCCGAACGGCCGGTCGACCTTGTTGCGCAGGTAGCCGACGTAGACGGCGACGATGTTCGAGCGGTTCTCGTACTCGTCGCCCCAGCCGGCCTCGAGCAGGGCCAGGCGGCTCAGGACCTCGCCGGGCCGGCGCATGAACGCCTCCAGCAGGGCCATCTCGGTCGCCGAGAGCTCGACCTCCGCGTCGCCGCGCCACACCCGGCGGGCGGCCGGGTCCAGGCGGAGGTCCCCCACCTGGAGCACCGCCGGCCGTTCGCGGGGACCGCGGCGCACCAGCGCGCGCAGGCGCGCCCCGAGCTCGGCGAAGGCGAAGGGCTTGGTGAGGTAGTCGTCGGCGCCGCCGTCGAGGCCGGCCACCCGGTCCTCCACCTCGGCGCGGGCGGTGAGCATCAGCACCGGCGACCAGACCCCGGCCTCGCGCAGGCGGCGGCAGGTCTCGAAGCCGTCGATCCCCGGCAGCATCACGTCGAGCACGATCGCGTCGTACGCCGTCGCGCCGGCCATCCAGACCGCGTCCTCGCCCCGCTCGGCGGCGTCGACGATCGCTCCCTGCGCGACCAGGCCGCGTCGGAGCAGGCCCGCCATCTTCGCGTCGTCCTCCACGACCAGCACGCGCACGCCGTACCCCCGTCTCGTCCCCTCGTGGACGGGGCGACTCTGGGCCGCGCCGCGTGAGAGGGCGGTGAGAGGAACGTAGCGCGCGCTCTCTCACCGGTATCTCACCGGCGCACGCTGGACTCTCCTCACACGCCCGAGCAGGAGGTTGAGATGACACAGCGAGTGAAGCGGATGCTGGTCGCCGGGGCCGCGGCCGCCCTCGTGGGCGCCGGGTCGTTCGTGGCGATCGCGGCGGCCGGCGGTGGCGACGGCGACGAGGCACTTGCCGGGGTGGTCCGCGACCGGGCCGCCGCGGCGGCTCTCGCGAGCACCGGGGGCGGAGCGGTCCTCGAAGCCGAGACGGGCGACGAGGGGGCGGCC
>JAWVEV010000107.1:0-6928 GCA_033856535.1 Miltoncostaeaceae bacterium | reverse complement strand
CGGGACCGAAGGAGAACGGTCCCGCCGGCGGGTTGACGGAAGGGCTCGGGGGTCGGAGCGCCCCCGAGCGGGGGCGGAGTTTCGGAGTTACTCCTGGACCGCGTTCCAGACGTACTCGGCCCCGGCCGAGCGGCCCTGGTCGTCGTCGCCGGCGGTCGCCTGCAGCGTGACCGTGAAGCGGTAGGTGTGCGCGCCGCCGTTCGCGGCGAAGGACCCGAGGGCGATGCCGGCGGCCGGGACGGAGCCCAGGTCGCCGCTGTAGACCACGGAGTTGTTCCCGGTGTCCTGGATCTTCAGCTTCAGGCTGCCGGCCTGGAACCCGTTGCTGTCGTTCTGCTCCTCGAGCGTGAAGACGCCCGGCAGCGAGCCGGTATTGGTGATCGTGACGTCGCCCGTGCGGACGTCGCCGGGCTTCATGTCGGAGCCGGTCACCACCGCGACCCCGTCCTTCGAGTTGGACTGCGTGAGGGTGCCCGACACGAAGCTGCTCTCTGCGTTCGCCGACTGCGAGGTGAAGGTGGCCCCTGAGCCGACCGCAACGGCGGCGGCGGCGAGGACGGTCGCGAGACCGACGATGGAGCGCTTGTGCCTGATCATCCTGGGCTGATCCCTGTGTCTTGGACGAGTTGCCGACGCAGGGTGTTTCGGACGGCCGAGGATCAGCCCGGGCACCGGGAGGTATCGATCCGGTATCGCCACGGCCCCTACGGGAGGCCGTCGGCCCGGGCCGAGGCGTCCATCCGGCCGGGGGAGCCCGGCGGCGCCGTGCGGCCAGGCCGCCCGCCCGCGGACTGACCGAAAGGCGGTCGCGCGAATCGGGAGACCCCTGCGACCATCGTGCCGAGCGCGCCACTCCGGCGCGGTTCGCGAGCGACCGGACGACTGCGAATGAGATCTGGACGAACGAGCCGCGCGCTCGTGATCGCGCTGGCCGGCGGCTGCCTGATGCTCGGCGGCGGGCTGCGCGCCCTGGGATGCACCCTGCCGGACAGCTTCGTGCTCAACGGAGCGGTGGACCCGGTCCTCCCCGCGTACACGCCTCCGGCGGCGGGCGGGTTCCGGGTCTTCGCCGACGAGTTCACCTGGCAGACGGCGACCAGCCACCCGATCGAGCGCTTCGAAAGCAACGGGCTGGCGGCGTTCGGGAAGCTCTGGGTGATCGGCGGCTTCGGCAAGTACACCGCCCAGTCCTCGCCGCGCTCGGACGTCTACGACCCGGCGACCGACAAGTGGACCCGCATCAAGGACATGCCGATCACGGTGACCCACGTCCCGGCGGTGCTGGTCGGCACCACGATCTGGCTGGTCGGCGGCTTCGTGGGCGACCACCCCGGGCCGGCCACCAAGGACGTCTGGAAGTACGACACGGCCACCGACACCTGGACCCGCGGGCCCAGCCTGCCGCAGCCCCGCGGCGCCGGCGGCGCCGCCTACCTCGACGGCTGGCTCCACTACTTCGGCGGCGGCAACCGCAAGAAGGGCGAGCTCGGCTACCCGAGCGAGACCGAGCACTGGGCCCTGGACCTCTCGAACGAGTCGGCGGGCTGGCAGGTGCGCGCGCCCATGCTCGTGCCGCGCGACCACATGAGCGGGGCGACCGTGAACGGCGCGATCTACTCGATCGGCGGCGCGCTGAACGGCGACGAGCACGAGGCGAACCAGAAGCGCGTCGAGCGCTACGACCCGGGCACCGACAAGTGGACCCGGGTGGCCGACATGCCCACCGCCCGCAGCCACATCACCTCGTCGACCTTCGTGGCCGGCGGGAAGATCATCGTGGCGGGTGGGACCAACAACGGGAACATCCCCTCCCGCGACGTCGCCGCCTACGACCCGGTCGCCAACACCTGGCAGGTGCTGCCGAAGCTCCCCTCCGGGCGCAAGTCCCCGGTCATGGGCGCGATCGACCACCGGATCGTCTCGGCGACGGGCTACAACGGCACCGGCACCAAGACCGTCTGGATCAGCTCGCCGATCGGCTGGCTGACCTCGCCGGACGCGCCCCAGCTGCCGCAGCCGCCCGAGCCGGAGCCGCCCGTCGAGACGACGCCCACGACGCCGACGGTCCCCACGACGCAGACGGTGCCGGAGACGCCCACGACCCCCAGCCCGCCGCCGACGCCGAGCCCGCCCCAGGGCGACGGAGCCACGGTGCCGCCGCAGACCGTCGTGCCGCAGGTGAAGCCGCCGGCGACCGAGCCGGGCGGGCACGAGGGCGGCAAGGTCACCCTGAGCGTCACCCAGATCCGCATCAACCAGCGCATCTCGCAGGCCGCCGTGCGACGGGTGAACGAGCTCATCGCCGCGGTCACGGGCAAGCCGGGGCCGAAGCCGCACAAGCCGGGCAAGGCCGTGACGGTCGAGCTCACGGTCGGCCAGCTCCGGATCAACCAGCGCATCTCGCAGGCGGCGCTGCGCCGGGTGGCGGCCCTCGAGCGCATCCTGAGCGGGCAATCGGGGCGGGCCACGACCGAGCGGCCGGGCAAGGGCCGGGTCACGCTCACCGCGCGACAGCTCCTGATCAACCAGCGCATTTCGCAGGCCGCCGTGCGACGGGTGAACGCCCTCGCCGAGATGGTGGCCGCCCAGGGGGGCTGAGGACGAGGGCGCCCGACGGCGCCCGGCATCGGGTCGGACGGTCGCCGCGAGCCCGCGACGATTGACAGAAACCGGCCGCACAGCATGAGCTTTTGTTGAAAACCGACGGAGGGATCAGGGACATGGGACGTCGAGGCACGAGTTTCGCGCTCGTGGCGGCCACGGCGAGCGCCGGCTGCCTGGCGCTGGGGGGTCTGGTCGGCCCCGGCGGCGTCGGGCCGGGCTCCGGCGCGGTGGCGGCGGCGCACGGCGGCATGCACGATCACGCGGTCGGGGTGGTCAACCCGAAGCTGCCGAAGTACGTCGCGCCCAAGGCGAAGCGCAACGCCACCTGGCTGGCGCGGACCGGCGTCCGCACCGTCAAGGAGATCACCTTCTCCTGGCAGACCGGCACCCCGCACCCGACCGAGCGCTTCGAGAGCTGCGGCCTCGCCGCCTTCGGGAAGATCTGGGCGCTCGGCGGCTTCGGCAAGTACACGGCGGGGGTATCGCCGCGCTCCGATTCCTACGACCTCGCGACCGACAGCTGGAAGCGGCTGGCCGACGCGCCCAAGACCGTCACCCACGCGCCGGCCGTGCTCGTCGGCGACACCATCTGGCTGATCGGCGGCTTCGAGGGCAAGCACCCGGGGCCGAGCATCAAGTACGTCCTGAAGTACGACACCAGCAGCAACACCTGGTCCCGCGGCCCGGACCTTCCCTCGGCCCGCGGCGCCGGCGGCGCGGCCGCGATCGGCTCGAAGATCTACTTCTTCGGCGGCGGGACCCGAGCGGCCGGCAGCGGGACGATCACGGACCAGAACGACACCTGGATGCTCGACACCGCCGACCAGTCGGCGGGCTGGCAGCAGAAGGCCGACATCCCCGCGTTGCGCAACCACATGTCCGGCGCCGCCCTCAACGGCATGGTCTACGCGATCGGCGGCCAGCTCGGCAGCAACGAGAGCCAGGGCAACCAGAAGCGCGTCGACCGCTACGACCCGAGCACGAACACCTGGACCCGGGTCGCCGACATGCCGACCGCCCGCGGCCACATCACCGCGTCGACCTTCGCGGTCGCCGGCAAGATCATCGTCGGCGGCGGCACCAACAACGGGAACATCCCGAGCAAGGACATGGCGGCCTACGACCCCTCCACCAACAAGTGGACGGTCCTGCCGGGCCTGCCCTCGGGCCGCAAGACGCCGGTGATGGGCGCCATCAACGGCCACATCGTCTCGGCGACCGGCTACAACGGCACCGGCACCCGGACGGTCTGGGTCAGCACGAGCATCCCGGACCTCGGTGGCGGCGAGGAGCCGCCGCCCCCGCCGCCCCCGCCGCCGCCGCCGCCGGACCCCGAGGCCGGCGCGTTCCTGCCGCAGAACGGCGTGGTGACGATCGATGCCGAGAACTTCGCCCAGAACGTCGGGCGGTCCTCGAAGGCGTGGCAGATCTCGACGCCGGCCGGCGCGGTCGGCTCGGCCGTCACCGTCCTGCCGGACACCGACGCGCTCTACGAGCCGCCGGGGGCGCTGACGCAGGCGCCCGAGCTGCGCTACCGGGTCTACTTCAGCCAGGCCGGCACCTACCGGCTGGCGCTGCGGATCCTGCCGGCGGACGACGATAACAACTCGCTGCACGTCGGCATCGACGGGACCATCCCGTCGAGCTCGGACAAGATCCAGACCACGACCTACGGCAACTGGACCTGGATGGACGCGTCCCGTGACGGGCCGACCCCGGCCACCATCAGCGTCACCACCGCCGGCACGCACACGATCCACGTGTTCGCCCGCGAGGACGGGACGATCCTGGACCGGCTGGTGATCGCGCCGAGCGGCTCGGCGAAGCCGAGCGGCGACGGACCGGCGGAGAGCCCGCGGGCCTGACCGCGGCGACGCGCCCGCGACCGCGGCGGGCGTGAGGGATCCGGGCCGGGGGCGCGATGAGCCCCCGGCCTATTTCAGGCCGGGCAACCCCGTCGGGGAGTCGCCCTGACCGCCGGCCGGCCCGTCCTCCCACCACACCCCTGCAACAGGGTCGGGCGCGGCCGGCGGAGAGGCGTTCGCGGGTGCGAACGAGATCCCGACCATCGCGGCGAACGCCCCCACCAGCGATCGGCCGACGAGGCGGCGGAACGCGGGTTGGGACTTCGGCACGGGGTCCTCCGATCGGGATCGCCACCACGCTAGGCCCGGGGGCCTCCTGCGCGCCCCCGCGGTTGGTCGAGGGTTCGCGCGGCCGGGGAGGGGTCCTGCCTGGCCGAAGGTGTGAAGCCTGGGAGAAGCTCACCAGCGGTCGAGCTTCCAGATCTCCCCGCGTCCGGGCTCGGAGACGCCCACCTCGGCGAAGAGCGCCACCGCGCGCTTGAGCTCGGCCATCGCGTCCTCGGAGCGGCCGGCGCCGTGCAGCAGGTCGGCCGCGTTGTTGCGGAGCGCCGCCTCGCGGTGGCGGTCGCCTTGGCGGACGCAGAGCTCGAGCGCCTCGTCCAGGATCCGCAGGGCCTCCTCGCGCCGGCCCTCGGCGCCGGCGAGCAGGGCCAGGTTGTTCAGGGCGGCCACGCGGGCCGTGGCGTCGCCGAGCTCCTCCGCGGCGGCCAGGCTCCGGCGCAGGTGCTCGCCGGCCGCCTCCCGCCGCCCGGCGGCGGTCTCGATCACGCCCAGGATGTTGAGCGCCCGGGCCAGGCCGTCCGCGTCGCCGGCCGCCTCGGCCGCCGCGAGGGCGTCCGCGGCCAGGCGCTCGGCCGTGCCGGCGTCGCGGCGCTGATGCGCGGCCAGGCTCAGGTCGGCCAGCGCCCGCGCGCGACCCTCGCCGTCGGGACCGAGCAGGTCGAGCGCCGCGGTCAGGTGGCCCTCGGCCAGCGCCCAGTCGCCGCGCCGGCCGTGAAGGCCGCCCAGCTTGTGCTCGATCCGGGCCAGGGCGGCCGGCCCGGCCTCCGCGGCGGCTGCCTCGTAGCTGCCGATCGCGGCGGCGTAGTCGCCGAGCAGCGTCTCCAGGTCGCCGCAGCGCTCCTGGATCCGGACCGGGTCGGGATGGCCGAGCGCGGCGGCCGCGCGGAAGGCCGCCAGGGCCTCGGCGTTCGCGTACAGCGCGGCGGCGTGCTCGCCCGCGAGCTCGTGCTCGACGGCGGCCTCGGGCTCGCGGCCGGCCCGCTCCAGGTGCGCCGCCACCAGGGCCGCGACCCGGCCGCGCCGGTCGGGCGGCGCGCCGGCGGCCAGGGCGTCGGCGGCGCGCCCGTGCAGCAGCCGGCGCCGGGCGCGGCTGGCGTCCTCGTAGACCACCGAGCGCACGATGTCGTGGGCCACCCGGTAGGCCGGCTCGGGCTCGGCGTCGCCGGCGAGCTCGGCCAGCAGGCCGCGAGCGGTCAGCTCCTCGAGGCCGCCGACCACCTCGACGTCGTCGCGGCCGCTGGCCGCGCGAAGGAGCTCGGGGCCGAAGGGCCCGCCGATGACCGCCGCGGCGGCCAGCAGCTGGCGGCCCACCTCGCTCGCGCGGCCCACGCGCTCGCGTACGAACTCGCGCGCCCCGCTCGGGACGCCCCCGGTGTCGACGCCCGCCGCGAGCCACTCCGCCACGAAGAAGGGCAGCCCGCCGGTCTCGCGGTGCACCCGCCGCCCGAGGGCCTCCGCGTCCGGCCGGCCGGTGCCGGCCACGATCTCGATCACGTCCGCCTCGGTCAGCCGCCCGAGCGGGACCAGCATCGCGGGCAGCCGCCGCAGCGCGTGCCCCGGTGGGACCTCCTCCCCGCGCCAGGCGCCCAGCACGACCCCGGGACGGCCGGCCAGCCGCCGCGCCAGGAAGCCGAGCGCCTCGAGCGAGGCGTCGTCGACCCACTGCAGGTCGTCGACGACCACCGCCGGCGGGGGCCCCTCCGGAGGGGCGGCCAAGAGGACGGCGGCGATCGCCTCGAGCATCCGCGCGTGCGCGCCCGGGCCGTCGAGCGGGCCCACGGCCGGCGCCGGTGCCAGCTCGGGGACGAGCCGGGCCGCCTCGGTCCGGTCCTCGGGGCGCGCGGCCACCGCGCGGCCGTCGCGGACGAGCCCGCGCAGGAGCTCGGCCACGGCGGCGTAGGGCAGCCCGCGCTCGTCCTCGTGGCAGCGCGCCTCGAGGACCGCCGCGCCGCGGGCGCGGAGCTCGCCGACGACCTCCTCGACCAGCCGGGTCTTGCCGATCCCCGCCTCCCCCTCGAGCACGACCATCCGGCCGTCGGCCCGCGCCGCCTCGTACGCGCGCACCACGGTCGCCCGCTCCCCGGCGCGGCCGACCAGCGGCAGCGCGGCGACCGGCTCCGGCGGCGCCTCCTCCTCGTCCGGCTCGGCCTCCATCTCGCCCTCGCTCACCGCCCGGT
>JAWVEV010000106.1:0-4492 GCA_033856535.1 Miltoncostaeaceae bacterium | reverse complement strand
GATGAACAACGTGTTGGCGCCCCTCACCTAGGCGAGCTCCTCCAGCGGCACCGACGGGTCGGCAAGGCGGGCGGGGTCGACCGTCTTGCGGGAGCGGATCAGGGCCTGGATGGGGCCGGTGACGTCCCAGACGTTCATGTTCATCCCGGCGACCACGCGGCCGTCCTCGAGCCAGAAGGCGATCAGCTCGCGCGTGGCCTCGTCGCCGCGGATCACGACCTGGTCGTCGCCCTTGGCCAGGCCCGAGTACTCCATCCCGACGTCATACTGGTCCGAGTAGAAGTAGGGGAGGCGCTCGTAGGCCTGCCCGGCGCCGAGCATGTTGCGCGCCGCGGCGGGGCCCTGGTTGAGCGCGTTGGCCCAGTGCTCGACGCGAACGCGCCGGCCGTAGAAGGGGTGGTCGTGGTTGGCGACGTCGCCGGCGGCGTAGACGTCCGGCGCGCTGGTCTGCAGGTTCGCGTCGACCAGGATGCCGTTGTCCACGGCCAGGCCGGCGGCCTCGGCCAGGGCGGTGCGCGGGGCCACGCCCACGCCCACCAGCACGGCCGTGCAGTCGACGACGCGCCCGCCGGCCAGGCGGACGCCCTCGACCTTCCCATCGCCCTCGATCGCCTCCACGGCCGCGCCGGTCAGGAGCTCCACGCCCTGCTCGCGGTGCGCGTCGGCGTAGATCTTCCCGACGGTGGGCCCCAGCACGGTCTCGAGCGGCACGTCCAGGCGCTCGATCAGCGTCACCTCGGCGCCCAGCTGGCGAGCCGAGGCCGCGGCCTCGGCGCCGATCCAGCCCGCGCCGATCACCGCCAGCCGCCCGCCGCCCTGGATCGCGGCGCGCAGGCGGTCGGAGTCGTCGAGCGTGCGCAGGGAGAGGACGCCCTCCAGGTCCGCGCCCGGGATCGGCACGCGGCGGGGCTCGGCCCCGGTTGTCAGGAGCAGCCGGTCCCAGGCCACGCTCTCGCCGCCGGCGAGGGTCACGCAGCGCCCGGCGACGTCGATCGCCTCGACGGCCGTCCCGGTGCGCAGGTCGATGTCCTTCTCGGCGTAGAAGGCGGCGTCGTGCACCCGGGCCTTCTCGCGGTCGGACTCGCCGCGGAGGTAGTACTTCGAGAGCGGCGGGCGCTCGTACGGCAGCTCAGCCTCGGCGCCGATCAGGACGACGCGCCCGTCGTAGCCCTCCTCGCGCAGCGCCTCCGCCGCCTTGGCGCCGGCCAGGCTGGCGCCCACGATCACGATCTGCTCCGGAGCGGCCATCGGTTCTCCTCCCTCAGCGCGCGCCGCTGCGGCGGCGCCCGATCAGCTCGAGAAATTCCTGGCGGGTGCGCGGATCCTCGCGCAGGCGGCCCCGCAGGGCCGACGTGGTGGTGACCGCGCCGGGCTGGCGCACGCCGCGCAGGCTCATGCAGGCGTGGGTCGCCTCGACCACGACGCCCACCCCGCGCGGACGCAGGGTGCGCTCGATCCAGTCGGCGATCTCGACCGTGAGCCGCTCCTGCACCTGCGGCCGGCGCGAGCGGTGCTCGACCAGCCGGGGCAGCTTGGAGAGCCCCACGATCCGCTCGCCGGGCAGGTACGCCACGTGCGCCACGCCGGTGAAGGGCAGCAGGTGGTGCTCGCAGAGCGCCGAGAACGAGATGTCGGAGACCACCACCAGCTCGTCGTAGCCGCCGTCGTTGGGGAAGGTGGTCGCGCGGAAGGGCTCGGGCGTGAGCATCTCGGCGTAGGCCGCCGCCACCCGGCGCGGCGTGTCGCGCATCGCCTCGCCGTCGCGGTCGAGGCCGAAGGCGTCCATCAGCTCGGCGATCGCCGCCTCGGCGCGGGCCAGGTCCGGGCCGCTCGCCGGGTTGTCGATCAGCAGGGCCGTCTCGGCGTGACCGTTCTGGGCGCTCACGAGGCCGTGCGGCCGCCGGCGGGCGGGCGCGGGGGAGTGGGGGGCTCCTGGGCGGTCATCTGGGGTCCTTCCGAGGTCGGGGACGGTCACCCGCTCGGGGCGGGTGGGGGGTTGGTGTCGGGCAGGGGGCTCATCCTTACCGAGCGCGGCCAGCGCGGGCCGCCGGACGAGCGGCCGGTCGTGCTCCTCGATCTCGAGGGCGCCGGCGTCGGGGCGCAGGTACGGGCCGGTCGCGGCGAGCGCCTCGGGCACCCGCCCGTCGGCCGCCGCGAGCTCCAGCACGGCCCGCGTGATCTCGTGCGCCATGCGCCCGAGGGCCGGCGTCGGCTGGTGCGCGTGGGCCCGCTCGCCCAGGTCCACCTGGGCCAGGGCGTCGAGGCCGGCGTGGCGCACCACGTCCATCAGCAGGCCCATCTCGACCGCGTAGCCGGTGTAGAACGGGAGCCGGGCCAGCAGGTCGCGCCGGCCGGCGGCCTCGCCGGCGAGCGGCTGCACCAGCCCGGCCAGCTCGGGGGCGAAGAGCGCGATGAGCGGGCGGGCGCAGATCTCGGTGACCCGGCCGCCGTCGTCCGGCCGGCCGTGCAGCGGGCGGCGGTAGAAGCCCTTCACGTAGCCGACCGCCGGCTCGTGCAGCAGCGGCCCGAGCAGGCCCGGGACGAAGTCGGGGTCGAACGGCGCGACGTCGGCGTCGAGCCAGACGATCAGGTCGCCGTCGGCGACGGCGAGGCTCTTCCAGAGCGCCTCGCCCTTGCCGGGGTGCCAGCCGAGCTCGGGAAGGATCTCGCGCGCCCGGTGGACCTCCGCGCCGGCCTCGGCCGCGATCCGGGACGTGTCGTCGACGCTGTCGGAGTCGATCACCACCACCTGGTCCACGAGCCCGTCCGGTCCGGTCCAGCGCGAGCGCACGGCCTCGACGATGGCGCCGACCGTGTCGGCGGCGTCGCGCGCCGGCAGCGCGACGGTCGCGCGCAGGCCGAGGTCCCGCTTGCGCGCGGCGAGCTCCTCGGGGTCGAAGCCCGCCCCGGAGAAGGTCCTGCGCCGCATCCAGCGACGCGCGTCCTTGGTGATGTCCTGGCTAGAGGGGCTGATCGGCACCGACCAACGCGCGCAGGCTCTCGTGGTCCTCGCGGCAGGCGGGGCAGCCCACGAGGTGGGCGGCCATCCCCGGCACCGCCGCGCCGGCGTCCTCGCCGGCGAGCTCGACGTCCACGTAGCGGTCGAGCTCCGCGAAGCACTCCTCGCAGGTCAGCTCCGGGCCGGCGGGGCCCAGCAGCCGCACCAGCGCCTGCCGGAGGTCCGGACGGCTCATGTCGGTCTCCTCTCCGCATCCAGCCAATCGGGAAGCATGTCCCGCGCGCCGAGGCGGGCCCGCAGCTTCCTCCGGGCGTCGTGAAGGGTCTTGTAGAGGGCCCCGCGGGTGGTGCCGAGCCGGCCGGCGAGCACGTCGATCGGGACCCCGTTCAGCGCGAGCGCGACCAGCACCTCGCGCTGGTGGGCGGTGAGGGAGTCGCGCACCTCGGTCTCGATCGCATGCAGCAGCTCCGACTGCTCGAGGTCGTCGGGGGGGCCGGGGGTCGCGGTGGCGAGCACGGCCCAGGCCTCGGGCTCGAGCGGCACCTCGCGGCCCTGCCAGGACCGCAGGCGCAGCTTCACCGCCGCCTCGAGCAGGGCGAACTTGTAGGCCCAGGTGGTGAACAGCGAGGCGCCGCGGAAGTCGTCCAGGCGCCGCAGCACGCTCATCAGCGCGTCGTCTGCCGCCTCGGTGGCGATGTCCGCGAGCTCGTCGCCGCGCAGGTGCGGGAGGGTCGGGCGCCGCCGGCCGACCTCGAAGCGCGCCGCGCGCAGCAGCAGCGCGTGGAGGCGGGCGACGGCCGCGTCGCGGGTCGCCCCGCCGGCGTTCAGGTCGCGCAGCCACGCGGCCGATTCCGCGTCCATGCCCCCCTGCGGCGGACGGGGGCGCGCCCGCCGCGCGGGGGCGGCGACGTCGGCGGGCCTCGAGCTCACGCGGCACCCGGCCGGTCGTCCGGCCCGGCGGGCGCGGTGATCCGCTCGGCCAGCCGGTGCGGGCAGCCCCGCTCGGCCAGCTCGATCAGCTGATGGAGGTCGCGCCCCCGCTCGCCCGCCAGCCGTCCCGCGAGCGACGGCGGGAAGCCCGCGCGCTCCAGGCGCTCGCGGCGCCAGGCCGTCACGTCGTGAGCAGTCTCGCGGGTGGGCATGGTCAGGTTGGTGTCGCGGATCGGCGCGGTCTTACCTCCCCCGTGAGGATGCCGGTCCCGGCCCCCGCGCGCCCGGCTAGGGTGGGACGTCCGCGAGCATCGGGAGGGGCGCGTGCAGGCGGCGGAGCTCATGGTGCGGTGCCTCGAGGCCGAGGGGGTCGAGCGCATCTACGCGATCCCCGGCGAGGAGACGCTCGAGCTGGTCGACGCGCTCAGCCGCTCGCCGATCGAGATCGTGATCGTGCGCCACGAGCAGGGCGCCGCGTTCATGGCCGACGTGCACGGCCGGCTCACCGGCCGCCCGGGCGTGTGCCTGGGCACGCTGGGGCCGGGCGCGACCAACCTGATCACCGGCGTGGCCGACGCCTACCTCGACTACGCGCCGATGGTG
>JAWVEV010000105.1:0-10360 GCA_033856535.1 Miltoncostaeaceae bacterium | reverse complement strand
CGGTGGTCTCGGGAAGCGGGCCCACCCCGAGCTCGCGGTTGAGCGCGCGCACGCACTCCCGGTACTGGGCGAGCGCCGCCGCCCGGTCGCCGCTGCGGGCGAGCAGCCCGATGAGCTGGCGGTGGGCGGTCTCCTGCAGCGGGTCCAGCTCGAGGCGCCGGCGCGCCGCGCGGATCGCCCCGGCCCAGTCGCGCCGGTCGGCCGCCAGCTCTCCGGCCCGGTCGAGGGCGCCGGCCAGCTCGCGGCGCAGCAGGTCCGCCTCGAGCGCGACCCAGTGCTCGAACTCGGCGCTGTCGCGCAGCGCGAAGCCGGCCAGCAGGTCGCCGCGGTAGAGCGCGACGGCCTCCTCGGCGTCGCCGAGGGCCCCGGCGCGGAAGCGCTCGACGTCGACGTCGAGGGCGCCGGGCCGCAGCGCCACCTGCTCGCGGCCGGCCTCGAGCGCGTCGCCGACCGCCCCGCGCAGCGTCGAGAGCGTGCGCCGCAGCGCCCCGCGCGCGTGCGACTCGTCGTGGCCCGGCCAGAGGAGCTCCGCCAGGGCGTCGCGAGAGTGGGGACGGCCGGTGAGGACCAGGTAGGCCAGCAGCGCCACCGCCTTGCGCGTGTCCACCCGGACGGGGCGGCCGTCACGGAGGATCTCGGGGGGGCCGAGCAGGCGGATGACGACGGGCTGCACGCGCCGACGATAGCCCGGCCGGGGCCGCTCGCATTGAGCGCGGCACTGCGACGACAATCGCCGCGCCGTAACGATCCCGAGACGCCCCGAGGCGACCATCGCCGCGATGACCTCACGCCGGCTCACCCCCACCGCCACCCGACGGCTGGCCCTGGGCGTCCTGGCGCTCAACGTCGCGCTCGGGATCGGCGCCGTGACCCTCGCGCTCGCGGCGGAGATCGGGCCGAAGGAGGGCGACCCGGGGGCGGGCGGCGGCGTCGGCACCCTGATGCTCCCCGGCATCGCGTTCACCGTGGTCGGGAGCCTGATCGCGATCCGCCGGCCCGGGCACCGGGTCGGCTGGCTGTGCCTGGCGGTCGGGGCGATGTGGATGGTGGTGATCTCGACCAGCGCCTACGGCGCGTGGTCGGTCGCGTCCGGGCGATCCGACGAGCTCGCGCAGTGGGTGACCTGGGTCGGCTGGCTCTGGGTGCCGGCCGTGGGCGTGATGGGCACGCACCTGCCCCTCCGGCTGCCCGACGGCCGGCTGCCCTCGCCCGGCTGGCGGCCCTTCTCGCGCTTCTGCACCGTCGCGATCGTGCTGGTGACGGTGCTGATCGCGCTCGCCCCCAGCGAGGGCGGGCCGGACTGGCCGGAGAACCCGATCGCGGTCGACCTGCCGGCGGCGTTCGGGCTCGTGTTCGTCCTCCTCGCCGCGGGCCTGGTGGGCGCGGTCGCGTCGGTGGTGAGCCGGTACCGCCGCACCGCCGACGCCCGCGCCCGGGTGCAGATCCGGTGGATCGCGCTCGGGGCCGCATCGTTCGCCGCCACCTACATCGTCACCCTCCTGGTGGGTTTCGCCGTCGCGGACGACAGCGCGCTAGGTGACGCTCTGGTCGCCATCGCCGAGGTCGGCTACACGGCGGTGCCGGTCGCGATCGGCGTCGCGATCCTGCGCCACCGCCTCTACGGCATCGACCGGATCATCAACCGGGCGCTCGTCTACGGCTCGGCCACCGCGCTGCTGCTCGGCGCCTACGTCGTCCTGGTGCTGGGGCTGGAGGCCGTGCTGGAGCCGCTCACCGAGGGCAGCGGGCTCGCGGTCGCCCTCTCCACGCTGGCCGCCGCGGCGCTCTTCCGGCCCGTGCGCCGGCAGGTGCAGTCCGGCGTCGACCGGCGCTTCTACCGGCGCAAGTACGACGCCGCGCGCACCCTGGAGCGCTTCGCCGTCCGCCTGCGGGCCGAGACGGACCTCGACGCGATGCGCGACGAGCTGACCGCGCTGGTGCGCGAGACGGTGCAGCCGGCGCACGTGTCGCTGTGGCTGCGGGAGGGGTCCCGATGAGGGGGCGGATCCTCGCCGCCCTGGCCATCGCCCTGTACGCGGCCGTCGCGGTGGCCGCGGTGGCGTTCGCGGTGGCGACTCCGACCGCCGGACAGGAGTCCGACTGGGGCTCGACCGGCGTGGTCGGCGTGCTCTTCCTGGCCCTGCCGGGCGCCGCCTTCACGGGGGTCGGCGCCCTGATGGCCGCCCGGCGGCCGGAGAACGGCGCCGGCCGGCTCTGCGTGGCCATCGGGATGCTCTGGGCGGTCGTGCTGGCCGCCAGCGCCGTCGGCAGCTGGTGCGAGGAGACCGGCCGGCTGGGCGCGGGCGAGTGGATCTCATGGGCCGGCTGGTGCTGGGTGCCCGCCGTCGGGCTGATGGGCACGCACCTGCCGCTGCGCCTGCCGGACGGCCGTCTGCCCTCGCCGCGCTGGCGGCCCTTCGCACACGCCTGCACGGCGGGCATCGTGGTCGCCTCTCTCGTGATCGCGACCGAGCCGGCCTCCGGGGACACCCTCGCGAACCCGACCGCCTCCGAGCCGATGCAGCTGCTCTCCCCGCTCCTCGCCCTGCTGCCGCTCTGCCTGATCGTTTCGGTCGCGTCGGTGGTGCGCCGCTACCGCCGCACCGCCGGGGCGCGCGAGCGCCTCCAGATCCGGTGCATCGCGTTCGGCGCGGCGCTCTGCATCGCGACCTACCTCGTCGTCGTGGTCTTCCTGATCGTCCTGGAGCTCGGCGAGGACACGGTGCCCGCCTCCGTCCTCGGGAACCTCGCCCTGCTGGCCTACACGGCGATCCCTGTCTCGGTCGGGGTCGCGATCCTGCGCCACCGGCTCTACGACATCGATCGGATCATCAACCGGGCGCTGGTCTACGGCTCGGTCACCGCGCTGCTGCTCGGCGCCTACGTCGTGCTGGTGCTGGCGCTCCAGGCCGTGATGGAGCCGCTCACCGAGGGCAGCGGCCCGACGGTGGCGATCTCCACGCTCGCCGCCGCGGCGCTGTTCCGGCCGGTGCGGACGCGCGTGCAGGGGGCCGTCGACCGGCGCTTCTACCGCCGCAGGTACGACGCCGCGCGCACGCTCGAGCGCTTCGCCGCGCGCCTGCGGGCGCAGACCGACCTGGAGGCCCTGCGCACCGACCTCACCGCCGTGGTGCACGAGACCATGCAGCCGGCGCACGTGTCGCTGTGGCTGCGGGAGAAGGCGCGATGAGCCCGGCGGCCGCCCGCCGGCTGGCGTGGTCCCTGTGGGCCGTGGCGGTCGCGCTGGCCGTGGCGGGGCTGGTGCTCGCGATCGTCGACGGCGACGCGGGCGAGAGCGGGGGCGGTGCCGGCCTGGCGATCGTTCTGGCCGTGCCGGTGGTGGTGCTGCCGACGATCGGCGCGCTGGTCGCGTCCCGGCGACCCGGCCACCCGGTGGGCTGGATCCTGATCGGAGGCGGCGTCCTGCTGGTGCTCTCGACCTTCACCGAGAGCTACGGGGTCCACGCCCTCTACGGCGACCCCGGGAGCCTTCCGGCGGGGCGGGTGGCGGCCGTCATCTCGGCATCGATCTTCGTCGTGCCGCTGTTCACCATGCCGGCGCTGCTCTTCCTGCTCTTCCCGGACGGGCGCCTGGCGAGCCGGCGGTGGCGGCTGGTGGTCTGGCTGGCGGGGATCTCCTCGGCCGCCGTGGCGGTCGACGCGGCGCTCTTCTCCGACCGGCTGGACGACGCGCCCTTCGACGGTGTGGCGAACCCGCTCGCCCTCGAGGTGCCGGGGTGGGTCGGCGCGATCAGCGGGTTCATCGGCTGGCCGGTGATGGCCGTGAGCGTGGTGCTCGCCGCGGCCGGGATGATCATGCGGCTGCGCCGCGCCCGCGGGCAGCAGCGCCAGCAGCTGAAGTGGATGGCCGCGGCGGCGGGCCTGTTCGCGGTGGCCGCCTTCTCGTCGGTCGCGGCGTTCTACGCCGGCGCCGAGAGCCTCGGCGGCGTCGTGCTCGTCATCGGCTGGTGCGCGATCCCGCTCGCCGCCGGCGCGGCGATCCTGCGCCACCGCATCTACGACATCGACCTGGTGATCAACCGGGCGCTGGTCTACGGCTCGCTCACCGCCCTGCTGGCCGGCGCGTACGTCGGCCTGGCGCTGCTGCTCAGCCTGGCCCTGGAGCCGCTCACCAGCGGATCGGACCTGGCCATCGCGCTCTCGACGCTGGGCGTGGCCGCGCTGGTGCGGCCCGTACGCCGGCGGGTGCAGGCCCTGGTCGACCGGCGCTTCTACCGGCGCAAGTACGACGCCGAGCGGACCCTGGCGCGCTTCGCCGCACGCCTGGGGGCCGAGACCGACCTGGACGCGCTGCGCGGGGTGCTCACCGCCGCGATCCACGAGACGGTCCAGCCCGCGCACGTCTCGCTGTGGCTGCGGGAGCCGGCCCGGTGAGACGCCCCGGGCGGCTCACCGGGATGCGAGCGGGCCGGCGGCAGCCGGTCCGACGAGGGTTGAGCCAGGCCCGCGCGCGCCGGCTCGCCTGGGGCATCTGGGGCGCCGGGATCGCGTTCAGCGCCGTCGCGATCGTCCTCGGCATCGTCGACGCCGGCGACCCGGTGCGGGAGACGGGCGACCTCGTGTTCCTCATCGGCTTCGCGGTCGTGGCGCTCGCGATGGGGACCGTGGGCGCCCTGGTGGCCGCGCGGCAGCCGCGCAACGCGGTGGGCTGGGTGCTCGACGCCGGCGCCGCCGTGCTGGCGCTGTCGGGCCTGGCCGAGGAGTGGGCCATGCGGACCCTCTTCATCGCGCCCGGGTCGCTGCCCGGCGGCGAGATCATGGCCTGGGTCTCTCAGTGGTGCTTCCTGCCCGCGGTGGTGCAGGTGCCGTCCCTCCTGCTCGTGCTGTTCCCGGACGGCCGGCCGCCGAGCCGAGGCTGGCGCCCGGCCGTCTGGCTCGCGGTGAGCGCCACCGCGACGCTCGCGCTGGGGACCGCGCTCGCCCCCGCCTACATCGGCTACGAAGAGTTCAAGGGCGTCCCGGGCCCGTTCGGCGTGGACCAGGTGCGCGGCCTCGGCCAGGTGCTCTGGGTGGTCGGCCTGGCCGGTACCGCGGTCGCGATCCCGATCGCCGCCGCGGCGATGATCTTCCGCCTGCGCCGGTCCCGGGGCGTCGAGCGCCAGCAAGTGAAGTGGGTGGCCACCGCGGCGGGGATCTTCGCCGTCGCGGTCCTGATCACGATGGCCGGCGTGGCGGCCGGCCACGTCGACGTGGCGGCCCTGATGATCGTCACCTTCCCGCTCATCCCGATCGCGGCCGGCGTCGCCATCCTGCGCCACCGGATCTACGACATCGACCTGGTGATCAACCGGGCGCTGGTCTACGGCGCCCTGACCGCCCTGCTGGCCGGGACCTACATCGGCCTGGCCCTGCTGATGAGCCTGGCGCTGGAGCCGCTGACCGGCGGCTCGGACCTGGCGATCGCCCTCTCGACCCTGGCCGTGGCGGCGCTCGTCCGGCCGGCTCGGCGGCGCATCCAGGCCGCGGTGGACCGGCGCTTCTACCGCCGCAAGTACGACGCGGAGCGGACCCTGGAGCGGTTCGCGACGCGGCTCCGCGCGCAGACCGACCTCGACGCGCTGCGCGCCGAGGTCACCGGCGTCGTGCGGGACACGATGCAGCCCGCGCACGTCTCCCTGTGGCTGCGGGAGCCGAGCCGGTGAGGCATTCGGCCGTCGCGCTCCCGGTCCTGTGCCTGGCGATGGTCGCCGGCACCGTCGTCCTGATGGCGCTCGCCGGCGGCGCGTCGACCCCCGCCGACGGCGCGACGCTCGACGGCGCGAACGGGATCGGGTTCGCGGTTGCGGCGCTGGCGTTCGGGCTGGTCGGCGGGCTCGTCGCCCGCCGCGCGCCGGCCAACCCGATCGGCTGGATCTTCTGCGCCACCGGCCTGCTGCTCGCCGCGAGCGACCTCGGCTGGCAGTACGCGGAGCGGATGCTCTTCCTCGCCGCGGACCCGTGGCCGGGCGGAGCCGCGGCGGCGCTGGTCGCGGAGGTGGGCCAGCCGCTCACGCTGGGCCTGCTCGCCCTGGCGCTGCTGCTGTTCCCGGACGGCCGGCTGCCGTCCCGCCGCTGGCGGCCGGCCGCCTGGCTGGCGATCGCCGCCATGGCGCTGCTCGCCCTGGGCGCGCTGCGACCGGGGGCCCTCTCCGAGCCGCTGACGATGGTCGACAGCCCGCTGGACCTGCCGATCCCGCGCGACCTGGCGGTCGCCGCCGGCGCCGCCGGCTGGCTCGGGTCGGTCCTCGCGGTCGGGATCGCGGGCCTCGGCATCCCGGCGCGGCTCCGGCGCGCGCGGGGCGTGGAGCGCGACCAGCTGAAATGGCTCGCGCTGGCGGCGGCCGTCGTGGGGATCGCCGTGGTCGGCGACGTCGCGATCTACCTCGCCGTCGACGACAGCGGGTCGACGATGCTCACGGAGCTGGGCTTCGCCCTGTTCCCGATCGCGGCCGGCGCGGCGATCCTGCGCCACCGGCTCTTCGACGTCGACCTGGTGATCAACCGCGCGCTGGTCTACGGCGCGCTCACCGCGATCCTGGCCGCGGCCTACGTCGCCCTGGCCCTGCTGTTGGGGCTCGCGCTGGAGCCGTTCACGGGCGCGTCGAACCTGGCGATCGCGCTCTCGACGCTCGCCGTGGCGGCGCTGGTGCGGCCGGCCCGGCGGCGCATCCAGGCCGCGGTGGACCGGCGCTTCTACCGCCACAAGTACGACGCGGAGCGGACCCTGGAGCGGTTCGCCGCACACCTGCGCGCCGAGACCGACCTCGACGCCCTCCGCGGCGCCCTCACCGGGGTCGTGCGCGAGACGATGCAGCCGGCGCACGTGTCCCTCTGGCTTCGCCCGGACCGGTCCTCGTAACGTTGTCCGGACGCTCCGCCCGTAGAAACGATGGTGCGATGACGACACGCCTTCCGATCACCTCCCTTCGCGCGGTCCGCCGGCGCCTCCGGCGCGGGACCGCGGACGCCGCGGCGCCGGCGCCGGCCGCCCCGGCCGCGCCCGAGGCGCCCGCGATCGAGATCGCCCCGAACGACCCGATCGTCGCCTACTTCCAGAGCGCCGGCGGCGTGGTGGACGTGGAGGAGCTCGAGCTCGACTCGCCGGCGCTCGTGGCCATGCGCGAGGCCGGCGTGAGGCTGGCCGTGCCGCTCGTCAGCCAGGGCGAGCTGATCGGCGTGCTGAACCTCGGGCCGCGCCTCTCCGAGCAGGAGTACACGGCCGACGACCGCAAGCTGCTGTCGAGCCTGGCGGGCCAGGCCGGGCCGGCGGTGCGGGTGGGCCAGCTGGTGCGGGAGCAGGAGGCCGAGGCCCGCGGGCGGGAGCGCATCGAGCAGGAGCTGCGCGTCGCGCAGCTCATCCAGGCGAACTTCCTGCCGCACGAGGTGCCGGACCTCACCGGCTGGCAGCTGGCGGCCTACTACCGGCCGGCCCGCGAGGTGGGCGGCGACTTCTACGACTTCATCGAGCTCCCCGGCGACCGCCTGGGCCTGGTGATCGGCGACGTGACCGACAAGGGCGTCCCGGCCGCGATGGTCATGGCGGCGAGCCGCACCCTGCTGCGCTCGACCGCGCAGCGGCTGGTCGCGCCGGGCGAGGTGCTCGAGGAGGTCAACGAGCTGCTCTGCCCGGACATGCCGGAGAAGATGTTCGTGACCTGCCTCTACGCGGTCCTCGAGCGCCAGACCGGCCGTCTGACGTTCGCGAACGCCGGCCACAACCTGCCGTACGTCGCCACGGCCGAGGGCGGCGCCGAGCTGCGCGCCCGCGGGATGCCGCTGGGCCTGCTCCCGGGCATGCAGTACGAGGAGCGCGAGGCGGTCGTTCAGCCCGGAGAGACGGTCCTGCTGCACAGCGACGGCCTGGCCGAGGCCCACAACCCCTCCGGCGAGATGTTCGGCTTCCCGCGCACCCTCGAGCTGGTCGGCCGCGGCGGCGACGGGCAGGCGATGATCGACTCGATGCTCGGCGCCCTGGCGTCCTTCACCGGCGCCGGCTGGGAGCAGGAGGACGACATCACGCTGGTCACGCTGCGCCGCTCGCTCGGCGCCGGGATCGGCGGCCCGGAGGCGGAGCGCGTGCTGGCCGAGGTCAGCATCCCGAGCGCTCCGGGCAACGAGCGGCTGGCGATCGAGCGCGTGGCGGAGGTCGCCGCGCCGCTCGGGCTGGCGGGCGAGCGGCTGGAGCGGCTGAAGACCGCGGTGGGCGAGGCCACGATGAACGCCATGGAGCACGGCAACCGCTACCGCGAGGACGTCCCGGCAACGATCCGGGTCTCGCTGGACGGCGGACGGCTGTGGGTGCGGATCACGGACCTGGGCGGCGAGGCGCCGGCCGGCTCGCCGGTGCTCCCCGACCTCGAGGCCAAGCTCGCGGGGATGCAGTCCCCGCGCGGTTGGGGCCTCTTCCTGATCGAGCGGATGGTGGACGAGATGCGCGCCGAGACCGACGGCGACCGCCACACGCTCGAGCTCGGCTTCGACCTGGAGGGGGGACCATGAACGCGACTGAGTCCGGAGCCGTCGTCGCCGACCGCGACGGGGTGGCCGTGATCGAGCTGCGCGGGCGGATCGACGCCGGCGCGGAGCCCGCGATCGCGCGCGCCGGCGCCGAGGCCGCCGCCCTGGGCCGCGCCGAGCTGATGCTCGACTTCGCCGAGGCGGACTACATCAACAGCACCGGCATCGCGCTGATCGTGGGCCTGCTGGCCCGCGCCCGCGCCGAGCGCCGCGAGGTGAGCGCGCGCGGGCTCACCCCGCACTACCGGGAGATCTTCGAGATCACCCGCCTGTCGGACTTCATGCGGATCGTGCCCGATGACGCACTGGCAACCCCCGGACCGGGAGCGAGCACATGAGCGAGACCACCACGATGGAGGTCCGGACCGCGGGCGGCGCGGCGATCCTGGACATCCGGGGCGACATCACGTCCGGCTCGGAGGACGTGCTGATGTCGGCCTACGAGCGCGCCGGCGACGGGACGAAGGCCGTCGTCCTGAACTTCAGCGGCCTCGAGTACATGAACAGCGGCGGCATCGGCCTGCTGGTGACCCTGCTCGTGCGGGCCAACCGGCAGCGCCGCAAGCTGATCGCGTTCGGGCTGAGCGAGCACTACCGGCAGATCTTCGAGCTGACCCGCCTCGACGAGGCGATCGACATCCGCGGCGACGAGCGCGAGGCGCTCGCGGCCGCCGGCGTGGCATAGACAGGAGACGACGATGACCGCACCGGACGAGGGCGACGCCCGTCCCGAGGAGGTCGCGGCGGCCCGCGACGCCACCCACTGGGCGAAGTCGGTCTCGCGCCTGCGCGTGAGCGACATCTCCGACGAGGCGGTGAACCGCAACGTCGAGGGACGCCGGCTGATGAGCCCGATCCAGGGCTTCGGGAAGATGTGGCAGAAGACGTACCAGGTGCGGCTGCCGGCCGAGGTGGTCTCGCCGACCGACCTGATCGCGACCTGGCGCTCGCGCTTCCCCGACTTCTGGCCGTCGGACCAGCGCTTCTACGGGCCCATCACCGGGCTGGCGCCGGGCGAGGTGGCCGTGATCAACATGAGCGTCCCCGGGGGCATGAAGCTCTCGACCGGCGTGATGGTGCTGTACGCCGACGAGGAGTCGTTCACGCTGATGACCCCGCAGGGCCACATGTTCGCCGGCTGGATCACCTTCAGCGCCGCCAAGGAGGACGCGATGACCGTCGCGCAGGCGCAGCTGCTGATCCGGGCCAACGATCCCATCTACGAGGTCGGCATGATGCTCGGCGGGCACCGCCAGGAGGACGTCTTCTGGGAGCGCACGCTCGCCAAGCTGGCGGCGCACTTCGGGGTGCAGGCGCGGGTGGACACGCGAGTGGTGTGCGTCGACAAGCGGCGCCAGTGGGCGCGGGCCGGCAACGTCTGGCACAACGCCGCGCTGCGCTCGACCGGATACCGCATGACCGCGCCGCTGCGGCGGCTCGCGCGCCGCTGAGCGCCGGCCGCGACGCGATCGTCGTCGGCGCGGGCCCCAACGGGCTCGCGGCGGCGCTGACGCTCGCGCGCGCCGGGCGCTCGGTGCTCCTGATCGAGGCGCGCGAGACCGTCGGCGGCGGCTGCCGGTCGGAGGAGCTGACGGCGCCGGGCTTCGTCCACGACGTGTGCTCGGCCGTCCATCCCCTCGTCGCCGGCTCCCCCTTCTTCCGGAGCCTGCCGCTGGAGCGGATGGGCATCGAGCTGGTGCATCCGGAGGCGCCGCTGGCCCACCCGCTCGACGACGGCACCGCGGTGATGCTGGAGCGCTCGGTGGCCGTCACGGCGGCGGGCCTGGGCCCGGACCGCGAGGCCTACGAGCGCCTGATGGCGCCGGTGGCCAACGACCTGTCG
>JAWVEV010000104.1:0-4703 GCA_033856535.1 Miltoncostaeaceae bacterium | reverse complement strand
CAGCGCGCCACTCGGCGCGTCCTTCACCGCGCCCTTGCGGCGCTTGCGGGCCGCGGCGGCGTTGCGCCGGGCGTCGGCCAGCTCCGGATCCAGGCGGGCGGCCGCGTCGAACAGCGCCTGCGCCGCGGGCGCCTGCCCCAGCTCGTAGAGCATCACGCCGGCGTAGTTGAGCAGCACCGGCTCGGCGGGGGTGCGCTCCAGGTGCGCGACCAGCGGCTCCAGCGCCAGCGCGAAGGCCGTCTGCCAGCGGCGGGCGCCGCGCGCCGGGCTGGCCAGCGCGGCCTCGGTCAGCCGCTTGCGCAGGGCGTGGCGCCGGTGCGGATCCTCCCAGCGCTCCGGCTCGGCGAGCAGCTCGGCCATGCGTCCCTCGTCGCCGGCCTCGGCGGCCGACTCGAAGGCCAGGCCCAGGGCGTCCAGGCGGCGCGCCCAGTCGGCCGGGTCGAGCGTCGCGGCGCTGGGGGTGAGCGTGGTGGTGCGGATTCCCATCGGGCTCCTCGCCTACTGGACGGCGGCCCGGAGGGCCGCGGGGTCGGGGGGCACGATCAGCCGCGCCCGCGTGGGGGCGGGGCCGGCGGCGTGGACGATCGCGTCGCAGCCGAGCTCGAGCGCCAGGTCGTCGCCGGGCGGGCCCGGCGCGATCGCGACGTCGGCCAGCAGGGCCGGGTCGAGGGCGGCGCGCGCCAGCGCGTCGAGCACGCGCCGGCCGGCGTCGGTCTCGTCGGCCGCGCGCAGCAGCAAGGTGGTGTCGGCGTCCGGGCCGAAGGCGCGGGCGTAGGCCGTGACCACCGGCTCCCAGGTCTCGGGCCGGTCCCAGGCGGGCATCGCGCCGAAGAGGACCCGGCGCCGCTCGGGGATCACGACCGGGTCGAGGGCGCGGACCGGGCGGACGCCGGCCAGCGCGTCCAGGCGCGCGCGGGCCGCCGCCGCGGCGGAGTCCCAACCCCAGGGCGCGGCGTGCGTGCGGGCGCAGGCGGCCTTGGCGGCGCGCGCGGCCGGATCGACCGCGGCGCGGAGCGCGTCGATCAGCGCGTCGACGTCGGGCTCGAGCATCCAGCCCTCACCGACCAGCTCCAGCTCGGAGGGCGGCAGCGGCCGGCGCGCGGCCGGGATCCGCCAGGCGCAGGCGTCGCTGACCACGTCGTCGGTCGGCCCGCCGGCGGTCACGACGATCGGCAGCCCGCAGGCAAGCCCCTCCAGCACCGGCAGGCAGAAGCCCTCGGCGCGGTAGGGCTGCACCAGGACGTCGGCGGCACGGTAGAGCGCCGGCAGCTCGGCGGACGGCAGATCCTCGTCGAGCATGACCAGCTCGGGCGCGCCGGGAACCTCGCCGAAGCGGGCCAGGGCGGCGTCGGCGGTCTGGCCGTCGTAGGCGCCGGCGGCCCCCGTCGCCTTCACCACGAGGCAGACGTCGTCCTCGGAGCCGAACGCACGGCCGTAGGCCTCCAGCAGCAGGTCGACGCCCTTGCGGAAGATCGTTCCTCCGACGAAGAGCAGCACCGTGCCCTTCGTCGTCGGCAGCGGCCGGCGCGGGCCCGCGGGGGTGAAGCGCGCCAGGTCGACGCCATTCGGCACGACGTGCACGAGCTCCGGCGCCACGCCGGAGTCGACAAACGCCTGGCGGGCGAACGCCGACGGCGTCCAGACCTCGTCCACACCGCGACGGATCTCCTCGAGCCACTCGGCGGGGATGCGCCCGTACTCCCAGGGCTGGTAGAGGACCAGCGGCCCGGCGCTGGCCGGCGCGAAGACCGGCGGCCACGACGAGGTGACGGTCGTCACCGCGCGCGGCACCGGCGCGCCATTCGGCGCGCGGCGCTCCACGGCCAGCCCCGCCGCCTCGATCTCGCCGGCGTGGGCGTCGTTCACCAGCGCGAGCGAGGAGGCCGAGCCCCACGGTCCGCGCCAGACGCAGGCGACGCTCAGGCGCTGCCGGGCGCGCCAGCGCTCCAGGGCGCCCTCGGCCAGCTCGACCAGCCGATTGGCGACCGGCTCCGGCCCGAAGCGGGCGATCAGGTCCTCACGGGCGCCGGCGGCGCGCTCGCGCGCGGCCGGGCCGAGCGTCGCGACCTCGCGCAGCGCGGCGGCCAGCGCCTCCCGGTCGGGCTCGAACCAGCGGTGGCCCTTCCAGAGCTCCGGCGGCAGCGGCCGCCATCGGCGCACCGGCACGACCTCGCCCTCGATCAGCCAGGAATTGCCAGGGTGCATGAACTCGAGGTTGCCGCTCCAGGCGCTGGCGATCGTCGGGAGGCCCATCGCGAGGGCCTCCATCGGCGGGCGGCCCCAACCCTCGCCGCGGGTGGCGAGCACGAAGGCGTCGGCGCCGGCGTAGATGCCCGGCACGTCGGCCGCCGGCAGCAGCTCGCCGTCGACGACGATCGTCGCGGCGGGCCGGCCGCCCAGGCGGGCCTCGAGCCGGGCGCGGATGTCGTCGGGGCCGAGGCCCTCCAGCGAGCCGCACTTCAGCACCAGGGTGACGTCGTCGTCCGGGCCGAAGGCGTCCGCCCAGGCGTCGATCAGGACGTCCCAGCCCTTGCGGTCGGTGAAATCGAAGCTGGTGAGGAAGACGAAGCCGTGCGCGCCGGGCCAGCGGCGCGGGGCGGCGGCGGCCGGGTCGAACAGCGCGAAGTCCATCGTCTCGGGCAGGAGGTGGAGGCGCTCGCGCGAGACCCCGCCGCGCTCGAAGGTGTCGAGGTTGAAGGCGCACGGCACCCAGACCTCGTCGACCTCCATCAGCCGTGCCGGCCAGCGCGCGGGGATGCGGTCGGTCTCGTACATGGTGCGCGCCACGTCGGGCCCCCACTCGTTGCGCCCGTGCAGCGGCGAGGGCTGGACGTGGTGCACCAGGACGTGCTCGCGGGCCGGCGCCCGGCCGAGCGCGGCGCGCACCGCGCGCGCCTGCCACTCGGGGAGGGCGACATTCGTCGTGTCCCAGCTCACCGCGGCCGCCGCCGCCGGGCGCCCGATCGACTCGAGCGCCAGCAGGAAGGTGCGCGCCTCGTCGCCATAGCCCGACGGCCCGCGCAGGGGCGCGTGCCAGACCAGCGGGAGCGGGGAGGTCACTCGGCCAGTGCGGCGCTCGCGCCGGCGCCCTGCAGCGCGCCGCCGAGCCCCCGGAAGAAGAACAGCATCTCCAGGCGCCCGCTGTCGTCGAGATGGTCGGCCTCGATCGGGGTCAGGCTGTGGTCGTGCCCGAGCTGGCACATGCGGTAGCCGCGGTCGAGCAGCGCCTCGACGGCCGGCCGGTTCGACGGCGTGTACTCCATGATCACCTGCATCCCGCGCTGCTCCTCGAGCAGCCGCTCGGCGCCGGCGATCACCTCGGGCTCCGCGCCCTCGGCGTCGATCTTGATCAGGTCGATGCGCAGGCCGCGGTCGGCCAGAGCCTCGTCCAGGGTGGTGCAGTCCACGACGATCCGCTCAAGGCGGTCGTGGAACCGGGCGGCGAGCTCGTCGGTGACGTAGAAGCCGCTCGATCCCTGGTGCCCGGCGAAGCGCTTGAACTCGAGCTGCCCCGGCCGCGACATCGCCGCCGCCTGGATCAGCCGGGTGAACGAGTGCAGGCCGTTCACCGACAGCGAGCGCGCGACGAGCGACGCCAGGTCCGGGTTCGGCTCGAAGGCCACCACGTGGCCGGTGGGGCCGACGATCGACCCGGCGAGCAGCGTGAAGTAGCCGACGTTGGCGCCGACGTCCACGAAGGTCGAGCCGGGGCGCAGCAGCGCGCGGATCAGCTCGGTGGTCCAGGGCTCCCACTCGCTGCCGAGCATCAGGTGCGGCGCCAGCGACAGGTCCCGCGTGTCGAGGTAGATCTTGGCCCCGAAGGGCAGGCGGGCGAGGGCGGTGTGGTCGCCCAGGTAGACGGCCTGGCTCACGGGGCCTCCGGTCTCGGTCGGGGGGGCGGGCGCGGCCGGGCCCGGGGTGGGGTCGGCCGCGGTCAGGGCGGCCAGGTTCTCGCGGGCCTCGGTCCGCTCGGGGTCGGCGAGCAGGCAGGCGGTCAGGACGCCGGCGGCCTCGCGGGGGAGGCCGGCCGCGGCGCAGGCGACACCGAGGTCGTTGAGCAGCTCCGGGTCGACCGACCGCGCCAGCGCGGCGCGCAGCGCCTCGATCGCGCCGGCGACGTCCCCGGCCTGGAAGCGGCGGAGGCCCTCGCGATGGAGCACGGCGGGGTCGTCCCCGTGGTGGACCGGGGCGTGGGTCGGGACGAGTTCGGCCATGGCCCGGTGGTCGGCCGGCCGGCCGGCGTCTTTAGCGGGGCCCCCGCACGGTGCCGGCGCCCGGCGCGCCGCTCGAGAGCCGGTAGGCCCACACCAGCGCCTCGGCCACCGCCCGGTAGAGCTCCTGCGGGATCTGGGTGCCCACCTCGAGCACCGCCAGCGCCTCGGCCAGCACCGCGTCCTCGCGGATCGGGATGCCGGCGTCCTTCGCGGCCGCCACGATCCGCTCGGCGATGAGCCCGCGGCCGGTCGCGACCACCTCCGGGGCGCCCGATCCCTCGCTGTAGCGCAGCGCCGACGCCGTCGGCCGCCGCTCGCCCTGGCGGTCCCTACGCATAGGCATCGAAGACCTCCTCGGTCCGGGGGCGGGCCGGCCGCGGCGCGTCATTCGTCCGCTCCTGCAGGCCCACGGCCACCTCGGCGCCCATCGCGCGCGCCAATCCGGCCGCCAGCTCGGGCAGCGCCCCCCGCGCGGCGTCCGCGGCCGCC